>VFZY01000221.1 GCA_016870915.1 Acidobacteriota bacterium | reverse complement strand
CCCAAGCCTTTGCCCCTGCCATCGGAGGTTTGGATCAACAAGCCGGTCGACACCAGCCCAACAGACAGAGAGGAACGTCAGTAAATTCCCATGCCGGGTGTCTCAAAGTTGTTGACACGCGCCGGGCAGCCCGGCCACCCGGCGAATGCCGGGGATCACTCCATTGGTCAGGTCTTTGGAGAGGTCCCGGAGATTCTCTTGGAGTTTTTCAAGCGCTTCCCCTTGCGTCAGGTAGTCCGGGAACTCCTCGAAATACCCAAACCACGCCTTGGTCTTGCCATACCGAGCGGCACTCATGGCTTCAGCGGAGGTTTGGTAGGGCTGGGAGGGGAAGAAACTTGGTTGCGGGGGTAGGATTTGAACCTACGACCTTTGGGTTATGAGCCCAACGAGCTACCAGACTGCTCCACCCCGCACATTCATAGTAGCGAAGTGGGCACGGCACGGTCAATTTCCCGCACGACTTTTTTCGACTCGCCGCGAATTCCACTGCCTACCAGCGGCGATACCGGCCACGACCCCAGCCTCCGCGAGTGATGATGATGCCGGGACGCATCCAGGTTCCGCCCCAGCCGCCGCCCCAACCCCAGGGACCACCCCAGCCCCCGCCCCAGTATGGCGGATACCAGCCAGGCTGTTGCGGCGCCGGCCGGCGCTCCAGGCGCGTCGACTGCTCGTAGTCTTCCTGGCGCACCGGCTGATAGGCCACCGCCGTCCGGCTGGTGCTCACCAGGATGGGCGCGAGGGTGCGGAACGTCAGCAGGGACTCGGAGTCCACGACCGTCGCCCGTCCGCGCGTCACCAATACGCCGATCACGGAAGCCGCCGCGCCAATTCCGGCTCCGGCGGCGGCGCCGGGTCCGCCATCCACAGCCGCGCCAACGGCCGCCCCCAGCCCCGTCGTGGTGACGATGGTTGCCGCGTCGTTGCCTCGCGTGCGTCCGCCCACGTACTCAATGAGCTGCGTTCGGACGGGAATCTGCTGGCCATCGGCCAGTGCAAGTTCAATCAGTTCCACGGCCAGGCTGGAAGTGCCTTTCCGGCGTCCGGCGCGACGGGCGTCAGCAATGCGGCCGCCCACGGTCTGGCCGCGCCGCGCCATCACAAAACCACCCGCCACAATCGGCTGCGTCAGGACGCCGGTGAACTGTTCGCCGGTGAAATTGCGATCGCTTGAGAGCGTATCGTTCACCCGCATCGTGATCCACGTACCGGCCGGAATGTTGATCTGGCCCGGCAGATCGCCCGGCGCCGCTGCATCGGGCACGGCCGCCGGTTCACTCACCCGGCGCCACCCTCCCTCGGCCGGCGGCGCGGGCACTTGGCCCGGCAGCGTCAGGGAAACCAGTGTCAGCAGAATGGTTCGCATGCCTTGACTACTGCACGCCGTGTGCCACTCGGCAACCCCTTGAAAACCCATGCCGGCCCCTTCCCGGCACCGGTTGCGATTCACCGCGAGTGGTGCTTTTCGGCCACCGTCACACTTCCACCAGCACGGCCCGCACCGGCGCCGAAGTAAGCCGTGCCAGCGCCAGCGCATACCAGCGCACCTGATTCTCGTAAGCCTCCAGGCGGCGCGGGTCCAGCGCGGTCTTGAAATCGAGAATGGTCCAGCCAGCCGCGTTTTCAAACGCCATGTCGATCACAGCGTCGATCACACGGCCATCCTCCAGGGCGGCCGTCACCGGGAATTCGCGAAGCAGGCGTGAGGCGGCGCGGGCTTCGGCGATCAACGCATGATCCAGCACGCCGGCCACGGAGTGAACGGCATGGCTGGATTCGAAGTCCGTGGCGCCGCAGAGCCGGGCATGCATGCGCACCAGTTCGAGGATCTTCTCGGGACCGGCCACCAGGTCCACGTCGCGCAGCACGGCATGCACCAGAGTTCCGAACCGCTTGCCGGAGGGCTTACCCGGCCGGCGCCCGGCCCGTACCCGCGTTACTTCACAGGGGAACGCCTCCGGGCCCGCAGCCGCCAACGAAGGGCTGATAATCTCCATCGACGGCTGTGCGCCCCGGGCACGCACCACCTCGCGCTGCTCGCGCCACGAATCGAACCGTGACTGCGCCGCGGCTGAAGCCGGACCCTCCGCCAGAATCTCTTCATGGCGAAGGCCGAAATCGCTTTCGGCTTCAAGGCTCAGCACCGCCGGGTCCCACCACACCACCTGATGCCCGCCCAGCTTCGGCTGATGCAGACCCGGCTTCACCGAAAACTCGCCCTCCAGGATCATCTCGACGGGCCGTTCCAGGACGGTGGTGGCGCCGAAAGCCGGGCAGCCCGGAGCGCGCTGGGCCTGCCGCCACTCCCCGCGCGCCGGATAGATGGCGTCGTTCAGCGGGCTGAGCCAGCCATCGTAAGGCTGATCGCCCACCGCGGTCACCACCAGAAGGTCCCGTGCACGGGTGGCCGCCACATACGCCAGGCGAATGCCCTCGGCCCGTTCGCGCGCCCGCTCTTCGCGCTGATGATCCAGAAGATCCTGGGGCGCGCAACGCATCAGCCGCAGTGCACAGAGGCCGCGCTCGTTGTCGATGTAGCGGTCCGGATCGCGCGCCGACAGATTGGCGGTAAGATCGGCCAGAATCACCACCGGGAACTCAAGCCCCTTGGCCCGGTGGACCGTCATCAGATGCACACCCTCCGCGCCCTCTTCAACAATGGGCGCCTCGGCGGATTCAGCCTTCTCCGCCTGCGCTTCCAGTTCCTCCACAAAGCCGCGAAACGAGATTCCGCCCGACAACTCGAACTGCCGCGCAAGATCGGCAATGCGATGAACGTTGGCCAGCACCTGATGTCCGGCGGGCCGCAGAGCGAAACCGGCGTGGGCCCGCGTGGCTTCCAGCAACAGATTGACCGTTTCCGCCACCGGCCGGTGATTGCGCCCCCGATGCAAACCCGCCAGCGTTTCCATGGCATCGCGCACCGGTGCGAAGAGATCGCCTTCCGGTTGCGCGCGGAACGGATGACAGTGGCCCGCGGCCTCGCGATAGCGGAGCAGCAGCGCGTCTGGAATGGCGAACAAGGCGCCGCGCAACGTGCCGTAGACGGAAAGCTCGTCGCCCGGCCACTCGATCGCGGCCAGCGCGGCCCGCATGGCCGACACCTCTTCGCGATGATGGAATGACTTCGAGCCCACCAGCAGATGCGGAATCCCGCGTGCTTCCAGGCTCCGCACGTAACCCCGGCTCAGGTCGTCTCCCCATTGAATGAACCGCCGGAAGAGCACACAGACATGGCGAGGACGAATGGGGACCCGCGCGCCATCCTCCTCCACAGTCCAGCCGCTGTGGTTGAGCAGCCAGTCGATGTACGCCGCCACGGTACCCGGAAGGCATTCGTCGATCGATTTGCCTGAGATGTTCCGCATGCCATAAGGCTTCGGCGCGGGCAGAGCCACGATGGCGGGTTGCGATTCCACGGCCGGGCGATGTTCCTCAAGCGGAGCGTAGTCCACCTGGCCTGCCTCGGCATCGTCACGCATCGCCGGTTCAAACGCCGCGTTCACCAACTGCTGCAGCGGCAGCACGGAGCGGAACCCGCGGCTCAGCCGCACCACACCGGCCCCGGCGCCATCCAGCATGTCGCGGATCTCCCGGTACAGCGTCAGATCGGCGCGGCGGAACTTGTAGATGGATTGCTTCGGATCCCCCACCACGAACAGCTTGCCCGGCACGGGGCGGGCCTGGCGCCACCTGTCCTCGGCGGGATCGTCCGCGGCCAGCAGCAGCAGGATCTCCGCCTGCAGCGGATCGGTATCCTGAAACTCGTCGACGAAGATGTGCTGGTAGCGCCGCTGCAGATACTCACGGACGGTGCGGTTGCCGCGCACCAGATCGCGCGTTCGCAGCAGCAGGTCCAGGAAGTCAATGCGTCCCGTCCGCTGCTTCAACTGCTCGTACTCATCCAGCAGCCCCTGCATCTCCCCGCGCAGGCCCGATGCCAGGCTGGCGTCGGCGCGTTCACGGAACGCCTCCAGGCGCTGCAGAAGATCCTCCGAGGACTTGCGCCGGACGCGCCGCAGATCGCGCAACAGCTTGAGCAGCAGACTCTCCACGGCATCGTAGTCGCGAGCACCTCCCGCTTCCGCGCGGGCGATCCATTGCGCGCACTCCTTCGTCTCCACCAGGGCGCGCTGCCCGGCGCCTTCACGTTGCACCAACGGCGCCAGCTCATCGATCGCCGCCTCGCGATCAAAAGGCTGGCACGGCCACGCCGCCGGAAAGTCGCGCCACTCGATCAGCCGCCGGCCGGACTCCGCCAGTTGATCCATCGGCGCCGCCGTGTCCCAGCCGTCGCGCCAGGCAAGACGGCTCAGCGCGCGCCGCAACGCGGGCGAAGGCGCCTCAAGACTTCTCTCAAACCACCGCCGGAAAGCCCGCCGGTACAACCGCGACCCCTCCGGTTCCGCCATCTCCTGAAACGCCGGATCGATGCGAGCCTCCACCGGCCGCTCGCGCAGAATCTGGCCGCAGAATGAGTGGATCGTGCCGATGGAAGCCTCTTCCAGATGCTCAAGGGCGTGTTCCAGCGCGCCGCGCGAGGCCGGTTGGTCGTTGAATCGCTCGGCGTTGAATCGCGCCCGGTCCAGCTCACCGCGCAGCCGCAGCTTCAACTCGCCGGCGGCCTTGTTCGTGAACGTCACCGCGGCAATGCGGTCGATGGACGCCGCGCCCGACGCCAGCACGTTCACGATGCGCCGCACCAGTTCACTGGTCTTTCCGGTACCGGCTGAAGCCTCAACCAGCAGACTCTCACCCAGACTGTGGCGGATGCGGGTGCGCGCTTCGTCGTCATTGATCGCGGCCCGGCGGCCTGGAAACGGAATGATCACGGCAGGCTCCGCAGTTCCGAGAGATCCTGCAGCCGCGCGGCGGGTTTCTTCGCCGTGCGCTGTTCTTCATAGGGCCCGCAGACCGGGCGATACTCGCAGTAGCCGCACGCATCCTTGCGAGGCGCCGCGGGCAGGAACCCGGACGTGATCGACTGATCGATGATCGCCAGCACACGCCCGATCCGGTGGCGCGCCAGGGCGTCCACGCGGATGGGAATGGGCTGATAGCGTCCCCGCTGCGTGCAGTAGTAGAGCCGCGCCCACTCCACGGGCTGGCCCAACATCGTCTCCGCGGCCAACGAGTACAGCATCGGCTGCAGAAGCGTGCCCCCGCCCACATGCAGGACGGGCTTTTCCGGCGGCCGCCCCGTCTTGTGATCCGTGATGCGCAGGCCGCCTTCGCCAAGCGGCTGCTCCACCAGATCAATGGACCCTCGCAAACGATAGCCATCCAGAACGGCAATCTCATCGGGCACGCTCGCCGGGTCCCGCCCCGAGTCCACGGGCAGCCCAAAGCCGAGTTCGAAGCGAATGGGCAGCCAGTTCGTATCAAGCAGGCTCACTTCCCGGATCCAGCCGCGCAGGTCGGTGCGGACATCCTCCACCTCGCTTGCCCACACGCGCTCAATGGCGGGGGCCAGTTCCTCCCGGTAGCGGGCCGCTGTCTCATCCAACACCAGGTCGGCGGTGTCGAGAATCCGCTCGAGATGCACGCGCGTCATGGGCAATAGTTGCGCGGCGGCCAACCGGCGCAGCAGAGCCGACTGGGTTTCATGAAACAACGATCCGCGGGTCAACGGGTCCATCTGTTCAAGCGCGGCGGACTCTTCACGTTCACGAATCCCATGAATGGCGTACAACAAAAACTTGTACGGGCAACTGGCAAAGTGCTGCAGCGACGTGGGGGAATACGCCCGCTGGCGCAAGCCCCGGGCGGCAAGAATAGCCACCTCCTCGGGCGCCGGGTCCACAATTCCATCCGCGTTCGACCATCCACGGCTCCACCGTTTCCAGCGCATGCGCAAGGACCGTCCAAGATGCGGATTCGCCGCCACCAGATACTTCGCCGCGCCCTTGCGCTCCGCGCCCCCCAAGGCCAGCAATTCATGCAGCACCGCCAGATCGAACTCGGCGGCATCCACGGCCTGCATCGCATCCGGCGGCGCGGGCCATCCCAGCCTTGCCTGCGCCGATTGCGCCGCCCGCCTTCGGAACTCTTCCAGATTCGGCAGCACGCCCTCAGCGGCGCGCGCCAGTTCCAGGGCATAGAAAGATGGCACCCGTTCACGGCCTTCCACGGCATCCAGGCGCGAATAAGACACCACCAGCCGGTCCGCCGCCGCGGCCGCGCCAATGCGCAGCAGCAGCCGCTCATGGGCAGCCCGGTCGTCACGCGTCAGCAGATGCGGCAGCGCCCGGCGCGCCTCGTCCAGCAGCAGCGGATCCTCCATCGCGCGCCGTGGAAAAACACCTTCCGCCAGCCCCGGCAGGAACACGGTCTCAAACACCCGCCCCCGCGCCTCTTCAATGGACCCAACGAAGACCCGCCCAAACCGGCGCACCGCCGGCTCACGCCGCAGAAATCGCAGCCGGTCCTCCAGCACACCGTACACTTCGTCCAGCCCCACCGGACCCACATCCGCCATCGGCTGCAATTCATTCAGCACCGAAAGCACACTGTCCGGCTGGCGCAACGCAGCCACGGCCAACATGGAGAGACCGTCGATCCAAACCCGCCAAGGGCCTTCGCGTGGAAGCTGATCCAGCCGCTCCACCAGCGGCACCGCAAACCGCCGCAGGCTCACCAGGCGATCCAACTGGATCTCGATTCCCCGTGCGCTGTCCTCGGCCGCCACCGCCAGCCGCTTCCGCAGTTCCGCTTCCAGGCCGCGCAACCGCCGTTCCCATCGCTGAGAACCGCCCACCACCGCCGCATCCACCAGCAGTCTCTCCCAGGCCACGGGCGAACTGATACCGCTATTGGTTTCAGAGTCGGCTTCGGCGTCGTGTTCAGGCTCGCCGGCGGTAAGATCGGGTTGCAGACCGCTGGCAAGGTCATCCTCCGGCGGCATCCAGAACAGTTCCAGTTGGCTGGGCTCCGCCTGCTCCTGCTCGGGTGGCGGCTCCGGAGGCACCTGGCCCAACGAAAGGTACTCCGCGAAGCGTGTCGCCGAGCAGTTCTCCGCGGCACAGGCCAGCAGCGCCAGAAACGCGCGTCCGGCCGGATGAGGCCGCGCCGCGCCGCGCGCGAAGTAAGCCGGTATGCCCGCGCGCCGCAACGCCTCTTCCACAACAGCCTGATACCGCTCGGGGCTTCGCAGCAGAATCGCCATCTGGTCGAATCGCGCTCCCTGCGACGCCAACCGTGCCGCGCGGCGAGCAATCTCCACGCACTCCAGCCCTTCACCCGCGGCCGAGAAGAGATCGAACGAGTCGCCCGCCGGGGCCGGTGTCACAGCGGACTCGAAAAGCTGTCCGCGCAGATGGTCCAGGCGGGTGGGCGAAGCAGGAGGCGCCACCGGCTGAGCCCCGCATCGCAACAGCGCCTCCAACGCCTGCCCGGTCAAGGCATCGCCCGCCAGTGTCACCGCATGCACAGCCGGCGCGCGATCAATCACCACCTGCAGGAACAGCCGCTCGGCCTGTGTACGCAGCGGCGTGTCCAGCAGCACCAGGGGCAAACCAAACAGTGGATGTGGCGCGGGCCGTGATGCCAGTTCGAAGATCCGGGCCAGATCCGCCAGGCCGCGCTCGGCCATCAACTCCGTATACAGCGTCAGCAGCCGGGCCAGATCCGCTCCCGGCTCACCGGCGCCGGCGAGTTCTTCCACCGCCGTTCCCGCCAGCCGCAATTCGCCGAGCGTTGCCGCAAGCGCCCGCGCAAACCCCGGCATGGCCGCCACCGGAGCAAAGTACGTCAACTCCGCCCGCAGCGTGAATGCTGCCCGGGCCGTCAGCGCCTCCATTGAAAGCTGCGTCAGCGGCGAAAGCCCGGCGGCGGCCATCGCCGGCGCCGCAACCTGGGCCGCCAGTTGCGCCACACTCAACCGGTGGATCACCGCGAACTGCTCCGGCGGGTTGCGCCACACCGCTTCCGCCGCGGCTTCCCGCGACGGAGCAAGCAACAACGCCTCCGCATGCGGACGAAGCGACTCCACCGCGGCATCGATCAGACGGACGTTCGCGGATGCGGTGGCAATGTGCGGGGAAGGCCGCATTCACCCGATGGTATCAGGCGCCTCAGCGCCGCGGCTCGGTTGATTCAAGGCCCAGATCAAGCACCCGCACCTCCAAAGCAACCCCACCCGCCGGATACGCCACCCGCGCTCCGTCCGGGGCCAACCGGATGCCCCCGCTCCGCTCGAACTTCGCCGGCAGCCGCACCGGAGCACCGCCTTCCATCGCCACACGCCACAGCCCCGGCGGCGACGTATTGGTTGAGACATAGATTTCGCTGCCATTCGGAGCCCACTCGATGGATTGAAAGCCCTGCCGCGCGGCTGACGCCAACTGCACAGGGTGCCCGCCCTTCAACGGCAGCATCATCAGAGCGTCACGCTCACCGGTGGCGATGAACGCCACCGCGCCACCGTCCGGCGACATCGCAAGCTCGCGAGGAACGGCGCTGGATGCGTGCAACACAGTCTCCTCGCCGCTGCCCACATCGCGCCGCACAATCTCACGCTCGCGCACAAAGATCACGAAAGCGCCGTCGGCCGAAATCACGGCATCAAGCCCCGCCTCACTGCCGCCCGGCTGCCTTAGCACCGGTTCCAGCGACCCGTCCTTGGCATCCACAAAGTACAGCCCCTGCCTCCCGTTCCGATCCGAACCGCTCGCCAACAGCCGGCCATCGGGACGAAACCTCACCCATCGCAGCCCGGCCAGCTTCGGCGAAATCACCACCGGCGCGACCCCCGGCTGCCACACCACAATCGATCGCGAATCCCGGCCGAAGTTCTCGGCCCCCGCCGCCACCAGAAACGCCAGACGCTGCCCGTCCGCCGACCACGCCGGCGCAAAGCCGGGAACCGCCGCCACGGGGCTGCCCGCGCTTTCATCCTTCCAATCGGCGATGCGCACCTGGCGCGTGTCGAGACGCACCCCATAGTAGTAGCGGCCGCCGGAGATGCCCAAAGGCAGGAACCGCCCCAGCGCGGCGCGCTCAAGCCGCGGTTCTCCGGCCGGTTTGCCATCGTTCACGGCGATGCTCCACAATCCCCACGCCCCGCCGCGGTCGCTCGAAAAGTAGACACGCTCCCCATGCCACACAGGAAACACATTGTTGCCGGGGCCCGGCACCAGCGGCGTGTCGCGGCTGCCATCGGCCGCCAGCACCGCGATCGCCCCCTGCTCATAGCCGTCGCGCCCGGTCTCGTCGTAGACAATGTAGCGGCCGTCCGGCGAGAAGCTCATCTTTCGCGGATACGTCCAAATCAGCGATTTCAACACGCGCACGGAGCCGGTGGCCGCATGGACCAGCGCGATCTGGCTGGCATTGTCACGGCGGAAGAACAAGGTGAGGATCCACGCACCATCGGGTGAAAACGCGCACGGTTGAATGAACGCCGACTCTTCATTGCGATAGAGCGTGCGCGGCGCGCCGCCGCCGGTTGCGATGACGCGGAGCTCATAGAACCGTTCAGCGTTGTACCAGGCGTAGGCAACCCGCGACGCATCGGGGGAAAGTGCCGAGAAGTAGGCGAATTCCCCTCCCTGCTGATTGTTCGTCAGCCGCCGCGTTGTCCCGGTATCCAACTCCCGCAGGGCAATATCACCCGTGCTGGAATCGACGAACGAGAGTATCGGCGCACGCGACGCCGGCTGCCCCAGCAGGTTCACCGAAGGGCCTGTCCAAACGCGAACCGGCGCCGTGTCCTGCGCAAGCGCGCTCAGGAAGGCGAAGCCGAAAGCGGCAAACCGGGCGATTCGTGCGGCGGGTCCCAACGAGTTCAGCATATCCTAGTGCTTGAATGACGCCCGCATGGATCGCCTGTCTCGCGCTGGCGCAGACCTTCGCTCCCCTTTACCGCGAAGCGCTGGAACGCCGCACACGCGAACTGGGCGCCGCGCATCCTCGCGTGGCGGGGGCCGCTGCCGACTATGCGCTCTACCTGGCGTCCGAAGGCCGCCTGAACGACGCGGCGCGGCTGCTTGAGCAGGCCCTCTCAATTGAGGAGACCTCCAGCCGGATCGAGGAACTCGCCCGCCTCTACGACCGCCAGGGCGATCGCCGCGCTCAGGCGCTCTATCAACGTCTGGCCACGGATAGTGATGCCGCCGTCGCATCGCGGGCGCTGGCGCGTCTGGGCCGTCACGAAGAGGCCGTCCGGGCCGCCGAAAAGGCGCATGGCGGAAGCCACCCGGAGGTCGCGGTGCGGCTGAACGGCCTGGCGCTTTCGCTAAGTCCCGTGGAAGCGGAACCGCTGCTGCGCCGCGCCGTTGCCATTCAGCGAAGCTCGCTGGGCGCAAGGCATCCTGAAACCGCGGTCACCATGAGCAACCTGGCAAACGTCCTGCTCGCCCGGCGCCGCGTCGCGGAGGCGGAGACGTTGCAGCGGACCGCGCTCGAAGCGCTCACCGCCGCGCTGGGTGATGCCAATCCCAAAATGGCCACCAGCGCCAGCAACCTGGCCGACGTGCTGGCGGCCAAAGGTGATCTGGCGGGAGCGGCCAGACACTACCGGCTGGCTCTGGCCATTGACGAAAAGGCCTACGGGCCCACTCATCCGGAAATCGCCGTCGACCTCAGGAATCTGGCTTCAGTGAGCACAGCGGCCGAATCGGCACGATTGTTGAAACGTGCCGAAACCATCGAAAGAACCGCGACGCCCGGAAGCCGCTAGATCGGAACTCAGTCACAATGAAACGACCAACCCCTGACCTGGGACGCGGGTTACGCTGGGGTCAGGAAAACCAAACGCGGCGCAGAGCCGCAAAGGACAAGGAGTTGGTCTATGAAAACTATACTGTACGTGGG
>VFZY01000220.1 GCA_016870915.1 Acidobacteriota bacterium | reverse complement strand
TTTAACCAGTGCAGTTCGTCTCGTTCCCTCTGGCTCATCGCTATTCGTTCCATCCTTCTGCCATTAAAGGCTGTCAAGAGGAACTTTCTACTTGGCTCGATTAGGAACTTTTCACGTGGCCGCGACACGCGATAAGCCGCCCAGAGCTGTACAACATCTCGTGTGATATCCTTGCTCGCGATGCGTCGCAGAGACTTGTATACATTCGGAGCCATGCTCGGGGCCCCTCCCGCGGGGGCGGCCCCGATCTCGGATGCCGGCTTCCGGCGGGAAGTGAAGGCGGCCAGGCCGTACCGTAAGCCGCGAGGTCTCCGCAACGGTTTCGACGGCAACCACATGAATCAGGTGATGGTGGTGGAACGCTCGCCGGCGATTCGCGTGAAGCTCGAAATGGCGGGCAAGCCCCAGGCAGCGCAGCTTCCCGACGGCACCATCGTGGTGGCTGGCTTCATCGAACCGCCCGTGCACAAGGAGTCGCGCTGCACCCTCCAGTACTCCACCGACAACGGCGCCACATTCGGCGAGCCTCGCGTACTCGAAATGGAAGGCAGGTCGAATGGCTTCCGCTGCTTGAAGGACGGCACTCTCCTGCTTGGCCACGGCGGCGCCAGGCAGGGAATCAGCCGGTCCACCGACGGCGGAAAGACTTGGTCGACATTCTACATTCCGGGCGACATCGTTCCGGGAGACAAGGATCTTCGTCTGGGCGAGTGCCACGGGCCTGTCGAACTGGCCGATGGCACGCTGGTCGTGCATTTGGCGCGAACGGTGGGCCACTACGAATGGGCCGCGTACCTGATCCGCTCGAAGGATGGCGGGCGAACCTGGGGAGATCCGACGCGCGTGCCGACCGAAACCGATTCCGATGAGATCAGCTATGAACGCCTCCCGAACGGGCGCATCCTTGGGATCACCCGCTCAAGCGCTGCGATCATCAAGCGCGATCACCTCGAAGATGTAGTGCCCGGCGGCCGGGAGGCGATTCTCGGCTCGGAAGCCGGCGACGCACCATACAGCTTCTACTCGGACGACGGCGGCAGGACGTGGTCGAAACCCAAACCAACCGGGCTCGGCGTGCTCCAGGCGGCGGGCGCATATCCGCTTCTGTTGCGCGACGGCCGGCTGCTGCTGCTTTACGGGAACCGCTTCTTCCCCTACGGGACGCAGGCCGTGGGGAGCCGCGACGGCGGACTCACCTGGGACATCGAGCATCCGATCCTGCTTTCCTGGCACAGTTGGTCCGGCTATTGCGGGCATCCCCGGTCCGTTCAATTGCGCGATGGCACCATCCTCACCGGCTACTACACTCACCGTATCGACACCGATGGGGACGGCCCCGTCGATACGGCGCGCAACGCGCCGACCCCGCGGCACAATCGGGAGGATACGGGCGAGGTCGTCCGGTGGCGCGTTCCGGATAACTGGCCCCCGCGCCGGCGCGCCTGAGGAACAGCGGATGAGAAACACTACGATGCGATCCCACCTTTTCCTGACCCTTCTCCTCTCGGCATCCTCGCTTCTGGCCGAGCCCATAACCATTCGAAATTCCAGCCGCCCCGGAGTCCCTTCGATCGACGCGGAGCGAATCCCGGTCGGCGTCATCGGCGACTACAAGGCGTGCATTGCCCAGTCGCCGTCCGGCGAGCTCCTGCTGGTGGCATTTCACCAATACCAGTTGCCCGGGAAGAGGTACTACGAGGACATGTTGCTGTTCCGGTCGCAGGACGGCGGCAAGACGTGGTCGAAGCCGGAGACGCTCGGCTTGCTCGGACGCGAGCCATACCTCACGATTCTCGGCGACGGCACGATCTTCATCACAGTCCATCTGTTGGCCAACGACGTCCGCAACAAGGATGGGTACACGTATAGCTTCGTGCACCGCTCTGGCGATGGAGGCAGAACATGGACCACCACGCGCATCGGACCCGAGGGATTCGCCGCTCCGGCGGAAACGCAGATCACGCGAAATGTTCTGGAACTCGCCGATGGATCGCTGGTGCTCGGCGCCTCTGACAATCGCGGTACAGACTACCTTTGGAGATCACGCGATCGCGGGCGCACCTGGAACAAGGCGGGCAACTCATTGGATCGAACCATTGGATCGCCGCAGTTGACCCCGGCTCGAGATTGTGTCATGTTGACTGCGTACAGTCGCGTATACAAATGCTCAGGAGGTTCGAAGTGACAAATGTGAATCGTGCGGCGATTGCGCTCTTTGCCGCATTGGGCGCAGCCGGCCAAACCATCCAAGGCGATTTGACAGGTACGGTCCGCGACCCCTCGGGCGCGCCGGTTCCGGGCGTCAAGGTCACCATCGTCAACGAAACCAACGGCGCCACTCGCGTCCTCAACACTGACGACAGTGGCGACTACCGTGCGGTAGGATTCTTCGTCGCCTCATACCGGGTGGAGTTCGAGAAGACAGGCTTCAAGAAGAAGGCGGTTCCCGGTGTACGCGTGGAACCGGCGACCCTGCGCCGCGTGGATGTCGACATGCAAGTGGGCGACGTAGCCGAATCGGTTGAGGTGCGCGGCGACGGCGCGCCGATAGTGCAGACGGAGGGCACGACCATCAACTACGGGTTGCCACGAGTAGCGCTCGACCGCAAGCTGTCCGACAACACCCGTTCCGGCTGGGCAATGGACGTATTGATGTGGTCGCCGGGATCGGCTGGAGGACGCAACGGGCTCTTCCTGTACGGCGGCAATCGCGGAGGCGTGACGGAAGTGAGCATGGAGGGGGCGCAGCAATCGATCTCGCTGTTCACGCCACCCACCGCGCAGGAAGAACTCACCGTCATCAGCGGAAACGCTCCAGCCGAGTTCGCGCGCGCCACCAACGTCAACGTAACGTTCAAGAGCGGCACGAACGAGTTGCACGGCGACTACACTGTCACCCAGGCGAACCCGTGTTTGAACGCCGTGCACACGCCGTTTTTCCGGGGCGCCCGGGCGCCGTGCTTTCCGCAGTGGCGGCAGAACTTCGGCGTAGGCGGTCCTGTGTGGCTCCCGAAGCTCTACAACGGGAAGAACAAGACCTTCTGGTATTTCAACTACAGCCGTCCAAGGCCCTCCGATATCGTAGGCAACTTCGTCAAGACGATTCCCACCGCGCGGATGCGCCAGGGCGACTACACGGCATTTCCGCAGAAGCCGCGTGATCCGCTCAACGGGCAGCCCTTTCCAAACGCGGTGATTCCCGCCAACCGCATCAGCCCGGTGGCCGCGAACGTGATGAGAGACTTTTACAGCACGTACAACTACATTGGCGATCCCAACAGCGTGGTGAACAACGCCGCCTTCACCGATTCGTTCCGCAGCGACGAGAAGCGCTGGGTTCTGAAGTTCGATCAGAACATCGGGACCAGAAACTTCCTCGCGTTTACCTATCAGGGACAGCGGCGTCTGGGCGCGCAGAGCACACAGTTGAGCGCCGGCAATCAATGGGACGCGCCCTACTCCCAGACTTTCCCCGAAAACCGTTGGGTACTCGCCGACACGCACACCGTCGGTCCAGCGATCGTGAATCAGGCCCGATTCTCGGTGACGCGCATCCTATCGACGCTTACCCCCCGCCTGCGCGCGACGCCGGGCAAAGTCACTGGTTCGGAACCGGAAGCGGTTGGCGCCGATATCCTTCAGCGTTGGGGCATTCAAGGCGTCCCCGTCACCGCGCTCCGGGGCTATCCGAATCTCAGCATCACGAACTGGCAGTCGGGCGTGATTCAGCAATCCTTCAACGCCGACACGCGGTATCAGTTCAGCGACACCGTGAACTACATCCGCGGGGCCCACGCCTTCAAGACAGGCTTTTCGTTCATCAAGATTCTCGAGGACAGTCTGTTCAATCCCGGATTCGGAGCCTTCGGATTCGACGGGCGTTTCGCCGGCGAGCCCTTCGCCGATTTCCTCCTGGGACTTCCCGGCACGTTTTCGCGGACCACGCCGCGCCCCACCATCGCGAGGCGTGGATTCGAATGGGGCGGCTTCTTCCAGGACGACTGGAAGGTCACGCCCAAACTCACCCTCAACCTCGGCGTCCGCTGGACCCGCTTCGAAGCATCGCGTGACAAGAACGGGCTCTTCTTCAACTTCGATCTTCCGACGGGCCGAATCGTCGTGCCTGACCAGAAGGCGGTATCGAACGTCAGCCCCTTCTGGAACCCGGTGGTTCCGGTGGTCACCGCCGATGCGGCGAACTATCCTTCGAACCTGGCCAAGTCGAACTCACGTTTCCTGCCGCGATTCGGCTTCGCCTACCGGCCCACGGGCAGTGGATCGTTCGTGGTTCGCGGCGGCTACGGAATCTACACCGGCCTGTTCCGATGGGCCGCCCTGCAAACCGGCGGACCGTTCGCCGTGACCGACGCGTTCCTCAACCCTGCCGTGCCAGCCACCGGCGGCGTGCCTCAGTTCGCTTTCCCCGCCCCGTTTCCCGCAGCCACCAGGGTGGCGGGCGTCGCCACCGGAAACAGCGTCAGCACGGATTTCCGCCCCGAGTATGTCCAGCAGTGGAACCTTACGGTGGAGAAAGCGATCTTCCGCGATTGGGGCGCGCGCATCTCCTACATCGGCAACGTCAGCCGGCAACTCGGCCTGCAGTACAACGCCAACACACCGCGCTTGAGCACGCAGGCGTTCAGTCAAAACAGGCGCCCTTACCCGGCGTTCCAGAACATCACTCGAATCGAGAATGGCGGCTTCGACAAGTACAACGCGCTCCAGATGGCTTTGACGCATCAGTGGAAGAATGGCCTGTATCTACAGGTCTACTACGCCGAACAGCGCTCTTCCAACGACCTGGGAAACGGAACCAATACCTCGCGCGACACCGCCCCCGCAACCACCATCGACTATGCCTACGATCGCGCTCGAGACAGGGCGCGGAACAGTTTTTGGCCCAACCAGGATTTCCTCATCAACACCGTGTACGACCTGCCCCTCGGAACCGGGCGCAAGTTCGGCTCCTCCTGGAAGAATCGAGGCGCGGCGGGCAAACTGCTGAACGCTGTCGCGGGCGGATGGAGCTTCTCCGGTGTCTTCAACTGGCATTCCGGGAACTTCGCCACGCCCGTCTACAACGGCGTCGACCCGGGAGGAATCGGGCAGTTCACCGGCCGGCCGGACCTGACTCCGGGATGCAATCCCACCAAACGATTCAACCCCCTCGATAGCACCAGTTCATGGTGGGATCCTTCGTGCTTCACCGTTCCGCGCGCGGGCACGATCGGCAATGCGCCGAACAATATCCTGGAGGGTCCGGGAATGTGGGTGCTCACCACCAATCCCTACAAGGACTTCGCCTTCGGCAGTGAGCGGTACAAACTACGATTCGGCGCCCAGATGTACAACGTGTTGAATCACCCGGTCTACGATATTCCGGCGACCGGCGATTTCCGCAACCCGAACGGTCCGCGACTGGTGGACGGTGTCTTCGTGCGGCGCGGCACAGAGGGTAATCGTGGGCGTCAGATCATCCTGATGGCGACCTTCCTGTTCTAGCTGGCTCACAAGAGTGCGAATGAGACTACTGCCGGCCCTGTGCTGGATGCTTGCCGCCACCATGTCCGCGGCGGATCGTGTGGCAGTGGTAGCCGGCGAAAACGCGGCGGCGGTGGAGAAGTACGCGGCGGCGGAGTTACTCGGCTACCTTTCGAAACTCTTCGGAGTTCGTGCCCAAATGTCCACGACGGTCCCAAATGATTCAACGGCGCTGCTGTTGGTGGGGTCGCCTCGCACCAATACACTGATCGCCAGCACTCCGGCCGCGGCGCTGTTCCGGGATCTGAGTCCGCAAGGGATCGTCATCGAACGAACGTCGATCGGCAAGCAACCCGCGATCGTAGTAGGCGGTGGCAGCGAAGCCGCTACCCTGTGGGCCGTCTACGATCTGGTGGAGCGCTACTGGGGCGTTCGCTACCTTCTCCACGGCGACGTGCTCCCGCCTCGCAGCCGGTTTCAGCTTCCGGAAGCGCACGTTCGCTCGGAACCTCTGCTGCCCACCCGCCAGTGGAGAGTAGTGAACGAGTTCGCCTGCGGACCCGCGTCCTGGGGACTCGCCGGCTACCGCCCCGTGCTCGATCAACTGGCGAAACTCAAGTTCAACCGTTTGCTCGTAGCGCTATGGCCGCATCAGCCGTTCCTTCACTACCAGTACGGCGGCGTGGCCAGATCGAGTGCGGACCTTTTCTTCGGCTACCGCTTCCCCGTGACGCCCGATATGCCGGGGCGCAAGCTGTTCGGCGCCGCGCGGCAGTTCTGGAATCCCGACCTTCCGCAAGATGCGCCCTACAGTGATTTCACCAAGGCCGGCATCGCCCACATCCGGGCATTGATGGCCTACGGGCGTGACCGCGGCATGGAGAGCGTGATCAACGTGTCGCCGCTCGAGTTTCCGCCCGAGTTCGCGCCAGTGCTCGGGCCCACACAGAAGATCCGCCAACTCGGCGAGTTATTGATCGTACCCGGCGAAACCGCTCGTCTTGACGACCCCAGGCTGGCAGGCATGGTGTCGTCCATTCTGCAAGCCGCGGCGAATACGTACCCGGAAGCCGCCGCGATCGGGCTGAACATGCCCGAACACCGGCAGTGGGTTCAAGATCACGAGCGCGCCTGGCGGGAGTTCGACGGCCGGTACAAGATCGGCGAAGAAGCCACCCTGGCGGAAACCATCGAGGCGGCGGCGCAACGCAAGAACTTCCACTCGCCGCCGGAACGCGCCATCGCCGAAGTGAAAGGCGACTTGGTGAACCTGTACTTCTATCACCAGCTCATCCGGGAAAAAAAGGTGTTCGCCGGCACCCGGAGGCCGGATATGCGCGTGATCTATGACGGCGTGGCCGAAGAACTGTACCCCATCCTCGGCCGGATCCTGCGCCCCGGCGACGAGTTGTTGAACTTCGTGGACTACACGCCGAGCCGCGTGGTGGAGCGGCGCGGCGCGCTGGCGCGGGTTCCGGGAAAACAAAATCCGGTGACCCTGATTTACACATTTCACGACGACAACGTCGGATTGCTGCCGCAACTGGCCACCGGATCGTTCCACGAACTCACCCAGGATCTTCGCAAGCATGGATGGTCCGGGTTCTCGACGCGCTACTGGCTCACCGGCGATCACGACCCCGCGCTCGCGTATCTGTCCAAGGCGGCATGGGACGATTCCGCGACGCCCGCGGCCGTGTATCAGGACCAGTGGCGCTCCATCTGCGGCGCCGGCTGTGTAACGCCGATGCTGGCGGCGCTCGCTGAAATCGAGAAGGCCACCGTCCAACTCGAACGCCACGGGCTCGGCTTCGCGTTCCCCGTGAAGGGCATGATGATGAAGCATTGGACACCGAAGGCCATCGAGAAGGCGATACTCGATGTGCGAGCCACCTACAATTCCGCACTGGATGCGGTAAAGTCCGCGCGAGCCGCCACGCCGCCGGCAAGGCGGGCGGAACTGGACTACTGGATCGGGCGGCTCGGCTACGGTATGCGCTACATAGACTCCGCGCGATTGTTGCGCGAGAGCGCTCTGGCCGATTCACAGGGCCGAAAAACCGGCGCGTTGAGGCTGGCCAGAGAATCGCTTGCACAGGCGGTGCGCGGCATCGAGGCCTATGCCAAGGTCGCGAAAGATCAGTCTGACCGCGGGGCCATCGCGATGATGGGCGAACTTGTCTACCGTCCGCTCGCGCGAAAGGTAGAGGAACTGAGGTAAGGCAGGCATGCCGCACAGGCGCGACATTCTGAAGGGAGCAGCCGCACTCGCCGCCGCGGCGCAACTGCCGGCCGTGCCCGAGGCCGGCGGCGTTCGCGCCACCGGTTTCGAATCGCGATTCGTCTACCGGTCCGCCCAGCGGCCCAGCTACACATCATGGGTGTCGTTCTTTCCCGGCGAGCGCGGACAATGGTACCTCACCTGTGAAGAAGTGACGCGTCCCGCACAGCCGTTGCCGCGCCTTTCGCCCGCGCGCTGGTACGAATTCGGCCTGCCCAACGGTTACGACAAGTCGTCGCTACGGATGGAGATGGTGATTCTCGAGTCGTCTGACCGGATGAAGACCTGGAAGGTGATCTCCCGGGAACCCGCGCGATTTCAGCACTCCGCCGGACAGTTCGGGACCGCGCGAACCCGGGACGGGCGGTTCCTGCGATTCGTCTGGAACGTCTACTCGCTGGACGACAAGCCGCATCCAGGGGAGATCTTCTACTCTTCAAGCGACAACGGCGTAACGTGGCGGAAGCAGCCGCCGTTCCATGGTCCGGAACTCATCAGTCACCCGCACCGGCTGAGGACCCTGCGTGACGGAACGCTGGTGCTGGCACTGCCGGTCGGTGCGGCATGGGGCGCGGGAACGTCAAAGCCGGTTCGCACCGCGCGCGATATGGCGGCTCCCGCTTCGTTGCAGATGACCCTCTGCTTCTCCTACGATCAGGGCCGGTCGTGGTCGCAGCCGCTCCCGATCTACCCGGGCGCCTACGCCTCGGAGACGGACTTCGTGGAATTGCCCTCCGGCGACCTGCTCTGCATCCACAACAGCATCTTCGCAAGGCCGGGGCGCCAGATCCTCCATCGAAAGGGAAATTCCTGGTGGCCTGGACCCTTCGAGTACGCAGCGGCCGGACGTGTGCCGGAGACCGTGGCCCTGTCGGAAGACGGCATCCTGGTAGGCTGTATGCGGAATTCGAAATACTCTTGGTCGGCGGATCTGGGGAAGACATGGCAGCCTCTCGACGGAATTCCAGAAGCGATCACACGGAGCCGGGAATGCTACCAGCCGTGGATCCACTACCTGGGAGACGGGCGTTTCGCCTGCGCGGGCCACTACGGAGGCGACGACGCTTTCGGCAAAGTGGATCAGTGGATTATGATCCACTCGTTCCGCGTGGAAACGCTCCATCGGGCGAAGGAAACCAGGCTCGAGTTGAGCCGGGATTTCGACGCCGCGCGCGGCCGGTGGCTCAACGCCTTCACGTTGAAGTTAAGTTCCGGCGGCCGGGGCGTGGCCGGCAAGGAAATCGAACTGTGGTGGGTGGAACGAAACGCGCCGGGCTATGACTCTTTCGGGAAGCATACCCTCGAAGAGCGAATGAAGATGGGGGGACACCTGCTGCGCGTTCGGACCGGCGGCGACGGAGTGGCCCGCGCCACCGTTCCTGAAATGGACCCGGTCACGGACCCGCACAAGAGCTATCAGATCATCGCGCGGTTCAACGCCGGCAAGCAGGATCCCGGGCACCAGGTGGCGCAGACCCCGCTGTTCGAATTCTACGCGAACAGCGTGTACTGAGCGGCCCAGACGTACGGTCCGGCCGGATTGGCCTCCGGCCTACCAAACCAGGCGGCTCGACACTTGCACCGTTCGCTGCAGGCGGGCGCTCGAGATCACGCCAAAGTTCGCCGCACCCCGGTTGTCTGCCGGCATGTCGAAGAACGGAGTGTTGGCCGCATTGTAGGCCTCGGCCCGGAAACGGAACTTGAAGCGCTCGGTAATCCGGAAGTCCTTGTGGAGAGTGACATCAACATGGGCGCGTCCCGGGCCGCGCGTGTCCGGAAGAGTGCGGGCGGTGTTGCCGAAGGAGAACGGCTCCGGGATGCGGAACGCCGTGGTGTCGAAGTACTCATTCAAGCGCGACTGCGTTGGGCCGGTCTTGTTGGCTGAGCGGCCCACGCTGTTGGGGCGGGTCACCGCACTGAAAACGCCAGGTGAGCCGGAAGAGATCAGCCCGATGGGAAATCCGGTGTGGAAAGTGCCCCACGCGCTCAGGGACCACCCGCCGATCACGCGGTTCCGGCGCGCCCACGGAACATCCCAGGAGCCGAACAGCACCAGGCGCTGGGAAACATCGCCCTCGGAAATCGATCGCTCCGAGCGCAAGTCATACGCGTTCTGAACCGGCGGAACGAAGTCCGTGATATTGACCACGCGGCCGGACCCATTGTCGATCAGCTTGCCGTTCGTGTAAGCGATCTGCCCGAGGAAACCGCGTGACAGCCGTTTTTCGACCTTCAACGTGAACGAGTGGTAGATGGACGAGCCCATGTTCTGCATATAAGTCTGGACCCCGCCATAGTGAGGATAAGGCCGCAGCAGTTGACCGCGAGTGACGGTTCGCTGCGCAAGCGAGCCTTCTCGCACGATTCCGAAAAACGGATTCGGCAGCAAGTCCGCCAGCGCGGACCCCAGAGACTGGAATCGCGGATCCAGTTGGTTCCAATTGATTCCCACCGGCAGCCGCACACCTTTGTTGCCCGCGTAGGCTGCCTCGATCAGGACATTTCCGGGCAACTCCTGTTGGAGGTTGAAGTTCCACTGCTGCGTGTAGATGTCGTTCACGTTTCGCCGGTCCATTGCGATCACCCCGAGCCCCATTTGGGTGACATCCACCGGATCGTTGGACTTGCGCAGGGCGCCGCCGGGAAAGGGATTGCTCAGGTAGTTCAAGGGACGCAGTCCATCAAGACTGGCGACCCAGGGTGTGGTGATCAGCGCGCCGCTCGTTCCGAAGCTGTTCGGCGCCGTATAGCCGAACACCGGCGAATAGAAGATTCCGTAGCCGCCGCGAGCCACCAGCCGCGGAGCGATCCGGAACGCGAATCCGGCGCGCGGGCCGAAGTTCGTCCAGACGTTGTCCATGTTTCCCCGCGGCTCGCCGTCTTGGCCGGGGTGTGTCACCTAAACTATGCACGCCGCCGAGTTGAGCGGGTCGATAGATCGGGTCTGACACCACTTGGGACCCCTGAGAATCCTGCGGTAAAACAGAAGAGGCCGCCGAGTAGGCGCTCTGCGGACCCGACTCTCAGGAGGCACCCAAATGGAAAACAAACAAGATCAGGATAGCGGCCGGAAGCCCGGCCCGCAAGGGG
>VFZY01000219.1 GCA_016870915.1 Acidobacteriota bacterium | reverse complement strand
CCCGCTTGCACTCGCTCGACGGCGCGGATGCGGATCTCTTCCAAGGTCTTGTGATCAAGAGATCGGGCATCTCGCTTGGGCATGATCCATTTTACCAGATGTCTACCTACTTATGCACTCATTAATAGTTCGGACGTCCGGCGGAATTCTCAAACTTTTTGCTTCAGGTTTTTGGGTTCATACAATAGAATGACCATGACCCGCCGAACCTTTGTGAGTGCAGCCGCGAGTGCCACCGCGAGTGCCGCCTCGGCCGCGACGCTGCCCCCCGCTCCGGCACAGGCGGCGCGCCGCCGGAACATCGTTTTCATCCTGGTGGATGACCAGCGCTACGACATGGCGGGCGCCCTCGGCCACCCCTGGATCAAGACGCCGCACATCGACCGCCTGTGCCAAAGCGGCGTCGTGTTTGAGAACGCCTTCGTCACCTCGTCGCTCTGCTCGCCCAGCCGGGCCTCTCTCCTCACCGGCCTTTATCAGCACACACACCGCGTGATGGACAACTTCTCGCCGTTGAACCCGGCGCTGCCCACCTTCCCTCAGATCCTCCAGAAGCAGGGCTACCGGACGGCATTCCTGGGGAAATGGCACATGGGCGGCGCCAGCGATGAGCCGCGCCCCGGGTTCGACCATTGGATCTCATTCTTCGGCCAGGGCGAGTATCTCAACGCCCAGATCAACGAGAACGGACGGCAGCGCCGCATCCAGGGCTATCTCACGGACTTCCTCACCGGGGAAGCGGAGCGCTTCATCCGGCGCGAGCGGGAGCGCCCGTTCTGCCTCTATCTTTCGCACAAGGCCATCCATTATCCTTTCCAGGCCGCCCCGCGGCATGAGACTCTCTACGCGAATGAGCGGGTGCCCTATCCCCAATCCATGGTGCCGCGCGAGGAGTGGCTGGAGCAGTGGCCGGATTGGGTGCGCCGCCGGCGCAACTCACGCCAAGGGGTGGATGGGCTCTTCGGCCAGACAGGCCGGTTCGATGACTTCTACAAAGGCTACTGCCGTGCGCTGGCGCCCGTGGATGAGAGTGTAGGCCGCGTGATGGCCGCCCTGGAGGAGACGGGGCTGGCCAACGACACGCTGGTGATCTACATGGGCGACAACGGCTACATGTGGGGCGAGCACGGACTGATCGACAAGCGCGCCCAGTATGAAGCCTCCATCCGGGTACCCATGATCGCGCACTGCCCCGATCTCACCGGCCCGGGCCGCCGGAAGGAGTTCGCGTTGAACCTCGACATTGCGCCCACCCTGCTGGAAGCGGCGGGGGCGCCCGCGCCTCCCAAGCTGCACGGCCGTTCCCTGCTCCCCCTGCTTCGCGGCCCGGCGGCTGACTGGCGCACCGAATTCCTCTACGAGTACGAATGGGAACGCGACTTCCCCTACACGCCCACCATCCTCGGGCTGCGGACGGAACGCTACAGCCTGATGCAGTACTACGGCTTATGGGACCTGGACGAGTTGTACGACATCCAGAAGGACCCGGAGCAGTTGAACAACCTGCTGGGCCGCGTGCGCGTGCGCCATCGGGGACGCATGGCCATGCAGATCCAGGACAAGCAGCTTAAGGAACTTGTCGCGGGTCTGCAAACTCGCATCGCGAAACTGCTGGCGGCCACGGGAGGCGATCCGCGTCTGGCCGGTGAGGAAGTGGAGGGGGCCGCCGCCGCGCTTTGACAATTGGCGGTGGCGCCGTCCCCTAGCGCTCGCGCCGGCCCCGGGCCCTGCCTCGGCCGCGCTCACTGGCCGGACCACCGTCGTCGAGCCCCCCGCGCCCGGTGCGGCGAAACACGAATTGCTGGTTCTTGTCGTTGTTTCGGTTATAGACCTGCACCTTCGCGCCATCCCGCCGGCTGCCGTCGGGAATGTCGAGCGCCATGCCGGACGAGGACACGATGATCGCGTTGCCGTCCGGGCCGGACTCGATGCGCCATACCTGGCGGGATCCGCCGTCAAAACGCTGCCCCTCCACCGGGCTGCTCTTGCGGTTTGAGACCTCTTCCAGCGCCGCCCCGTCCATCCCGTTGATCAGATAGTAGCCGCCGCCTCGTGCCGGACGGATCTCCCAGGTCTGGTTGGGCGTGTGCCGGGATTCGAACTGAATCACCGTGCGCCTGTCATTGCGGTCAAGATCGATCACTTTCTGGGAACGGACGTTGGCGATCTCGTAGCGGCCAGGACCGTTGAAACCACCCTGGCCGAAGAGCGCGGCCGGAACAAGAAGCGCCACAACAGAAGAGGCTGGACAGAGTGTGGGCAGCAACCATGTACGCATCAACCCAAGTGTCCCATGAACTCCGGCGCTACCCCGCTGCCAGTGGAAGCGGATTGTGCCGTCAACAAGCGTTATCCTCTCTATGGGCCTATTCATGACAAGCCATACCGTTCCCGTCGCCATTCTCTCCACCGGCGCATCACTCTGGGCGTGGGGCGTCGACGGTCACGAGATCACCGCCCGGGTGGCGGCTCAACATCTCAACAACAAGGCGGCCGGACGCATCATCGCCGTGATCCGGGCGGACATCTCCGACGACGCGGCCAAGGATCTGCGGAGCGCGGTGAGTGGCGCCGACCCGCGGGCCGGGCTCACGGCCGCGATGGCGCGCATGGCCGTCTGGCCCGATCAGATGCCGAACGGCAAAGGCCACACCGGTCCGTGGCACTTCATCGACATGGGACTCTCCGAGGGCGCCGCCGCGATGAGTCAGCGGTGTCCCGGCGGCAACTGCGTTGTGGCCCGCATCAACGAGATATCGGCGAACCTCAAGGCCGGCCGTAAGCTGGGAACGTTCACGCCCGCGGTACAACTTCGCTTTCTGATTCACTTCCTGGGCGATATCCACCAGCCGCTGCACGCTGCCACCAATCATGACGCGGGCGGCAACTGCCTGCCCGTTCAGGGAATCGGCGCGGGGAACCTGCACAGCGCCTGGGATTCCACCCTGGTGAAAGAAGCCATGCGCGCTGAGATCCGGCCGATGCCGGCTGCGCTTGAAGCCACGCTGGGCAGCCGCAGAGGCGAGTTCCAGAAGCTGACGGATCCGGCGGGAATCGCCGCCGAGTCATTCACGGTGGCCAAAGACAAGGCGTATGGGCGCGCGCAACCCAAGGTGCCGGTCTTCCCTGGCTTCAAGCACGTTCGCGTCAGCGAATGCCAAACCGGATCCCCGGCCGCCAAGTTCGCCGTGGATGGAGTGAAATCCTACCGGAATGCCGAGACGACGCGCGTGATCCGCGAACAACTCTACAAGGGCGGCGTCCGGCTGGCGCAGATTCTGAACACCATCTACGGACAGTAGCTCAGCGCCGGGAGGCGATGTAGGCGTCGACCACCTCTTCCAGAACTTCGAGCGGGACGGTGCCGGTGGTCAGGACGGTGTTGTGGAACTCCTTGATGGAGAATTTCGTGCCGAGCGCGCGCTTGGCGCGGTCGCGGAGTTCGAGAATCTTCAGTTGGCCAATCATGTACGAGCATGCCTGGCCCGGCGCGGCGACATAACGTTCGGTCTCAGCCACACTGATGCCGTAATCGATCACCTGCTGGCGGGTCCAGCCCTTGGTGTGGAGCCCGGTATCGACGACAAGGCGGCGGGCACGGAAGAGTTGGGCGTTCAGGGCTCCGAGTTTCGAGGGGAGATCGCCGTCGTACCAGCCGTTCTCAAGGGCCAGAGCCTCGGCGTAAAGGCCCCAGCCTTCCGCGAAAGCGCCGACGCCGATAAACAGGAGATTGTCGGCCCGAAAACGAGGCAACCCGGCGTTTTCCTGTTGGAGAGCGAGTTGGAAGTGGTGACCGGGGATAGCCTCATGATGGGTAAGGCTTCGCATTCCAAGCTTGGAAAAGCGCGGACCCACCAGAGGAACATTGAAGTGCCCGGGGCGCGAGCCGTCGCGAGCCGGTGTTGAATAGTTCGCCGCCGCGTTGCGCTCGGCGTATTCCGGGATACGGCGTACGATCACGGAGGCCTTGGGACGCAGATCGAACAGCGCTTCGGCCCCCCTGCCCGCGTCGCTAATCATTGTCGTGTAGTCGGCCAGGATCTGGTCGCGGACTGTGGAACTCTCCGGATACTGATGATCGCGCCCGGCCTTCTGGTACCGTTCATTGACGGTGCCTTCTGTGTAGCCCATTTGCCGCAGTACGCCGTCCATCTCCTTTTCGAGGCGGGCCACCTGTTCAAGGCCCGTGCGATGGATCTGATCCGCGGTGAGATTTGTGGAAGTGTAGTTGCGCAGGTAGCGGGCATAGGCTGCCGCACCATCGGGCAGCCGGGAGAGACCCGCGTCGTCGGTGGCCGTCTTCGCCTGCGCGCCCAGCAAGGCCGAGACGCGGTGGAGCGCCGGAACGATTTGCGCCTGCACGATGGCCGCGGCGTCCTTCTCGAACCGCGCGCGGGCCGCCGCGCTGATGCCGGGAGCCTTCGCCAACCGCTCCGCATAGCCCGACACCAGCACGTTGCGGGCAGGGTCAGCCGTGACCAGCCGTTCAATCTGACCAAGGGTGGCGGTGAGAATGAAACGCGGCGGGACAATTCCCTGCGCGGCCCGGTTCTTCGACTCCGTGATGGCGTCGTCCAGCGTCTTCGACACCTGTCCCAGCCGTGACAGGTAGTTCGTCACATCGCGAGCGTCGCGAGTAGGGTGAATATCCGTGAGAAAGCGGAAGAGAGTGCCAGGCAGCCCGGCGATGCCCTGGTTGAAGGGGTACGAAACGGCATCGAAGCGGGCGCTCTCAATCATCGCGTCAAGCTGCCATTCGAGCATCCGTGCGGAGATTCGTTCCTGAGCCGTCATGGCGGCACGGTCGAAAGCACGAAGCTCCGCCAGCGCACGGCGCGCTGTCGCAACGCGCTGTTTCCGGAACGCTGCCGTAACCGGGGTGAGCTGTGCGTCCAGACGATCCTGCTCTTCGCGGGGAAAGAACTGGCGGAACGTGGAAGAAAGCGGATCCGCTCGCATCCAGGCGGCCGAGAAGCGATCAAAGAAGGCACTCACGCCGCTCTGCGCGGTGACGCTAGCGGCGGAAGCCAGCATCAGGATCAACGGACGAAAGGACGTCATAACTCATCATACGGCCCAGTCACCCTAAATCCTCTTCGAGCAACTGCAGCGCCTTCCGGGAGACCGTCGTCAGGGGAATGCTTGGCAGCCGGTCCAGTGGGATCCACTCGAATCCATTAGGAGTACCTCGGACCGCGGCGGCGTGCACGGCATACTCGAAATCGGTGACCGTGATCGCGTGTTTAAACCGGCCGAGTTCCCTGCCCGGCGGCACGCGCGGCAGGTCGGCGGACTCGGGCAGTTCCCAAAGCCCTGCCAGGCGCTGCGCATCGGCCGGGCGTTGGCGCAGCAGCAGGGCCCCACCGCGTTGAACGATGAAAACCACCCGTTCCTCGCGCCGGCGAGTGGCGCGAGCGAGTTTCACGGGCAGTTGGCCGGCGGTGCCGGCGGCGCGGGCACGGCACAGGGATGCAGCCGGGCAAAGCAGGCACAGCGGCTGGCGCGGCAGACAGACGGTGGCGCCGAGCTCCATCATGGCCTGATTGAAGGCGCCGGGGTCGTTGGCATCCAGCAGTTCGTTGGCGCGGCGGGTGAGCGCGGCTTTTCCGGCCGTGCTGAGGATATCCGCCGGGTTGTTATCCAGGCGGCTGAGCACCCGCAGAACGTTCCCATCCACCGCGGCGTGCGGCTGGCCAAACGCGATGCTCGCAATGGCGGCGGCGGTGTACTCCCCAATACCGGGCAGGCCGCGCAAGCTCTCGTACGTAGCCGGGAACGCAGACCTCTCGACGATGCGCCGGGCGGCCTCATGAAGCTGACGGGCACGGCGATAGTAGCCCAGCCCGCTCCAGGCATGCAGCAGGTCTTGTTCCGGCGCCGCGGCCAGCGCATGCACCGCCGGAAACCGCTCAAGGAACCGCGTGTAGTAGCCGGCCACCACGGAGGCCCGCGTCTGTTGCAGCATCACCTCCGAGATCCAGATGGCGTAGGGATCGCGGGTGGCGCGCCAGGGGAGATCGCGGTGCCCGGCGCGGTACCAACCGAGCAGTCTGCGCGTGAATTCGTGATCCATGAGGTTCGCGGAATGGGCTTGTTATACTGGCGTTGAAGCGCGTTTTTCCCCCTTCGGCTTCGCCCAGAGAACCTTGACCGATTCAATCCTGATCCGCGGCGCGCGGGTTCACAACCTCAAGGATATTACAGTCGCCATTCCTCACGATCAGATGACCGTGGTGACGGGCGTTTCCGGTTCCGGCAAGTCCTCCCTTGTGTTCGACACCATCTATGCGGAGGGCCAACGCCGCTACGTTGAATCTCTTTCGGCGTACGCGCGGCAGTTCCTGGAGCGCATGGAGAAGCCCGATGTCGATGAGATCGACGGCATTGCGCCGCCGGTGGCCATCCGGCAGAAGAACATGGTGCGGACACCGCGGTCCACGGTGGGCACCTCAACCGAAGTCTACGACTTCATGCGCCTTCTCTACGCGCGCGCCGGGGACACGTGGTGCCCGGAGTGCGGCAAGCGCGTGGATCGCGACACGGTGGATCAGGTGGCGGCGGCGATGCTTGCCGAACCGGAGGGGTCGCGCTGGTATGCCTTGTTTCCCATCCGGCAGGCGGCGCCCAAGCCGGGTGAGCAGAAGCCTGAAACGCAGGCTCTGAGGGATCAGCTTTTCGACCTTCGCCGGAAGGGCTTCAACCGGCTCTTTCAGGATGGCACGACGTTCGAGTTCTCGACACCCGAATCGCTGCTCGATATCGATTTTTCGAAGCCGCTGTTTGCGCTGGTGGACCGGTTGTCCATTGGCCCCGATCAGCATCAGCGCATCGTGGACACCACGGAGATCTGCTATCGCGAGGCCGCCGAAGCTATCTTCGAACAAGCTGGCGAGAAGGCGGGCGAGAAAGCGGGCGCCGCGCCCCGACGCCGGCTGCGTTTCGCCGAAAGCTTCACCTGCAAGACCTGCGGCATGGCGTTCCAGGAGCCGGAGCCGCGCCTGTTCAGCTTCAACAACCCGTTCGGCGCCTGCGCCCGCTGCGAAGGCTTCGGCAGGACGCTGGATTTTGACATGGACCTGGTGGTTCCGGACCCTTCCCGCTCATTGAACGACGGCGCCATCGACCCGTGGACCAAGCCGAGCTACGAGTGGTACGGCGAGGAGTTCCGGCGGCGGAAGCCCAAAGTCCGCTGGGATGTCCCCTGGGCCGACCTGACGCGCGAGGAACGTGCCCTGGTGGCGCGTGCCGTACGCGAGTTTTTCACCGCCGTGGCCACCAAGAGCTACAAGGTTCATGTACGCGTGTTCCTGAGCCGCTACCGCGGGCAGACGGACTGCCCGGATTGCGGCGGGGCCCGGCTGAAGAAGGAGGCGCTCTACCTTCGCCTCGGCGGGCGCACCATCGCCGAGGTATCGGCAATGAACATTCGCCAGGCGCACGAGTTCTTCGAAACACTCAAGCTGCGCCCGGAGCAGCAGGCCGTGGCCGACAAGGTGCTTGTGGAGATTCAACAGCGGCTCCGGTTCCTGGACGACGTGGGGCTCGACTACCTGACGCTTGACCGGTTGTCATCCACGCTCTCCGGCGGCGAATCGCAGCGAATTCAACTGGCCACGTGCCTGGGTTCACGGCTGGTGGGTGCCTGTTATGTGCTGGATGAGCCTTCCATCGGGCTGCACACACGCGACACCACGCGGCTCATCCGGATTCTGCATGAGTTGCGGGACCTGGGCAACACGATCATCGTCGTGGAACATGACCCGGCCGTGATGGCCGCCGCCGACCACGTGATCGACATCGGACCTGGCGCGGGGGAGAATGGCGGCGCGGTGGTCTTCGAGGGCCCGTACCGGAAGTTGACATCGAAGAACGGGGCACGCTCGCTGACGTCGCGGTACCTGAGCGGTGAACTGGTCACCTGGAAGCCGCACAAGCGGCGTGGCATAAACGCCGGCCGTAAGATCCGCTTCCTGGGCGCAAGGGCCAACAACCTCAAGGGCTTCGATGTCGACGTACCGTTGGGCATGATGGTGGCTGTCACCGGTGTATCGGGCTCCGGCAAGTCGACACTGGTGCACGAGGTGATTCACAAGAGCCTGCTGCAGCAGCAGCCAAACACCGGTGCGCAGGCGGAGGAAGGGTTCGGCACGGTGGAAAAGCTCACTTGCCGGGGAGTGGAAGGGGCGCATCTGGTGCGCGAGGTGGTGCTGGTGGATCAATCCCCCATTGGCCGTACACCACGTTCGAATCCCATTACGTACATCAAGGCGTTCGACATCGTGCGCGATCTCTTTGCCTCTACGCCCGACGCTCAGAGGCGGGGTTATGCCCCGGGCCACTTTTCATTCAACGTCGCCGGCGGACGCTGCGAAACCTGCCAGGGCGATGGCACAGTCACGGTTGAGATGCAGTTTCTGGCCGACGTCGAACTGGTCTGTGAAGACTGCCGCGGCATGCGGTACAAGCAGGCGATTCTCGACGTGAAGTACCGTGGCTTGAACGTTCACGAAGTGCTGAGACTCACCGTGCGCGAGGCGGTGACGTTCTTCGCTGATGTGCCGCGTCTGCTGGCGCGCCTTCAGGTGCTGGTGGATGTGGGGCTGGGTTATCTCCGGCTGGGCCAGAGCGCCACCACGCTTTCGGGCGGCGAAGCGCAGCGCGTCAAGCTGGCCGCACACCTTGGACAATCCACCAGCGAGGGGACGCTCTACATCTTCGATGAGCCCACAACGGGGCTCCACTTCGACGATATCGCGAAGCTGCTGGCCGCATTTGACCGTTTGATCGAACAGCGGGGCAGCATCCTGCTGATCGAACACAACCTGGATGTGATCCGGGCCGCGGACTGGGTGATTGACCTGGGGCCGGAAGGTGGCGCGGGTGGCGGGCAACTGGTGGTCCAGGGAACTCCGGAACAGATCGCCGCGGCGGCTGGCTCCCATACCGGCCGCTGTCTGCGGGACGCGTAGATGGACACGGCAATTATCGGCGGGGGCATCATCGGCGCAAGCATCGCCTGGAGGCTGCTGCGCGAGGGCCTGCGGCCCGTGCTCTTCGACGCGGGCACGCTCGGCCGCGAAGCCAGTTGGGCGGGCGCAGGCATGCTGGTTCCGGGGACGGAGTTCTCCACGCCGACACCTCTGGCCTCGCTGGCGGTTCGAAGTCTTGCCATGTATCCCGGGTTCGTCTCCACGCTGGAACGCGACTCCGGCCGGACGATCGATTTTTCCCTGTGCGGCAGCATCGAAATGGCAGCCGATGCCCGGGAAGCCGACGCGTTCGAGGAACGCATCCGCCTTCAGCGCGACATCGGCATCGAGGCACATCTGCGCAAAAGCCAGGGGCCATGGCACGCGGAACTCCACTACCCGCGGGATGGCCAGGTGGACCCGCGCGATATCATCGCCGCCATTCGGACGGTGTTCGAGCGCGACAGCCCTTATGCTCTGCGCGAACGCGCCGCCGTTCAATCCATCGAGCCGCACCGCGATCACGTTCTGGTTCACACCGCGCACGGTCCGTTCCGGGCCCGCACGGCGGTGCTCGCCGCCGGTGCCTGGTCGACGGATATTCCCATTCTTGGGCCCGCGCTCGCGGTTGAGCCGGCCTTCCCGGTGAAAGGCCATCTCGCCTCATGGACCTTCCCCGCCGGCGCTCTGGGACCCATTCGCCGCCGCGGCCATCATTACCTGCTGCAGCGGCGCAGCGGAACGGTGGTGGCCGGAGCCACCCAGGAACACGCCGGATTCGACCGCACCGTGCACGCCCATGCCGTGGAGGAGATCGCGCGGGAGTGCGCCCTGCTGTGGCCGGAACTCGGGGCCAGCCCGCCTGAACACTCCTGGGTTGGCTTTCGCCCGGCCACCGCCAGCGGACATCCCGAAATTCGACGCGTGGGCGCCACGCCGCTCTGGCTGGCCTATGGCCACTTCCGAAACGGCATTCTGCTGGCGCCGGCCACGGCGGAGAGTGTGGCCGGTGAGATTGTGGCGGCGATCAAGTAGACGGAGCCCGCACGATGGAACAACGAACCCTGGGCCGATCCGGCATCACCTGCGGACGCATCGGATTGGGCTGCGCTACCTTCGGCAGGGAGATCGGCGAAGAGCAGTCATTCCGCATCATGGACTACGCGGTGGAACACGGCATCACTCTGTTAAGCCCACGGCGGAGGCCAGGCACGTGAGTATCGCCGCAAGCATCTCCAGGTGGACGATGAGCGCGAAGCAGGCGGCGAGATGCACACCTCACACGGAATCCGCCGCGGCGCTGCAGGCCGTACTTGCCGGCGGCCGGGCCCCCGCCGTGGGATGCAGCAATTATCCTGCCGGTGAGCTGAGTCTGGCATTGGAAGCGGGTGCACCGTTTTCCGTGATCGAGTCGAACTACAACCTTGCGGCGCGTGAGATCGAAACTGGTGTCATCCCGGTGGCGCGCCGTACCGGTATCGGTCTCATCACCTACAGCCCACTCGCGGCCGGATTCCTGATGGGCAAATACACGCTTGACCGCGGCGCCATTCCCAAGGGCTCGCGTTTCGATGTCATTCCGGGGCACGCCGATACTTATTTCAAGCCGGAGAACTTTGCCGCGGCGGCCCGGCTTCAGAACGTTGCCGCCGAAGCGAACGTACCGGCCGCTCAACTCGCCACGGCCTGGGTGCTGCGCAACACCGCGGTGGATGTGGTGTTGCCCGGCGCGCGGGAAACCACGCATCTCGATAACGCCCTGGCTGCCGCACGGCTGGCCAATTCGGACCTAGCTAGCCCGGGGACCCGCGAACGGGTCATGACAGGCAAGGAACCGGGGCAGCTATGATCGCATTGTGAGCGTCGACGGCAGTTAAGGTCGGCCGAGCAATGGAGCTGCCAAGCCCGGTAGCTAG
>VFZY01000218.1 GCA_016870915.1 Acidobacteriota bacterium | reverse complement strand
GGGAGAGGTGTCGAAAGAACTGCTGGAAACAGGCATGTTGTCAGTTTTCGTTTTTGTGCGATGGTCGAAAGAAGCCATCCGCAGGCACTGGCCCGCCCTCGGAAAGGGGATTCTGATCAAATCCGGCCCGGGAGTGAGGCGTTGGTGTATACTGTCGGGGTCCGGGAGACCCAAAATGGAAATCCCGGATATAATCGCCCTACCTCAGCCACTCCAAAGGAGACTCCTGATGAGACTCATTCTTCCCGCCCTGGCGAGCATCGCCTTGCCCATTCTCGCCCAGATGAATCGCGGAACGGTCACCGGCGCGCTCACCGATCCGGCCGGGGCGGCGATTGCCGGGGTTACCATCACCGCAACCCAGGTGGAGACCAACCTTTCCACCTCGACGGTCTCGACGGAAACCGGCAACTTCACATTGGCTTCGCTCACCATCGGGACATACCGCATCGCAGCCGAGGCGCCGGGTTTCAAGCGCTCCGTCCAGGAGCAGGTGGTGGTGACCTCGGGCGTCACGCTGCGGCTCGACATTCAGCTTCAGTTGGGCAGCGTGAGCGAATCGGTTGAGGTGCGCGGCCAGGCCTCGCCGCTTGAAACCGAATCGGCGCGCGTGGGCACCAACATCACGAACAAGCTGGTTGAGGATCTTCCCCTGGTGGTGAACGGCCAGATCCGGAACGTTTTCAACCTGGCGATCATCGCGCCTGAGACCCGCACCGCTAACGGCTTCCGCATCGGCGGCGGCCAGGGCTCCGGCTGGGACATGCTGATGGACGGCATGCCTCTCACCAGCGCCTCCACGCAGTATCAGACCGAACGCGCTCCCATCAGTTCGGTCTCAATCGACGCCATTGAGGAGTTCACTGTTGAAACATCGGGCATGAAAGCCGAGTTTGGCCGCGCCATGGGCATGGTGAGCTTTGAAACCAAGTCCGGCACCAACAAGCTGCACGGCAACGTATTCGAGTTTCTGCGCAACGACAAACTGGACGCCCGCGGCTTCTTCGCCCAGCGCCGGCCCATCCTGAAGCAGCACGATTTCGGCTTCACCGTGGGCGGCCCGGTACGCATTCCCAAGGTCTACAACGGCCGCGACAAGACGTTCTTCTTCGTCAGCTACGAAGGCTTCCGCAACCGCACGGGCCAGCGCCCGGGGTTCTTCACGGTGCCGCTGCCCGGTATGTACGAAGGCGACTTCCGCGGCTGGACCACGGCCACCGGCGCAACCATCCCCATCTTTGATCCGGCCTCGACGCGGCCCAACCCGAGCGGCGCGGGCTTCGTTCGCGACGCCTTCGCGGGCAACCAGCTTCCCCGGTCGCGTTTCTCGCAAGTGGCTTCGCGCTACATCGGCCTGCGGCCTCAATCGATGGTAGCGAACCTGCCCGGACCGCGCCTGAACTTCTTCAACGACGCCGGCGCCGAGATTCAGCCCTGGGACAAGATCTCCGTTCGCCTGGATCATCAGTTGACCGCCAAGGATCGCATCTCAGGCCTCTATCTCAACGGCCACTGGGACATCGACTATTCGGCGGGCGTGGCGCCGGGGCTGCCCAGACCTTTCAACGGAAGCGCCGTCTGGGCCCGGCGGAATGCCAGCGGACGCTTTTCCTGGGACCGGACCATCAGCGCCCGGGTGCTGAACTCCGTCCGCGTCTCCTATCAGCGCGAACAGGGCACGGTCACAACGCTCAATTCCGTGAACCCGAACGACAAGTGGAATGAGAAGCTGGGCATTCGAAACACTCCCGGCCCGGACCGTGGGCTGCCCGGACTCGGCTTCACCGAATACACCGGCTGGAGCGGCAACGGCTGGGGTGTCGACAAGGGCCGCAACCTGAACATCAACGAGGACCTCACCATCATCAGCGGCCAACACGCCTGGAAGATGGGCTTCTTCCATGCTCGCGATGCCTGGTTCGGCGGCGGACAGCACCGGCCGAATGGCAGCTTCAACTTTTCACAACTGGCGACGTCGATCCCCGGCGACCAGTCGTTGAATTCGGGCAGCGCGTTCGCCTCATTTCTGCTGGGATACTCCTCTTCCACCGGGCTTGAGACGCCGCGCATGGTGGTGCAGAAGTGGAAGTATTGGGGCGGCTATATCCAGGACGACTGGAAGGTGACGCCGAAGCTCACGCTCAATCTGGGCTTGCGCTACGAGTACACCCAGCCCATTGAGGGCGGGGCCTATGTCGGCCTCACCAACTGGGAGGAGTTGAGCGGCGGCAAGATCGAGGGATTCTCCAACTTCGACCCCACGCGGCCCAACCCCGCCGCGGGCAACCGGCCGGGCGCGCTGGTGTTTTCGGGCAAAGGCGAAGGGCGGGTCAATCCCATGTTCGATGGGTATCCCTGGGCGTTCGGACCCCGCGTGGGATTGGCCTACCAGGTACGTCCCGGTACGGTGGTGCGAGCCTACGGCGGCCGGTCCTTCGCGGCCGTCAAGACCACCGGCGGCTCCACGCACTTCGAGGGCCTGATTCTGAACATCAACTGGAACTCGAACGACCTGAGCATCACGGACTTCCCCGCCCTGCTCGACCGCGGCCTGCCCCCATGGACCAAGCCGCCGTTCCTGAGCCCGTCGTTCTCCAACGACATCAACACGTTCTTCTGGCAGAGGAGTGACGCCGGACGTCCGCCGGACTACTCGGCCTGGAACCTCGACATCCAGCAGCAACTGGGCGCCACGCTGGTGGCGACGGTGGGCTATAGCGGGACCAAGGGAACGCACCTGTCGAGCGGCATTCTGAACCTCAATCAGATCGACCCACGGTTCATCCGGCAGTACGGCATCAACCTGCTGCGCTCCGGCATCAACTCGCCGGCGGCACGGGCGGCCAATATTCCGATTCCCTATCCGGGCTTCAACTCCACCGTGCAGCGCGCCCTGCAGCCCTTCCCTCAGTTTCAAGGCGTCTTCACCGCCGGTGGACAGCCGTCCTCGGTGGGCGAACGCACGGGGAACTCGTCGTATCACGCCCTGGTGATGAAGCTGGACAAACGCTACTCAAACGGGTTGACCGTGCTGAGTTCCTACGTCTTTTCGAAGCTCTTCAGCGATGCCGAAACGGCTGCAATCTCGTCGCTTGGCGCGATGGATCACTATAACCGGCGCCTGGAAAAGGGCCTGAGCGGCGACGATCAAACGCACCTGTTCCGCAACGCGTTCTCCTACGAACTGCCGTGGGGGAAAGGACGGCCGCACGCGATGAACGGAGCCAAGGATGCACTACTTGGCGGGTGGGGCATTTCGGCCTTCATGAACTACGAGTCCGGAACCCCCATGGGCGTCGGCCCTGGCATCAGCCCCATCGGCACCTCGAACCGGCCCTTCGTCACCTCCTACACCAACTGGCGGGCCAGCTACACCGGCAAGTTCGATCCGTTCCGCGATGTCTGGTGGGACCGCGCCGCCTTCCAGCAAGGCATCTCAACCGAGCGGCTCAACAGCGAATTCGGGAACGCAACGCGGCTCAACCCCAAGGCCCGCACACCGTGGATCCTGAACGAGAACCTGACGGTTTCAAAGAAGTTCACCGTGGGCGAACGCGTTCGGGCCACGCTGCGCTGGGAGTCCTTCAACCTGCTCAATCGGACCCGGTGGGGCGGTCCGAACTCCACCATCACGGCGGCGACGTTCGGGCTGATCCGCAACCAGGCGAACACGCCACGGCAGATGCAGATCGCGCTCAAGGTCGATTTCTGACACTCGCCGCGCTGTTGCTGGCCGCCCAGTCGCTGTTCGACCAGGCGGCCGAGGACTACCGGCAGGAGCGTTTCGCCGAAGCGGCGGAGAAGCTCCGGCGGGTGGCGAAACCCGGTTTCGATGCGCGGTTCCTGCTGGGGGCGGTACTGATCCGGCTGGATCGGGCCCCGGAAGCGCTGCCCGAACTCGAGGCGGCTCTGCGGCTGCGGCCGGAACACCTGGACGCCCGCAAGCTCCTGGCGTCGGAGTACTTGCGCCTGGGGCGCCACGCGGCGGCCATTTCCCTGATGCGCGCGCACCTGCGGGACGAAGAGTGCTACCTGCTCTACCTGCAGGCCCACCACGACCGCGGGGAGTTGGAGGACCTGACGGCGGCGCTCCGTCTGGCGCGCACAGCGGCGGCGCGGTATCCCCGTTCGGCGCGGGCGCATGCTTATCTGGGCTACGCGCTGGGGGAATCGGGGCATTTCGCGCAGGCGCGGACTCACCTGGAGCGTTCCTTCACCCTGGATCCAGAAGATCCCCTGGCTCCGGTGCTGCTGGCAGCGGTCCTGCTTACCCAGGGGGACCGTGCCGGAGCGCTCGAAGGATTCACCGCCGCGGCCGCGCGGTGGCCTGAGTTCGCCGAAGCGCGACTGGGACGAGGCCGGGCTCTGGCAGCCCTGGAGCGGCTGGAGGAAGCCGCCACCGAACTCGAACTGGCGGCCCGCATGGCGCCCGCCATGCCACGGATTCCACTGGAGTTATCCAAGGTCTATGCACGCCTGGGCCGGACGGAGGAAGCCGGCAGGGCGGCCGCCCGATTCCGCGAACTGTCGGGAGCCAGTGTAAGAAAGACACCGTAGCCGCGACAGTTCGAAAAAAAACTGGGAATTTTCCCTCGCCCGGCGCACTTGTTTATGGAAGCAAGATTGCACGAAGTGCTAAACGAGGTGTTTCATGCGCAAGGCGAGTGCACTTCTGGTGAGCCGCGACGCGGAAGATCACCAGATCCTGACCAAGCTGCTCAACAGCCGCCACTGCATTACAATCTCGGCGCAAGGGCTGCGGGACGGTCTGGTTCAACTGTCGGCTGTCGCCCACCGCGTGCTGATTTGCGATAGCGATCTGACGGACGGTTCGTGGCGCGACCTGTTGAACGAACTGGCCACAATGCCCAATCCACCGAAGCTGATTGTTACGTCTCGACTGGCGGACGAACAACTGTGGGCCGAGGTGCTTAACCTGGGCGGCTACGACGTGTTGGCGAAACCGTTCGAATCCGAGGAAGTGGTGCGGGGGGTAGGCCATCTGCTGGACCAGCCGCCGCGCGTTCTGGCAAACCTTCGGGCGACCGCCTGACCGCGGATCGAATCAAAACTCCACACGCAGTCCAAGCTGGATCTGCCGCGGATTGGCGAACTGGGCCGTGATCACGCCAAAGGTGGCCGGCGTGAAATAGCTGGTCGCCGGATCGGCGAACTCAACGCGGTTGAAGGCATTGATCATGTCGAACGAGAACACAGCCCGCACGCGTTCCGAAATCGTGGTTCGCTTGCCGATGGAAGCGTCGTAGTTCCACCGCTTCAACCCCCGGGCCACATCGCGGCCGTGACGGCCATCCTCACCGATACGCACATGCCTGACGCTGGCCAGAACGGCGGCCGGGTTCGCGAATACATTCATGCCGCTGCCATTGCGCGCCGGATCGGCGTTGATGCCAGCCGTGCCCGAACCCCTGCTGCCCCGATTCACGGTGGTCGAATAGTCGAAGCCGGCCCGGAGCGGAATCATGCCCGCCGCCAGCCCCGAAAACGCCTGCGCTCCTCCGAATGCCTGTGCATGCTGGCCGATCAGCAACGGGAAGCCGCTTGAGGACTGGAACAATCCCGAAATGTACCAACCGTTGGTCAGTCGGTCGAGCGCTGCCCGGCCGCTCCGACAAACCGGCAGTTCGTAGAGGTGTGTCGCGTTGAACACGTGCCGGCGGTCAAAGATGGCCGGGCCCCAGTCCACCGAATAGTCGAACGGCGTCGACGAGGAGCCCGTGTTTTCCTGATTCGTACCGTACTCGTCGAGCGTTTTTGACAGTGTGTAGTTCGCGGAAAACGACAGACCACGCGAGAATCGCCGCGCGACGCTTAGAAATCCGGCGCTATAAAACGACTCACCCGATGCACTTCGCATCGAGTTGGTGATGATCTGCCGGTTGTAGAAAGGGTTGTTCGCGCGCAGAGAATTGTTGATGAAGTTGGTCAGATTGTTCCACTGGCCTTGATTGAACTCCGCGGTCCGCGCCGCGGCCAAGCCTTGCGTACACGTGGGATTGCAGATTGATGTGCCGCGGAGCTGGTTCTCGAAGAACGGCTGAGGCCGCACGCCGGCGCCTGGGGTGCCCGTGCGGATCTGGTCGGCCACAAGATTCATGGCCTGCCCGAGCGTCTGGCTGGAAGCTGGATCCGCGAACATGTATGGCACGGAGTTCAACTCATTCACCTGCTGGAGTTGGTTGCTGATTCGGGCAACGTAGCCCACTTCCACAATCAGGCTTCCGGGCAGTTCCCGTTGTATCGTCAGGTCCACGCTTTGGGAACGCCCCATCGTACGAAGCGGATCGGTGACATTCGAGATCGCTTCACCGGAGATGCCCGGAGTCACCGGCACCGCCGCTTTCGGCAGCACCGGCAGATTCACCCGGGAGCCGTCCACGCCGATGCGGAAGGCGTTGGCAGCATCGCTGGTGTTGGCACAAGTGCCATCAATGCGCGGCGCCACGCAGAGCGCGGTTTGCGCATAGGCCGGCGCAAGACTGGGGCCGCTTTGCGTGATGCCATTCAGGCGATCGAATGAAACGCCATAGCCTGCGCGGATCACGGTCCGCCGGTTTCCCATCAGTTTTCCGAGCCAGCCGGAAGCGCCCGGGTTCCATGCGGCGGCGAGGCGCGGGCCGAAGTTGTTTCTATCCATGTCCCACGGCGTGGAGCGCGCGGCGTTGCCCAGCGGCGCAAATCCCAACACCGGATTAAACGTCTGGCCCTGGCGCGCCGCGGCCGCGCGGTCCGCAAAATAGGCGCTCGTGGTGATGGGTTGGCCGTTGGCGTTGTTCTGCATGATCACTTGCCCAAATTTGGCGCGGGGCGGTGCCTGGAGGGTATAGGTCAGCCCGGCTGTCAGCGTCAGAGTGGAACTGATGCGCCAGATATCGTTGACATAGGCCTCGTAGTTCTCCCACCGCGAGGCCTGCCGCATTCGGGTTCCGGGAGGTAGCGGATTCAAGTCGCCATCGAAAACCATGAGCTGTGTCGCGCGATCCACCATGCCCAGCCCAGCTCCGAAAAGCGTGTTCCAGCGCGTTACGTCGCCGGCTTGCAGGCAACTAACGCGCAGCGTGGCGCTGCAGGTAGCCGGCCGGTGCGCCGCGCCAATGCCCGCCGCAGCGCCTGCCACGATGTCGTAGACGGGCGCTACCAAGCCCCCGGAAGTCTTGTCATCGCGATCCGCCACCATGGCGATTCGCTGAAACATGCCACCCGTTTGCAGCGCGTGATTTCCCTTGATCCAGGTCAGGTTGTTCCCGATCTGGTACGTCTGGTCGCGGGAACTGCGGCTGCGCGCCCGGAGGATGTCGACGTCGATTCCGCTATCCAGCGTGCCGGGAGCAACCGCCATGGCGGCACCCGTTCCCGGCACTTGCGGAAAGGGCAGGATGCGCCGGTAAGCCCAGTAGTTCCGTTTGTATCCGAACACAAGTTCGTTGACGAGGTTGGGGCTGAGATTGCCCAGCAACTGCGCAGTGAAGTAGCGCGGCTCCACGGGTGTCCGCCCGCCGGTGCGGATCTCGCCGCTCGCCCCACGTAGAGGAAAGTCCTGTTCCGGAGCACCGGTCCGCCCAGGGATGTTCCGTAGCGATTGTCTTTCAGTTCCGGACGCCGGATGCCGAGCCGGTTGAAGGTCCAGGAATTGGCGTTCAGATTGTCGTTCTGGTGATACCAATAAGCGGACCCGTGCAAGTCGTTCGTGCCGCGTTTGGTGATCATGCTGACCTGTGCGCCCATTGACCGTCCAAACGCCGCATTCGGATTCGTAGTCAGAATTCGGAACTCCTCAACGCTCTCGAGCGGCACCGGTATGCTGGGCGTTGAACTCGCAAAATCAATCGCTGCCCGAACGTAGGTGCCCGAACCGGCGACCGTATCCGTAGCGTCGGCACCATCCAGGTGAAAGGCATTCTGATCTGAGCGCGCACCGGCCACTTGGCCGTGATTGGCAGGCGATGCGAGCCCCCGGGAGGGCGCCACCAGGGGTTGAATGGCGAACAACGCCCCAGCACTCCGGTTGATGGTGGGCACTCGCAATGCCGGTTCCCCCTTCAGTACGGCTCCGACCGTGGCGTCGAGCGTCTGGAGTTCGACACTGGCCCCCGGAGTAACCGTGATCGCCTCGGCGATCACACCGACTTGCAACGCAATCTCAACGTTGGAACTCTTGGCCACCTCAACGCGGATATCCTCGGCGATCAATGGGCGAAACCCCTGCTTGAAGGCAGTCAGCCGATACGTGCCCGGCAGGACTGACGTGTAAACGAATTGACCCTCCGCGTTGGACTCGGTCTGGCGCCCGGATCCGGCGTTTGCCTCGCGCAAGGTCAATTGCGCGCCAGGAACGGCGGCTCCGTTCGGATCGGTCACAATGCCGATCACTGTTCCCGTGGCCGCCGTTTGAGCCACTGACGCCACAGGCGCCACGGCCAGCAGTAGCCCATAGCCAAAGACACGCATCATTGATAGTTGTACTCCTCTCACTCGAACAAGAAACTCCGGAAACCCGAGCGTACGACACAAATCGTTCATTGGAAAGGGATATTTGGGGCGTGTCCGCTAATGACCGGCTCACATCCGGATGATAAAATCGTTTTCGATGGTGAGTCCCGCTGCGGCTCCGCCAGGCGAGCGTAGAAAGCTCGACTCCTGGAAGCAGATTGCCGCCTACCTCGACAAGAGCGAACGTACGGTCCGGCGATGGGAGAAAACCGAAGGCCTTCCGGTCCACAAGCACGTACACCTTCAGCGGCCCTCGGTCTTCGCCTATCAGGACGAGATCGACCAGTGGCTGGACCAGCGGCGGCAGGGACCGGCGCCGTTGGTGGAGGCCACCAAGCCGGCCGTTTCGAACCACGTGGCCCTTTGGGCGGCGGGACTGGGAGTACTGGCCGCCCTGGTGACATGGCTGTTGTTGCCAAAGCCGGAACCGACTCGCACGTTGGTGTCCGCACCGTTCACGGCGTTCGCGGGTGAGGAGTACAACGCGACGTTTTCTCCCGACCGCAAGGCTATCGCCTTCTTTTGGCGGCGAGCCGAAGCCGGCCTCAGCGGTATCTACCGGAAACAACTCGACTCGAATTCGGACACGGCCTCGCCGATCAAGGTAGCATCGGACGAGTTAAACTTCAGCCCGGCCTGGTCTCCCGACGGGCGGTGGATTGCCTACCTTCGGCGCAACCCCGCGGGCGAGTACTGGCTCCGGCTGATGACGCCCGAGGGGGCCGAGGACCGTGCCCTGACGCTATTGGGCTCGCCGGGGAACTACAGCATTCATGTACTGAATCTCAGTTGGGGTCCCGACAGCCGGTGGCTGATGGTTCGGCCCCGGGCCGATCAAAAGACGATCAAACGCGTGACGCTCGACGGTGTGGCGATGGTGGTGGCGCAGTCGCACGGCTCCATTTACTCTCCCGCGGTCGCGCCCGCCGGCAAGGCGATGATCTATCAAAAGCGGGAGGGCGTGGCACGCGAAGGCTACTCCGAGGTTATCCTGCAAGACCTCGACGGCGAAGGATCTCCCGCCGGCGAACCGAGGACGATTTACCATACCTGGGGAGGCACCAGAGGTTTGGCCTGGAGCCCCAGCGGACGCGAAATTGTCATGTGCGCCGAGTTGCCGGGCCAAGGCTACCGTCTGTTTCGCGTCGCGCTTGACGGCAGCACCGAAAAGCAAGGAGTTCCGAATCCCTTGAGCGACCGGGACTGCATGACGGCCTCGATTTCCTCGCCGGCGCCGGACGGCAGCGCTTATCTCCTTTACGGGGCCGCCAGCCAGGTGGCATCCACAGCATTGTTCACCACATCGCTCGACAGGCTCCAACAGGAACGCGAATTCGCGCCGTCGAGCCGCGCCAGCGTGTTTCCGCGGTTTTCGCCGGATGGCCGCTCAGTGGCGTTTCTATCGGACCGGTCCGGCCAGCGGGAAGTCTGGCGTGCGGGCGCGGATGGAAACCAGGCGGTCCGGTTGACCACCGGAGCAAAGGCCCATTTGTCACTCGCATGGTCACCCGATGGGCGCCGGCTCATGTACTCCTCGGGAAGTTCCGGAGCGATGAGGATGATGGCCGTTTCGGCCGAGGGCGGCCCATCGGAATTGGTGCCGCTCGATGGCCAGCACATTGATTCCGCCCTTTGGTCCGAGAAGCGAGACCTTATCTACTACAAGTCCTCCAGCCAGTTGTGGCAGGCCCGGCCGGATGGCACCGAGCGGCGGGTCCTGTGGGAAGGCAACACGTTGAGGTTGGCCGGCGAAAGTTCCGACGGAAGGAGTCTGTTTGTCGTGTTGAACCCGTTCATCAGCCTCCTTCGAATTCCCCTGGACGGCGGAGCGGCCGAACGGAGCGAGGTACGGCTGGCTTCGTATCACACTGCGGTCACGCGGGAATGGCTGTACTTTGTGAAGGACGGTGATCGTGAGTTGTGCCGCATGCCGCGTGCGGGCGGAGCTCCGCAGTGTTTCGGCGCGCCCACGGCATTCGAAAAGAGCATGGACCTACACCTGACCCTGTTTGGATTCACCGTGTCTCCCGACGACAAGCAGATCGTGTGGTCCTGGCAGGAACCGCAAATCGATCTGGAGTTGATCCGCGACTTTCGATAAGTCGTGTTTGGGCTAGCCCGCTTTTCTCACGGCATCTGATCGCAGCCCAAACTGACGCCGCGGACAAGCTCGAAATGACTCGTGCGGATCCTCCGCGGGTGTCTCGGTCAGAAATTTGCGGCAAAATGGCTGCCGCATACCGTCGCTCGGAGCACCCGAAGGGTGAAAATGGGCCGTCCATACGCGCTTCTCCGGTCCGCTGCAAAAATGCGGAATGAATAAGTCCGGTGTTTGCTTCACGCAGTTTTTTCAGCAGCGCAGGTTCGCGTGAACTTGCGCAAACTGGGCCTGCCAGGGGTAGCTCGTCGCCAGTGACAAAACGATCCGGCGCACACTGACA
>VFZY01000217.1 GCA_016870915.1 Acidobacteriota bacterium | reverse complement strand
CTGGAAACAGGCATGTTGTCAGTTTTCGTTTTTGTGCGATGGTCGAAAGAAGCCATCCGCAGGCACTGGCCCGCCCTCGGAAAGGGGATTCTGATCAAATCCGGCACGGGAGTGAGGCGTTGGTGTATACTGTCGGGGTCCGGGAGACCCAAAATGGAAATCCCGGTCAAAATGTTCTTCCTGACCAAGGACACCGTGTACGCCGCAGGTTGAACTCAATGTCTACTAACCAACGGTCTGATTAATAGATCATCACCGCCAGCCCCACAACTTCGGCGCCATAGCTCTCCACCAGCGATTTCAGGTTGCGCAGTTTGGTGCCGGTCCGCAGGATGTCGTCCACCAGCAGCACCTTTTCGCCCCGGCGCGGCTCCACGAACTGCCGGAACCGCTGCGGCTGCCCCTCAATGTCCTCTTCGGCCCAATAGACCTGGTTCGCCCGCAGCGCTTCCACCACGCCGTACGCCACAGGAAGGCCGCCAGTCGCCGGGGCCACCACGGAAAGCTGAGGAATCATCGCCCGGATCTCCGAGTTCGCCCGCAGCTTGCGGCTCAGCGCCACGCTAAGAGTCTTGGCAGTCTGGAAGCTGCGCATAGCCAACGCCACCTGCAGATACTCGTCTGCGTGCAGACCGTTGCCATACTCGAAGTGCCCGTGCCTGAGGGCTCCGGTTTGACGCAGCAACGTCACCACTTCTTCCTGCGTGGGGATGAGTTCCATCAGTTAGCTCCCTTGCCCAGAATCACCTGGGGGATAGTACGGAGAATGATCTTCCAATCCAGACCCAAGGACCAGGTGTCGATGTATTCCATATCCATTTTCATCCAGGTTTCAAAGTCCACCGAGTCCCGGCCGTGCAACGCCCAAAGACAAGTAAGCCCTGGCCGCATGCGAAGCCGCCGGCGCTGCCAGCGGGCATACTTCTCAACTTCCGAGGCCACCGCCGGCCGCGGCCCCACAATCGACATGTCACCCTTCAACACATTCCAAAGCTGGGGCAATTCGTCAATCGAGTACTTGCGCAGGAAACGTCCCAGCGATGTCAGTCGCGGATCGTTGGGAATCTTGAAGACCGGCCCGCTGCGGACATTCATGTGTTCCAGGGAGTCCTTCATTCGTTCAGCGTCCGCCACCATGGAACGGAACTTGTAAAAGGCGAACCGCCGGCCATTCAGACCGCAGCGTTCCTGCCGGAAAATCACCGGGCCCGCCGAAGTCGCCTTGATGAGGAGTGCGATCAAGCCAAGAAATGGTGCCAGCACCAGCAGGGCAAGGGAAGCCGCAGCCACATCCGTGACTCGCTTGATGAACAGACGAATCTCATCGTGGGGCGTCGCGGAGAAGGTAAGCAGCGGCAGCGAGTCCAGGCGGTCCAGATACACCTCGCTGTTCACGTGCGGAAAGAAATCCACCGCGACGCGAGTGCGAACCCCTTCTTCGTCGCACAGCAGGAAGATCTCCTCCAACCCATCCAACCTGGGAGATGGAACGGCAAAGATGATCTCATCCACCACGTGGCGGCGCAGCAGATCGGGAAGCGCGGCGAGAGGCCGCACCACATAAGGTCCCAAATCGGGCGCCGGCGCTTCGTGCTCATCCGGCGCAAGAAAGCCGCTGATACGAATGCCATGCACGGCGGAAGACTCCAACCGCCGGGCAATGGCGGAAGCCGTGGATCCTGTGCCCACGATCAACACGTGGTGCGGTCCGCCGAACTCCCGCCGGATCCAGCCAACAAGCCGGCCGGAGTTCCAGCGGAACAGAAGAAGCAACAGCCAGGTGGCCGTCACGAAGAGCGCGAGAAAGGACCGGCTCAGGTCCAGTCGCAGGAGGTATTCAGCCAAAACGATTGCCACGGCGCCCACCACGCATTGCCGCGTGGTCACCCGCAGAATCGTGCTGCGGCGAGCCGAATCCAACCGCTCGTAGACTTCAAGCGAATAGCCCAGCGATACCCAGGCCACCAGCGCGCAGCCCAGCAGCAGCGCCTTGACAGGACCGCTTAAGGCGAAGGAACGCTCCAACGGCAGTGCCAGCCGCAGCCTGTATGCGGCTTCGAAGGCGAGCGTGACGATGGCCACGTCGGACAGCCCGAACAGGAAACGCGCCTTGCGATGCTGGCGGCTGAACATAGCGGCCCGCCGGCGCTAGATGGCCGGCTTCTTCCCCACCGGCCTGAGTTCCACTTTGCGAATGAGGATCTCCGCACCCTCGCTCTGAATCTGAATCTTCCCCGCTTTGTGGGACGAGTTGTAGGCATGGTTCACCACCACACCGTTCAGAAGATAGATCAGCGTGTCACCGTCGGCGATCACTTCCTGGCGGTTCCACTGGCCCACAGGCTTCTCCACGTCCTTGGCGCCGCGGAAATCCACTTTATCCTTCCAGCCCGGGTCGCGCCCCCACCAGTTGATCCGGCCCCGATCCATCGTCTTTTCCTTGCCCGCCTTGTCCCAGATGGTCTCGCGGCCCTCTTCCCGCGTTCGTGCCGTGACAGTGGGCCGGTTCTGTCCACCCACCAGGATGATGTCCCCGGAACCGCCCTCAATGATCTGGCACTCAATCGACTCAAGCCAAGTGTTGTTGTACTTGCCGTCCTCACCCACCGCGTGGACCAGAATGCCGGAATCGCGCGCACGGTCGATTCGTGGCTCCCACGTTTTTCCGCTCCAGCGCCACTCGACGATCAGGTGATAGTCACGATACTGCTGTTTGGTTGCAATGCCGCCCCACTCCTCACCCGAGATGCGAATGGATCCGTTGGCCACCGAAAACACACCCTTCGGATCCTGGTACCGGTTCTCACGCAGCCACGTGTACCAGCCATCCAGGTTGCGCCCGTTGAAGAGCTTGAGGGTCTTAGAGGGACGAATCGGCTCCCCGGCGTCCGCCGCCATCATCGGGGCAACCACAGACGCGGCCAGCAGGGCAGGGACGGCGATTCGCATTCTCATGTTCCCGTTCATTCTACCCCGCCCCGGGCCCAGACCTCGGCAACATAGAGCCGCGCGCCGAATCCAGCCCGGCCAGGTTAGAACTCTTTTCCGTCGTAGAGTCCTTCCACAAACCGTTCGTAGCCGTTGTAACGCTGTGTGGCAACCACACGCATGTCCGGCAGAAGCTTTTCAGTGGCCTGGGACCACCGCGGGTGGGGCTTGGCGGGATTGACGTTGGAATAGAAGCCGTACTCGGCTGGTATGGTCTTGTTCCAAAACGTGGAAGGCTGCGCGGTGGTGAACTCGATCTTGACGATCGCCTTCGGATTCTTGTAGCCGTACTTCCAAGGTACAATCACGCGAACCGGCGCCCCATTCTGCTTCGGCAACACCTTCCCATACATGCCCGTGACGACCAGCGCCAGGGGATTTGCCGCCTCGTCGATCCGCAGCCCCTCAAAATAGGGCCACGGGTACCATGGCGCCATGCCGAGCCCCGGCATCTGATCCTTCTTCATCGCCGTGACGAACCGCATGAACTTAGCCTCCGGCTTCGGCTTGGCCAGCTTGACCAGTTCAGCCATCGGGAAGCCCACCCATGGCACCGCCATGGCCCAGGCTTCAACGCAACGGAAACGGTAGAGACGCTCTTCCAGCGTGAACTTCTTCTGCAGGTCGTCCAGATCCAACGTGAACGGCTTCTCCACCAGACCCGTGATCTCAATCGCCCAGGGGGATGTCACATACTTGCCCACGTTGTGCCGCACGGCCTGTTTGTCGGTGGGGTGGAACTCGTAAAAGTTATTGAAGCCGGTGGCCGCCCACTCGGGCGTAACGTCCCGGTCCAAAGTGAACTTGGCGTTGCGCGGCGCGGCGAATGGGTTCGTTTCCGCGGCAGCCTGCAACACGCCCGATGCGGCGCCCAACCCGGCTGCCGCCAGAATGGCCCGCCGATTCAAAAAAACGCTCTCCGGCGTCGCATCGCGTTCCGGCATCTCCCAACCACGAGGAATCTTGATCAGCATAGTGTCACCCTGGAACGTTATCCTACCAGACCGAGCCGGAATTCCCGCGGAGTTCCCGCCGGAAGTCCCTGAGGTTGTGCCCAGTGCGCTATCCTGGGCGCAGTTCCGATGCCGATACCGCCGCAGGAAGCCGTTACCAGCGCCCGCAACCCCCTTCTTCGAGACGTGCGCCGGGCCATGCAACACGGCACGCTCACACCGGATGGATGCTGCGTGGCGGAAAGCTTCCACTTGTTGGAAGAGGCCCTGCGCAGCGACCGGCGCGTGCGAACAATCCTAACGGCCGCCTCAGTGACGGCTACCGTCACCAGCCATGTACGGCACCTGGCGGGGATACGCGTGGTGCCTGTTCCGGATGCGATCTTCCGCGAGATCTCCTCCACGGAAACCACGCAGGGGGTGATCGCCCTGGTGGAACCGCCCGCCTGGACGCTCGATCAATTGATCCGCGGCAACGCCCTAGTGGTGATCCTCGACGGTGTGCAGGATCCAGGCAACGCGGGCGCCATCGTGCGTTCCGCCGAGGCCTTCGGCGCCACGGGTGTCGTGTTTCTGAAGGGCACAGCCAGCCCATTCAACCCAAAGACACTCCGGGCTTCGGCTGGCTCGCTGTTCCGGGTTCCGTTCGTAAGCGGAATGGATGATGACCTGGCGATCGCTTCGCTCTCGAAGAAACGTCTGGAGTTCTACGCGACGGCTCCCCGGGACGGCCGCAGCCTGCTGGACACCGACTTCACGCACCGCACCGCAATCGTCATCGGCAGCGAAGCGCACGGCGTGGGCGAGCGTCTGAGGGCAGCGTCGCAGGACCTCCACATTCCCACCAGCGGCGTGGAGTCATTGAACGCGGCCATCGCCGCATCGATCGTGCTCTACGAGGCTCGCCGGCAGAGGACTGAGCAACGATGAGCCTGTTTGACCCGCTGCCGCTCGGGTTGGAAGACCAGACCGGCCGGCCGCTCGCCGAGCGCCTGCGGCCCAAGTCACTCGAAGAGTACGTGGGCCAGGAGCATATCCTGGGGCCGGGCAAACCGCTCCGCGCACAGATCGAACGCGATCAACTGAGCTCTCTCATCCTGTGGGGACCGCCCGGCGTGGGCAAGACAACCCTGGCGCGGTTGATCGCGACCCGGACCCGCTGTGACTTTGTCCCCTTCAGCGCCGTCCTCAGCGGCATCAAGGAGATCAAGGAAGTCATGGCCGCCGCCGGCCGCGGCCGCGGGCTGGGGCGCCGCACCCTGCTCTTTGTCGACGAGATCCACCGTTTCAACAAGGCGCAGCAGGATGCCTTTCTGCCCTATGTCGAAAAGGGCGACATCATCCTGGTGGGGGCCACCACGGAAAACCCGTCATTCGAGGTGGTACCGGCCCTGTTATCCCGCGCCAAGGTGCACTCGCTGCGGCCGCTCACCACCGAAGAACTGGTTACGCTGCTCGAACGCGGCGCCGCGCTGTTGACGGTGGACGCGGAAGAGACTCTCTTGCGGCAGATCGCGATCTTCGCCAACGGCGACGCGCGTCTGGCCTACAACCTGCTGGAACTGGCCGTGGCGGCTTCCCCGGCAGGCCAACTCACCACACAGTCCGTGGAAGACGCGCTGGAACGCAAGGTTCTTCTCTACGACAAGTCCGGCGAGGAGCACTTCAACCTTATCTCCGCGCTGCACAAGTCCGTCCGGTCAAGCGATGCCGACGCCGCTCTGTATTGGCTGGCTCGCATGCTCGAAGCCGGCGAGGATCGAATGTACCTGGCCCGTCGCCTGGTGCGCATGGCGGTGGAGGATATCGGCCTGGCCGATCCTCGCGCCGTGGAGCAGGCCATTGCCTGTCAACAGACGGTGCACTTTTTGGGTGTGCCGGAGGGCGATCAGGCCCTGGCACAAATCACGCTCTATCTGGCTGTGGCGCCCAAGTCCGACGCGGCCTATCGCGCTCTCGGGGAAACCCGCGGCGTGATCCGGCACGGCACCAACCCGCCCGTTCCCATGCATCTTCGAAACGCCCCCACCAAGGCCATGAAGGCCTGGGGATACGGCGCCGGCTACCAGCATGCCCACCAGTTCGAAGGCGCAGTGAGCGGCATGGAGTGTCTGCCGGAAGAACTGGCCGGAACCCGATTCTACCAGCCGCTCGACCGGGGCGCCGAGCGCAGGATCGCCGAGCGCCTGGAAGAGATCAGGAAGTCCCGGGCGGAGCGCCGCGAGAACCCTGGCAGCGAAAGCGGCGATAGCAGCAAAAGCGACGAAAGGAGCAAAGGCAGCGCCAGTTAGCGGCTCGTATAGATACGAACTCGGTTGCTTTGCTGGCCGCCGGCCTCGACATATAGTTCGGCTGGCCCTTCGTTCACGGCCAATGGCATCACCACTTCGATCACGTAGAAGCCAATGTAGCCGGGCGCCAGCGTGGCCCGCATTACTTCCACGGGCGTTCGATCCAGATAGACGCGAACCTCGGCCGCCACCTTGGGAGGATCGTTGAGCGGAGCGGCGACACCGGTGGGCCATTCGGGATTCACGCGGCCAAGACCCGTGGCCAGAATCTGGATCCTGCGACCGCTGCGGGCCGGAGTCATGGCGTCCAGCAGAATGCCCGAATCGGCATCAAGCGCAAGCGGCGAGCCGTCGGATTCCACAAAAACTGCCGGCGAAACGCTACGCAGCGGAACCGTCAGGTTTGCCCGGCGATCCTGCGCTTCCAGGGCCACGGTGAGCGCCGGTCCCTGCGCATCGAACGGCACCTGCACGTGCCCGGCGCCATCCAGCACCGGCAATTGCCTGTCACCGGCCCGGGCTGATCGCACGCGGCCACCCAGCACGCTGAGCAGGGAGCCCGGCGCCGCGGCCCGCGCCGAAAGATCCGCCCCGTTCACCAGACGCAGTTCCCTCAGACGATGCGGCGCCATGGCGGCGTAGACACCAAAGCCCTCCGCCATCACGTAAATCTGATGCCCTGAGGCATCCAGCTTGACATCGAAAATCTTCGCCTCTGGCAGACCGGTCGAGATTCGGGTCCAGGGAGCGGGTTCCCCGGCGGCTCGCAGATTGGACACTGCTGTGAAAAGCCCGGAGTCCGTACCGGCATAGATGGCCCCGGCATCCCGATCGGCCGCAACCGCGCGCACCGTGGCGCCCGCTGGCAGGTTGGCCGTGACATCGTCCCAGAACAGCCCGCCGTTGAGAGTCCGCAACAGGCGTGTGCCCGCGGCCGCCAAAGCGAAAGCCGGATCCGCAGGGTCGACATGGAAACCGGAAACCGTTACGTTCGCCGCCAGGGGCCAGTCCATCCACGTCGCACCGCCATCGGAGGAGGCCGTCAGGCGCCCCGGTGAAGAAGCGTAGACAAAGCGCCCCGCATCCACGGCGATCGTTGCCCGCAGCGCCGACCGGCGGAGCGCCTCCCGCTGCAAACCCGCCCAAAGGCCATCCGACGCGTTCACCCGGCGCCATGCGCCACGCTCGCCGGGAGCCCACTCCGCGATGCCGGTCTCCAGCTCCACTTTGACGCCTTCCGGGCCATCGGGCAGCGCCAGAATCCGCCGCGCGGGCAGGTTGGGCAAGCCTTCGTTCAGACCAGTCCAGGAGACGCCCGCGTCCACGGACCGCCAGACACCCTCACCCGTGACGGCAACAATCTCGTCCGGGTCGCGCGGCGAAACCGCCAGATCGCGCACAGCGGACCCAAGAATGGACCGCCCCCGGAACTGGGTGATATTCGCCCAACCACGGCCGTCTTCGGAGCTCCAAACGTGCGCGCCGAAGGCGTACTGGCGCCTTCCGGCGGCAACAACCGGCGTGGCGCCCGGCCCGGTCCTCAGCCGTGCGAAAGCCGGACGGGAAGCCTGGGAGGCGCCCCAATCTTCGAGATTTTCCGTTTCCCAAACCCGGCCGGAAGCCGTCGAAACAAACAGATGCCTGCCATCCGGTGAAAACCAGACCGCATCCACGGGTCCTGTCGCCACCGAGGGCAAGGCGAGATCAATCGCCCCGTTGCCCACACGGCGCCAGTCCAGGCGGTCCTGTGCCGCCAACGCGGCGGCGAACGCCAGCCACGCCCATATCCAAGATGCGCTCCGAATTGTGCCCCGGTGACACATGGGTTGAGTCTATTGTACCCTGCTATCGTTCGACGTGTTTCCGCAACCGTTTGATTTCAATCATTCTATCGGACACTCGGCCGCGGATCCGCACATGCACTTTGGACACCAGCGGATACCGGTCCGCCGTGCTATGATGCAAATTCACGGTGGCCTCCGCAGTGGTATAGTGAGGCGAACGACAGGAATGTTGCAGCCATTGGCCAGATTGTCGGCTTGGAGCTGCCTTTGGGGAGCTGCCCTCGGAGTGTGCCCGGCCCAGTTCCTCACCGCGCCCGTCGACGGCGCCGCGCAAGCCGTTCAAATCACGGGACAAGTTTCCCTGATGCGTGACTCGCAACCGTGGGCAATCAAAGTGGGAGACTGGGTTCCCCCACGCCGCGAACTGTTCACAGGGCCCGATGGCTTTGCCGTGTTTCGGTTGCAGGACGGCAGCACCTTTGAGTTGTATCCCAACTCAACCGCCACATTCCGGGCGAACTCCGGCAACTTCACCGACCTGCTGGACCTCTGGATTGGCCGTGTCCGCGTCCACATTCAGAAGCTCACCGGCGGCCAGCCGAATCCCAACAAAGTGTCCACTCCCACTGCGTTGATCTCGGTGCGAGGCACGATTTTCGACGTCCAGGTGGAAGACAACGGTGACATCACGCAGGTGGCGGTGGAGGAGGGCCAGGTGGCGGTGCAGCACGCATTGCTCCCCTATACTGACCCCAAACTGCTCAATGCAGGCGACTTCATCCGAGTCTACAAGCACGAGCCCATCGCCCGGGCTCGGATTGACCGCCACGCGCTGGTGGAGCGCATCATCCGCGCATTCAACGATCCGTTCATGCGGCGCATGCCGAAGATCGGCGGAAGCGGTGGTGGCGTGCCTGGTTCCGGTCCCACGGCTGGTCCGTCGATTCCGGGTGACACGCAAGCTCCAGCGCCTCCGCCTCCGCCCCCACCGCCGCCCCCGCCCGGCAGTTAGAGACGTGGCACCGAAGACGGCCATCCTGGCGGGCTTGATCCTTGGCTGCGCGGCTGATCTCGGAGCACAGCCGCAACCCAAGGGGCTGATTCCTGAATGGGAGGCCGCACCGAAACTGAAAAAGCTCGCCACGCGCATACGTGGCCTGACCGAGTTCACCGGACGCGTGGATCTGGCGAAACTGGAAGCCAACGGCGCACCGGCCGCCCTGCTGGCGAAGTGGAAAGACATTCCGGCGCGAATTGAGTATCTTGCGGCATCTCTGGAAGCGCTGGCCAACAACCCCTACCGGCTGCCAAACGCCTTTGAAGCGGGCCTCACCGCGCAGTCCGTCGACGCCTCCATCGAATCGATGATCGAAGGGACCCGCTACTACCAGAGCCCTCCCGCCGCCGACCTCATCCGCGACCTTCTCTCGGACCGCGTGCCCATCGGCGCGGAGATCCGGGAGTACGTGGCCGAGGTGATGGCAGGCCGGGAGCAAGAGTTGGTCACCCTGGGCAAGGACGTTCAGAAGGTGCGCGAGAACCTCACGCGGCCCGCGCAGAAAAAGTAAGACCGGACAGGAGCCTTCGTGACGGCTGTTTTTCATTGCACCATTTGCCAGGAAGAGTCGCGGCGAATCTGCGCTGCCTGCACCCACGACACCTGCGACAACCATTTGTGCGAACGCTGCGCGCGGTGCAGCGATTGCTGCCTCTGCGACAGCACCAAGCGGAAGCAAGCCTGAGACGATGCCGGCGGAAACCGAACTGCTCAACCTTCTGGTGAGCAGCGCCGCGGCCCTGATCGCACTCGCCACCGGAGTCCTGGTGTGGTGGCAGACCAGCCAGCACTTCCGGCACTCTCGCTCCGCGGCATACATCGAGCGTTTCAACAGCCAGGAGTACTTTGACGCCCGCATGACCGTGGACCGTCTGGCCGCCGAGGACCCGGCCTTTGAGACCATCCTGCGGGCTGAAGTGGGCCGCGAAAGCCGCGAACTGGAGAGTGCGCGGCTGCACGTTCTGATGTTCGCCAACATCTTTCAAGAGATTGGCGCCGCTTACCGGGCGAAGCTGGTGGACCCCAAGTACACCTGGTCCGTCTTCGGGTTTCTGGCACAGTATTACTGGCAGCGCCTGTCGCCATTCGTGCTGCGTCTGCGCGCGATCAGGAAACGGAGCGAACTGTACGGCGATTTCGAGTTCATCGCCGCCGAGATGCGGCGCCTTGATAAGAAGTATGCGCGCTACCCGCAGCCCAGCGCGGCCGGTGCGCCGGATGCCGAGGATGCTGTATTCGTCTTCGCCTACGGATCGTTGATGGAGCCTGAAAGCGCGGCACGAACCATTGCGGTCAAGCCCGGCACGCGCTTCGAGCCGGCGCGGCTCTACGGATACCTGCGCGGGTGGACCAGTGCCGCGCAGGTACTTCTGGACGACGCTGCGGACCCGCGGCCGATGGCGTTTCTGGCCCTTCGCGAGGTTCACGACGCCTATTGCAATGGTGTTCTTGTGCCCGTGACATCGGCCGATCTGGCGCGGCTCGACATGCGGGAACAACCCTACCAGCGAACCGAAGTAACGCCGCTTGTGTTCCCCTCGAAGACTGGCAAAATCTACGCCTACACTTCCGGCGGCGTGCAGGCTCCTCCGGCGGAATCGGTGGTGGCGGCAGGTTACCTCAAACTGGTCGAGCAGGCGGCCGCACACTACGGCAAGGAGTTTGCCGCCGATTTCGAAGCAACCACCGAAGCGGCGCCTTTCCCCGTGATCGAGTGCACCTATCGCTTTGCCGACCCGGCGCAGAACAGCGCCGCCGGCCGTGACCTGGGCTTCTAAGGAACTCATCCGGCCACTTCAAGTGGGATGAGCGCGTAACCCATTGATTTTGCTTTGGCGTGAAGTTTGGCCTCCAGCCTTTTCTGATACCGGAGTTGGTCGGCGGCGAATTTAGAGTCGTCGAACTCCTGGCGTGTGGTGATCAAGTGGAAG
>VFZY01000216.1 GCA_016870915.1 Acidobacteriota bacterium | reverse complement strand
ACTCTGATTGGCTACACTCTGTCATAGGGGAAAGCCGCTCCTCTCTTCGCACAACTTTTACTAGAAAAATCAGTTATGCCAGAGAATGCGGCTTTCCGCTACACTTCCCGTGAGAAAAACGGGCTAAGCCGTACCGGGGCCAGGTGGGAGAGCGAGTGCTGTTGAACTCGCCGGCCGCCTGGGATCTGCTGGTGCGGATGTACGAACGGTGCCAGCCGGACAGTTCGTTCCTGGAGTACTTCTGGGGTTGGCGCGCCCTCGTGGGCGGGCTCTACTCCACGCTGCTCTGCCCGCTGCCCAAGGCCAGGGTCTATCACACCATCTGCACGGGATACGTGGGCCTGTTTGCCGCGCGCGCCCGCGTTGAGACCGGACGCCCGGTATTGCTCACCGAGCATGGGATCTATACCAACGAACGGCGCATCGAGATCGCCATGGCGGATTGGCTTGAGGAACGGCCCGCCGCCGAGTTATCGATCGAACGGCGTGGGCCCGATATCCGCGACCTTTGGGTCTCGACGTTCCTGGCCGATTCGAAGGTCTGCTATGAGGCATCCAGCCGCATCATCACTCTGTATGAGGGCAATCAGATGTTGCAGGAGGCCGACGGCGCCGCCCGCGACCGCATGACGGTGATTCCGAACGGCATCGATTGCGCCCACTTCGCCGGGGTCAAACGCGAGAAGCAGCCCCGGCCCACCATGGCGCTGATCGGCCGGGTGGTTCCCATCAAGGATGTGAAGTGCTATATCCGCGCGGCGGCGATTCTGCGCGAGACCATTCCGGAGTTGCACGCGCTGGTGATGGGGCCCACCGACGAGGACAAGACCTACTTTGCCGAGTGCGCGGAGATGGTCCGATACCTGGGCCTGGAGAACACGGTGGAGTTCACCGGGCGGGTGAACCTGAAGGACTGGCTGGGCCGGCTGGACGTGGTGGTTCTCACCTCGATCAGCGAAGCGCAGCCCCTGGTGATCCTTGAGGCTGGATCGCTGGGCATTCCCACGGTCTCAACCGACGTGGGCGCCTGCCGGGAAATGATCCATGGCTCCACCACGGAGGACCCGCCGCTGGGGCCCGCGGGCGTGATCACGCCGCTCTCCAATCCGTCGGCCACGGCTGCCGGTGTGGCCCGGCTGCTCACGGATCCGGACTTCTACGAAGCCTGCGGACGCGCCGTTCGTGCCCGCCTGGAGAAGTACTACAACAAGCGCGACCTCGATCAAGCCTACGGCGAGATCTACCGCTTCTACGCGGCCGTGGATGACAATGTGCCCCCCGGCACCGAGAACCTGCAGAGGGCTGCCTGAGCCATGGCCGGCATTGGATTCGTTCTTCGCAAGCTGGTCAATCGCGATGACCTTCTGGGTGTGATGACCGGTTATGGCCACTCGGCCGTGGCCGCCGCGGGACCCTGGCTCATCACGATCATCGCCCTGGTCTCCATCAGCCAATTCAGCGCCGGCCGTGTGGAACCGGAGGATCTGGCGTCCTTCCGGCTGATCACCATCTACAATTTCGGTTTCTCGCTGGTGCTGGGCAGCGCAATCACACAGGTGGCCACGCGTTACCTGAGCGACCGCATTTACTGCAGGGACATCCGGCCCGCGCCCGGCATGCTTTTGGCCGCGCTGGCCCTGAATGGCGCCGCGCAGCTTCCCCTGGCCGCGGGTTTTTACTTCCTGGTGCTGAACGCCACGGCCGCCGTCAAGGCCGCCGCCGTGGTCAATTATTTCGTCATTTCCATGCTGTGGCTGGTGGCCATCTTTCTCACCGCGCTCAAGGCGCACCGGGTAATCACCACCGCGTTCGCCATCGGCATGACAGTGGCCTGCTGGGCTTCCGTGACGCCGGCGCCCTGGTATGGCACGGCCGGCATGTTGATGGGCTTCAGCGGCGGCGTGGCGCTGATCTTCTTCCCGCTGGCGGCGCGTGTGTTCGCCGAATACCGGCACAGGGTGGAACGAAGCTGGGACTTCCTTCCCTACTTCAAGCGCTACTGGACACTGGCGGCCTCGGCCTTTTTCTACAACACCGCAATCTGGGTGGATAAATGGATCCTGTGGCTGGCGCCGGAGCGCGAGAAGCTGCCCATCGGCCTGGTGTCTTATCCGGACTACGACAGCGCCATGTTCCTGGCGTACCTTTCCATCATCCCGTCCCTTTCGCTGTTCGTTCTGAACATTGAAACCAGATTCTTCGAGGATTACCGCCGCTTCTACGGAGAGATCCAGCGCCATGCCACGCTGGCCAAGGTACGCGTCAACCACGAACGGCTGGTGGAGTGCATTCTGGAAAGCGGCCGGAACTTCCTGGTGCTGCAGGCGGCGTGCTCGGCGGCGGCCATTCTGTTCGCGCCCCAGTTGTTTGACCTGATGAAGGTGAACGCCATCCAATACGGCATGTTCCGCCTTGGCGTTCTGGGCGCGGCGTTTCACGCGATGTTTCTCTTTCTGGGTATCCTGCTTTCCTACTTCGAACTGAACAAGCTTGCGCTACGGCTGAACGTGCTGTTTCTGGTGACCAACGCCCTGTTCTCGTACCTCAGTCTGCAGGGCGGTTTGGCCTGGTATGGATACGGGTACCTGGCCGCTTGCGTGACCACGTTCGCAGTGGGGTTCCTGGTGGTGGCGCGGGAGTTGAACCGGCTGCCCTACGTGGCGTTCATCGGGGCCAATTCTTCCGTTCGAACCTGAGTTGGCCAATCCCGGGGCGATTCAGCGGTGGATTCGCCGGTCCCCTCAGTTTCGTTTCGGCCCCCGCGGATGACTGGGCAAACGCCCTGTTCACTGATCCGTGGCTGCCGGCTCACGGGCTTGGCAGCCGCGTGCCGAGGCTGGTTCCGAGGGTGGTAATCAGCGGACCGGGTCCAGACCAATCGAGGCAAGCATCCGGCGGCCGGCCGGCGAGGTGAGAAACTCGAGTACCTGGCGGGCGGCCTCCGCCTGCTTCGAGGCCGCCACCACGCCACCCGTCTGCCGCACCGGTTGATGCAGTGCCGCCGGAAGTTGGATCCCGCCACGCTCCCGCACCAAAGCCCAAGCGGTGAGGGTGGCATCGGCATTGCCTGACTCGGCGAACTGAAACGCCTGCCGGACATTCTCGCCGAACACCACCCGCGAGCGAAGCTTCTCCCAGAGCCCGGCCGCCTGCAGGGCCTGTTTCGCCGCCTGCCCATAGGGAGCATGGTCCGGATGGGCGATCGCCAGGTGCGCCAGCGAGCGCGAATCCAGTTGGGCGATCGACCGGTACGTCCCCGACCGGGACCACAAGCCCAGGCGTCCGACCCCGTAGGTCCGCACCGAATCGGGCAGGATCTGGCCGGCCGCCGCCAGTTCCCGCACCCGTGTTTCGTCGGCGGAGAGGAACAGGTCGAACGGGGCGCCATTGGCGATCTGCCGTGCCAGCATTCCTGAGGATCCGAATGTAAACCGGATTGGGGTCTTCGCTGCGAACTGTTTGGCGAGGAGGGGCTGCAGGGGAGATAAATCGGAGGCGGCGGCCACTACTATTTGAGAGTTGGCAGGAAGAGTTGACAATAGGACACTAATATTCCATAATAGAGTCAGGCTAATGGAACGGGCTGCTGGCAGCCGCCCAAGCCGACTCATCTCCAATCCTTGCGGGAGCATTTGAAAACCATGGGCAAAATCATTGGAATCGATCTGGGAACCACGAACTCGGTCGTATCCGTCATCGAAAACGGGACTCCGGTTGTGATCCCGAACCAGGAGGGCGGCCGGACCACGCCGTCCGTTGTAGGATTCGCCAAGAGCGGGGAACGCCTTGTCGGCCAGGTGGCGAAACGGCAGGCGGTGACCAACCCCGAGAATACCATCTATTCGATCAAGCGGTTCATGGGACGCCGCTATGACGAGGTGAGCGACGAATCGAAGCTGGTGCCCTACCGGGTGGTTCGCGGCGATTCGAACGACGCCCGGGTGGAGGTCTCCGGCCAGAAGATGTCGCCGCCGGAGATTTCGGCCATGGTGCTGAAGAAGCTGAAGGAAGCCGCCGAGGCGTATCTGGGCGAAAAGGTATCGGAAGCCGTGATCACGGTGCCCGCCTACTTCAACGACGCCCAGCGCCAGGCCACGAAGGATGCCGGGCAGGTGGCGGGCCTGGATGTGAAGCGCATCATCAATGAGCCCACGGCCGCGGCGCTGGCCTACGGCCTGGACAAGAAGAAGGAAGAGACGATTGCGGTCTATGATTTCGGCGGCGGCACGTTCGACATCTCCATTCTTGAAGTTGGCGACGGCATTGTCGAAGTGAAATCAACCAATGGCGATACGCACCTGGGCGGCGACAACATCGACCAGCGCATTGTCGACTGGCTCATTCAGGAGTTCCGCAACGAAGAGGGCGTGGACCTGGGCCGCGACAAGATGGCCCTGCAGCGCCTGAAAGAAGCTGGTGAGAAGGCCAAAATCGAGCTCTCGACGCTGCTTGAAACCGAGATCAACCTGCCGTTCATCTACGGCGACCCCGCCACGGGCCCCAAGCACATGGTGAAGAAGCTCACCCGGGCGCGCTTTGAGCAGATGGTGGACGACATTCTGCAGCGGTCGGTGGGCCCCTGCAAGCAGGCGTTGACGGATGCCGGGCTGACCCCGTCGGGGATCGACGAAGTGGTGCTGGTGGGCGGCTCCACGCGCATTCCGAAGGTGGTTGAAATTGTTCGGAATCTGTTCGGCAAGGAGCCGAACAAGAGCGTCAACCCGGACGAAGTGGTGGCCGTGGGTGCCGCCGTGCAGGGCGGCGTTCTGGGCGGCGAGGTGAAGGACGTTCTGCTGCTGGACGTGACCCCGCTGTCGCTGGGCATTGAGACGCTGGGCGGAGTGTTCACCCGGCTGATTGAACGCAACACCACCATCCCGACGCGCAAGAGCGAGACGTTTTCCACCGCCGCCGACAGCCAGACCTCGGTGGACATCAAGATCTGCCAGGGCGAACGCGGCATGGCGCGCGACAACCGCCTGCTGGGCGTCTTCCAGTTGGTGGGCATTCCCCCAGCGCCCCGGGGCGTGCCGCAGATCGAGGTGACGTTCGACATCGACGCCAACGGCATCCTGAATGTCTCCGCCAAGGACCGCGCCACCAACATCGAGCAGAAGATCACCATCACCTCGTCCTCGGGCCTTAGCAAGGATGAAGTGGACAAGATGGCGCGCGACGCCGAATCGCACGCCGCCGAGGATCGCAAGGAACGCGACCGCATTGAAGCCCGCAACCGCGCCGATTCCATGGTCTACAACATCGAAAAGATGCTGAAGGACCACCGCGACAAGATCGGCGCCGACGACGCGGCCAATGTGGAGGCGGCCCTGGAAGAATGCAAGAAGGCCATCGCGTCGGGCTCGGTGGAAGAGATCAACCAGACTACGGACAAGCTGACCCAGGCCAGCCACAAACTGGCCGAGGCGATGTACAAGGCGCAGAGTGCGAGCGCGGGAGCGGCGGGTGACGCCGGTGCGGCCGGCGGGGCGCAGGGCGCGGCGCCGGGCGGCGACGCCAAGAAGGACAACGTGGTCGACGCCGAGTTCGTCGACGTGGACGACAAGAAGTAAGCGCGCAATCGGAAAGGGCGCCCATGGCCGAAAGGCAGGACTACTACGAAACACTGGGCGTGGCCCGCGGGGCGCCGGCCGAAGAGATTCGGAAGGCGTACAAACGGCTGGTGCGTAAGTTCCATCCCGACGTGAACCCGGGCGACAAGGCGGCCGAGGAGCGGTTCAAGAAGATTCAGGACGCCTACGACACCCTGGGCGACGACAAGAAGCGCCAGATGTACGACCAGTTCGGCCATTCGGGAGACCGCGCCGCCCAGGGCGGCGGTGCAGGCGCCCAATACGGCCCCGGCATGGGCTTCGGCGGGTTCGATTTCGATGAGTTCATGAAGCAGGCCGGGGCAGGCGCGGGAGCCGGCGCCGGCCGCGCCGGCAACGCGGGCTTCAAGGGCATCTTCGATCAGTTCTTCCGCGGCTTTGGCGGCGGCCCGGAAACGCGCGGCGAGGCGGAACGCGGCGGGGACCTGGAGTACGCCCTGAACATCGATTTCTGGCAGTCGATTCGCGGCACGCAATCCCGGCTGCGCATCACCCGGCAGGACGTTTGCGACGGCTGCGGCGGCGGCGGAGCCTCCGGGGCCGGCACCATGAACTGCATGGAGTGCAACGGGTCCGGCCAGGTAAGCCAGATGGCGGGCGCCATGCGCTTCAACCTCACCTGCCCCCGCTGCGGGGGGCGCGGCCGGTCCTCGAACAAGTGCTTCCGCTGCCAGGGTGAGGGGCGTGTTTCGCGGCAGGAGGAAGTGGAAGTCCGCATCCCGGCGGGTGCGCAGACCGGAGCGCGGCTGCGTGTGCCGGGCAAGGGCAACGCCGGCTCGCTCGGGGGGCCGGCGGGCGATCTCTACATCACGCTCCGCATCGACGAGCACCCGTTCTTCCGGCGCGACGGCGACAACATCGAGATCCGGGTGCCGGTGGCCGTGTGGGAGGCTGGTTTGGGCGCCAAAATCGAGGTACCCACCATCGACGGCCGGGCGCTGCTCAAGGTTCCGCAAGGCACCCAGAACGGCCAGAAATTCCGGCTGCGCGACAAGGGAGTGCTCAATGCCCGCAAGGGCACGCGCGGCGACCAGATTATTGAAGTGCAGATCCAACTGCCCGAGGTGAACGACGAACGCACGCGCGAAATCCTGCGTGAACTCGCCAGCCGCAACCCGGCCGACCCGCGGGCGGCCCTCTGGAGGGGTCTGTAACCATGGCGCGGGCAAGATCCAAGGCAGCCTACATGATCTCGGCGGTGGCCGAGAAGTACAGCATTCACCCCCAGACTCTGCGCCTGTATGAACGCGAAGGGCTCCTCGAACCTTCCCGCAGCGACGGCAACACGCGGCTCTACACGGACCAGGATCTCGAGCGGCTGGAACTGATCCTCAATCTGACGCGCGATCTGGGTGTGAATCTCGCCGGCGTCGAGATCATCCTCAACATGCGCGAGAAGATGGCCGCCATGCAGCGCCAGATCGAGGAGTTTATCCAGACGCTGGGCCAGGAACTGACAACGCGGGTCAAGGCCGTGGAGCCGGAATCCAGGAACAGCCTGATTCCGGTGGCCATTCATCGCGAGCCGGAACCGGCCAAGCCGGCCCGGAAGCGCACTGTCCGCTAGAGAATCAGCTGCGATCCGCCGCGCGTCCCGTTCACCACCGCTTCGCCGGAGCCCGATCCATCGTCGAAAGGGTTCCCCGCCGTGCGCCCGCCCGCGGACATCACCCCCGGCACAATGCGTGTCAGGTGGAAACGATTGCCACCCACCATGGGCAGGCCGCCCACTCGCCGCCCATCAATGGTGGTTCTGAGGGTGGCCGTCGATTGTTTCCAGCAGCGGCACTTCCGCCTTCCCTGCGACACTCTCCGAGGTTGCGCCGATGGACAGTTCGAAGTGTTCTGGCTCCATGCGGCGGCCGTCATCCAGCCGGACAGAGCATTAGATCTCATTGAGAATTCCCCTTCCGCTATTGTGGTCAGTGGCCACGTTATACGTATGCACACTCTACTCCACGCTTCATGGCGCGCGAAAGCCCGTGCTTGAACGGGTCCGCATCCCGGCCGCCAGGGCAGAACGCCCACACATCGTCCTGCTGCACGAAGGGCTCGGGTCCGTGACTCACTGGCGCGATTTCCCTCATCGGCTGGCCGCCGCCACGGGGTGCGGGGCTCTGATTTACTCACGGCGCGGCTACGGCGCCTCGCCGCCGTTGGAGGGGCCGCGCACCGTCGATTACCTGCACCAGGAGGCGTTCCATGAACTCCCTGCCCTGCTTGAGGAAGAACACATCGAACGGCCTGTGCTGTTTGGCCATAGCGACGGCGCCTCAATCGCGCTGCTTCACGCCTCGCGCTTCCCCACGGCCGCACTCGTTCTTGAGGCGCCGCATGTGTTCGTGGAAGAAGTGACCATCGAAGGCGTCCGGAAAATGAAGTCGGCGTATGAGACAACCGATCTGAGCCGCCGACTCGCCCGGTATCATGCCGATGTCGACGGCGTGTTCCGCGGATGGAACGATATCTGGCTTCACCCGGGGTTTCGCGAGTGGAACATTGAGGCAGCGCTCGATGGCATTGCATGCCCCGTCCTGCTGATCCAGGGCGAGCAGGACGAGTTCGCGACCACGGCCCAGCTTGCGGCCATCAAACTGCGCATCTCCGCGGCCGAAACCCTTCTGATTCCAGGCTGCGGACACACGCCGCACCGCGAGCATCCGGAAACCGTTCTGATGCATGCCGCGCGGTTCCTGGACCGTAGCCTGGTTTGAATCGCGCCCTCAGCCGGGAAACGCCGGGTGCTGGCGGGCCTCCCGCATCTGGGCGGCGTGACGCTCGGCGTGCGCCGCCACCATCAGAAGCCACTGGTAGCCATCCAGGGTCTTGAGAGCGAAGTGGTCGGCGGTCTTCCGTCGCAGATCCGCGCCGGTTTGCGCCAGTCCAATCGAACGCGCCCGCACGGCCCGGAACGCCGCCAGCAGGTCTTCGGCGGCGGTCTTCACTTCGCCAGGCTCCATCGCCGCCGGAGCCTGCACGCGCCGCGAACGGCTGCGCACGGCCCGTTCGACAAACGCATCGCGGTCCTTCTGTTCCGGCGGGGGGCTCGATTCGGAAGCTGCCTCCACCTGGCTTAGTACGATGCTCTCCGATTGCGCCACGTGATGCAGGCACTGAGCGATGGACCAGACCCCGGGTTCAGGCCGGAAGTGGAGTTGGGCCTCCGTCAATCCGGCAACGGCCGCCTCAATCAGCGCGGCTGAAGCCCGCAACTGATGTTCGGCGTGGCTGCGCTCTTCAGGTGTCACCTGGCTGGATACCCCGCTGACGACTTCACTTCCAGAATCTGCTTCACGTGCCGCTCGGTGTGCGCGGACATCATGAGAATCACCTGGTAGGGATCGGCCTTGAGATTCGGGTTCGTCACCAGATGCGCGCGCAGGTCGTCCTGCGTCGTCTGCACGTAGGCGATGTTGGCATCGCGCTTCTGACGGAAGGCCGCGGTCACGTCGTCGCGCGAGCTGAACCGGCCCGTGGGCCGCGCCGGTTCCGGCGCCTGGGCCTTCGAGGAGCGGTCGGCGTAGGCGGCGAGCACTTTCTCATCGTTCGCACGGATCTCAGGTCCCGCCACGGGAGCATTCGCGGAAAGCCCGGTGCGGGCCAGCCCCATCAACATGTCCTCCACCACCGTGATGTGCTCGGCGCACTCGGCAATCGACCAGCGGTCCGGAGCAGGCCTGAAGCTCCATTGCGAAGCGCTGACGCCGGCCACGGAATCAAGGAAAAGCTTGCGCGTCATGTGCAGGTGGCTCATGGCGCGATCGCGCAGCCCTTGTGTGAGCGGTTCGGCTGACAAACATGCGGTGGAAACAGCGGCCAGTAGTGCAAAGATTTTCATCCATCTTCGTTGTAGCAAGCCTACTGCGGATGGCGGACGGGGCCGATTAACCGGCATCGGATCGGAATCGGGAACACTCAACATGCAAACAACCAGAGTGCTGGCGCGGTCGGCGCCTTGGTCAACCGCGCCCCTGCCCGCCGGGTGTATGGAAACGCTCGGCGCCAGGGAACTTGAATCGGTGCTCTTCACCCTGGCGCAGACCGTGGAGATGCGCGACGCCCACACCGCGGGGCACTGCGCGCGCCTGGCGTCTCTCAGCGTGGCGCTGGGAGAAGAGTTGGGACTGTCCGAAGCGGAACTGGTGGCATTGCGGCGCGGGGGCTATCTGCACGACATCGGCAAAATCGCGGTCCCGGACGCCATCCTCTTCAAGCGCGGCCCGCTCACGGCGGATGAGTGGGCGGTCATGCGGGATCACACGGTGAAGGGCGAAGAGATCTGCCGCGGCATCGGTTCACTGCGGCTGACGCTACCGATCATCAGAAATCATCATGAGCACTGGGACGGCACCGGGTATCCCGACCGGCTGACCGGGGAACAGATCCCGCTGCTGGCGCGCATCATGCAGGTGGTGGACGTCTACGACGCGCTGGTGACGGCACGCCCGTACAAGCCGGCCATGAGTCACGCCCAAGCCTGCCGGGAGTTGGCGGACGAGGCGCGGCGAGGCTGGCGCGATCCTCGGCTGGTCAGCCTGTTTCTCACCCGTTTTCCAGGCCCTGAGTCCGTGCTCGCGCAGGCGGCGTAACAGGCGCGCCGTTCGACGGAATATTGCCGGACGGAACATCGCGGCCCGGGATCTCGTAGGATGGACAGGAGCTACAAACCATGCGCCCACCTGTCCTCGCCCTGCTCGCCGCGCCCGCAACGCTGCTACTCAACGGTTGCATTGATCACGTCAACCTGGGCCAGGTGCTCACCGCCAGGCGCGATATCGAAGTGGGCAAGGCGGAGATGGTTCGCGTCGAGGTTCGCCTGGGCGCCGGAGAACTCAAGCTCACCGGCGGGGCATCGAAACTGATGGAGGCCCAGTTCCGGGCCAATGAGAAGGTGATGCCGGACGCCCGGTACAGCGAAACCGGCTTCCGCGGCAATCTGGTCATTGAGCAGCCTTCGCTCAAAGGCCCGGGGTTGGATGCCAACAGTTGGGAAGTCCGCCTGAACGACAAGGTTCCGATGGACGTTCAGGTGAAGCTTGGAGCCGGGGAGAGCAAACTCGACCTGGGATCGCTCACGCTACGGAGCGTACAGGTTCACATCGGCGTGGGAGAGTTGCGCCTGGACCTGCGCGGTAAACCCGCCCGCAACTACGATGTTGAGGTGCATGGTGGCGTCGGCGAAGCGAGGATCTACCTTCCCAAGGATGTCGGGGTGCTGGCCAATGTCAAGGGCGGAATCGGCGAGATCTCCGCGCCCGGGCTCCGCAAACGCGGCAACGACTATGAGAATGAGCTTTACTCCACCGCACCGGTCAAGATTCGGCTTGATGTCAAGGGTGGCGTGGGTTCGATTCAAGTGGGATTCCCGGTGGAGGAATCCTTTGACAACGTGCTCTGCAACGGCGAGAAGCCCGAATGGACCTCGGACAAAACCACACGGCGCCGCGCCGTGGCGGCAAGCCATCGCATCCTGCTGCTTCT
>VFZY01000215.1 GCA_016870915.1 Acidobacteriota bacterium | reverse complement strand
TGCTCGCCAGCATTGCCCGTCTCCGCTTCACCGGCGAGCCCAGACTACCATGACTTTTTTCCAGGCCTCGGAAAAGGGGACATTCTTACTTTGCCAGCCAGGGGGACATTTCTACTTTGCCTTGACATGCGTGCAGATTTCCCTTGACAAACGCGCGCGGGATGTGAAACGATCTCTTAGTTTGAAATCCGAACCGCCGTTGATTGGGGACCCCGGCAGGTCCTTAGCGGTGCCGGGGATTGACCATCGTGGGAGAGGGACAATGCCATGACGCGGGCCTTTCGTGCGGGAGTTGCCTTGGTGGCCGGGGCCACTTGCGGCTTGATCTTGGGGCAGCAGCCGACGGGAACCATCTCCGGTTCGGTGGCCGACGAATCCGGTGCGGTGATGCCCGGTGTTTCCGTCCACATCACCAACAAAGAGACGGGCGTGCGGCGCGAAGCAACCACCAGTTCCGTGGGCACATACACCACGGCGGCGTTGCAGCCGGGCCGGTATGAAGTTCGCTGCGAGGCCACGGGTTTCCGGACGATGGTCCGCGAAGCGACGGTGGAAACCGGTAGCACCACGACGGTGGACCTGCAAATGCAAGTGGGGGCCGCAGCCGAGGTGGTTCAGGTGGAGAGCGCCGCGGCGCAGATTGCCTATGACAGCCACAAGATCGATGGAGTGATCACCCGCAAGCAGATCGAAGATCTGCCCTTGAACGGACGCAGTTTCCTGCAACTTGCGTTCCTGGAGCCGGGTGTGACGGTGGGGACCCAGAGCACCGCGCAGTACAACGCCCAGTTTGGCGTCTCTGTCCTGGGCGGCGACTCTTCGCGAACCAACATCAGCGTGGATGGCGGCAACGTGCGCAATCCCATCGAAGGGCAGACCGGCATGAACTTCTCGCAGGAGGTTGTGCAGGAGTTCCAGCTTTCCAGCGTGAATTTCGATCTCTCCACCGGCATCACGTCGGTGGGCAGCGTGAACGTTGTCACCCGCACCGGCGGCAACGACTATCACGGCAGCGCTTACCTGTTTTACCGCGACCACAACATGGCGGCGTTTCCCGCCCTGGCTCGAAGTGCTCTCAATCCCGATCCGTTCTTTGCGCGGCGCCAGGCCGGTTTCTGGTTGGGAGGCCCCATCAAGAAGGACAAGCTCTTCTTCTTTTTCAACATCGAGAACAACAACCAGGATTCCGTGGTGACGTTCCAGCCGAACGCCGCATCGCTTTCGGCGTTCACCAATATCAGCCCAAGCCCTTACTCCGGCCGGCAGCACAGTACGCGGTTCGATTACCGGATTACCGAAAACCACACCTTGTTTGCGCGGTATTCGCACGATGGTAACAAGGGCAACGGACCGCGGGGCGGCGCGTCCATGCCGTCGAACTGGTTGAAGAACACCAACTGGGCGGACCAGTCACTGGTGGGGGTCACAAGCACGTTCCGCTCGAGTCTGGTGAACGATCTGAGGCTCAACTACTGGTACTGGCGTAATCGCAATCTCTTTCCCAGTGAGCAGGACTGCCCCGGCTGCGTTGGCCTGGGCTTCCCCGAAACCACCGTGTTCGGCACCAACTTCCTGGTGGGAAACACACAAAACGCCACCCAGGGCCGGGACCTGAGGCGCTACTTCATCAACGACATCATGACGTGGCAGAAAGGCAGCCACCGGTTCAAATTCGGCGGCGAAATGGAACTGGCGCCGGGCACGGGATTCTGGGGCTTCTGCGACCCTGCGTGCGTCACCGTCTACTCGCCTGAGATCGTTCGATTCTTCAATTCGCAGGTGCCCGCGGTGGCGCAGATTCCCATTCCGGCAACGTTTCGAACAGGGCAGGATCTGCTTGCCTTGCCAGTGGCCGGTTGGGCCGCGGGCATCGGCGACCCAAGCCAACCGCCGCCATACAATCTGAGCAAGGCGAAACAGAACAACCGGTACCGTCTCTTCTGGCAGGATAGCTGGCGGGTCAAGCCGCGGTTTACTCTGAACTACGGCGTCGCCTGGCAAGCGGAAACCACGCTCGCCAATCATGACTTGAACAAGCCGCGCTTTCTGGAAGGGTTGCTGGGAGGCGGCGACGCGCTTGAGCCGACCAAGCGAGACTGGAACAATTTTTCGCCATCGCTTGGTTTCGCCTGGAATCCGGGCAAGGACAGTAAGACCGTGATTCGCGGCGGCACGGGGATCTACTACGACACCCAACTGCTGTGGCAACGTTTGCAGGAACGCGGTTCGATCGGCCCGCGCGGTAACGGACGCGTGCCGGCCCCGGGCGCTCTGGTGCAGAATCCCATTCCGGGAATCCCGGGCGTTCCCGTGGGCATGCCGCTCGAATTCGCTGGGGTGCCGACGCGGTTCACGCTGGGGCACCTGATGAGTATTCTTCCGGCGGCGCGCGCAGGGTTGGAGCGGGGTCTTGTGAGTTCGAATCCAAACGATCTTTCCGTGCGCAACATCGACATCTTCAAGAGTGGAACCAACCTGATGCCGCGCGACTACCCTGCGATGTACGGAGAGCATTTCAACCTGGGCATGCAGCGTGAACTGAAGCACGGCCTGGTCCTGCAGGCGGACTTTGTCTTCCGCCAGTTCATGAATGAGCGCTTCGAGGCGGACTGGAACCGCTGGAATGATGTTCGCGGCCCGGCCATCCGGCCCTGCCGCGGCGCCGAAGCGGCCAATCCCGCCGTGGTTTGTTCCACGGGCACCATTACGTTCAACACGCCTTCCGGGCGGCGCAACTACAAAGGGCTGCTGGTGAAACTCGACCGGCGCTTCTCGAACAAGCACATGTACACGGTGTCTTATGCGTTTCAGAGCCAGCACGGTTTCAACGGCATCATCAACAAACGTGACTGGTTTGCCAGTTGGGGCCCGCAGGGCGGGCGGCATGTCCTGAACGTTTCCGGCATTGTCGAGTTGCCCTGGAAGTTCCAGTTGTCGATGATCTCGGCGATGAGTTCCCGCGGTGGCGTCACCGCTTCCATTCCGGGCATTGATCTGGATGGCGACGGCTCCGGGAGTGAACCGTTGCCTGGGGCCCGGGTCAACAGCTTGAACCGCGGTTTGGGGAAGGACGATCTGGCGAAGCTGGTGGGCGAATTCAATTCGAAGTATGCCGGTACTCGCACGCCGCGAAACCAAACCGTGCCCCGGCTTAACCTGCCATCGAACTATCACCTGGGCGACTGGTTCTCATCGCAGGACCTGCGGCTGAGCAAGGTGTTCACCTTCGGGTCCGCCGAGCGGTACAAGTTCACCGCGTTCGCCGAAGGGTTCAACATTTTTAACGTGGCCAACCTGGGCGGCTTCCAGATGAACCTCACCGATGCCACCTTCGGACAGCCAACCACTCGCGCGGGCCAGGTGTTTGGCTCCGGGGGCCCGCGGGCCTTCCAGATCGGTGGCCGGGTGAATTTTTAGGTCCTGCGGTCAGGCTGTGGGCTGGACGATCCTGAGATCGCGGCCCAACATTTGCGCTGGTTGATCAACGCCCAGAACACCCAGTATGGTCGGCGAGATATCCTGCAGCGCGCCGCCGGGCGCGAGTTGACAGCCGGAGCCGTCCACCAGAACAAACGGGACCGGATTGGTGGTGTGATAGGTGTGCGGCCCGCCTGTCTTAGGATCGATCATCGTCTCGGCATTCCCGTGGTCGGCGGTGATGATCCAGGCGCCTTCGTGACGGCGCACAGCTTTGTGGATCTCGCCCAGGCAGCCATCCACGGTCTCAATCGCCCGAACCGTCGGCTCCAGCTTTCCGGAGTGCCCCACCATGTCGGCGTTGGCGAAGTTCATGACGATGGCGTCGAAGTCGCGGCTGTCGATTGAACGGGAAATCAGGTCCGTGATCCCCGCCGCGCTCATCTCCGGTTTCAGGTCGTAGGTGGCCACCTTGGGCGAGGCGATCATTTCACGCTCTTCTCCGGCGAACGGCTTTTCGCTGCCGCCGTTGAAGAAGTATGTCACGTGGGCGTACTTTTCGGTCTCCGCCACGCGCAGGTTCTTCCAGTTGTGCTGGGCCAGCACGTTGGCCAGAATGTTGTCCGGGTGATCCTTGGCCAGCACGAACGGCGCCGCGAAGGACTTGTCGTACTGGGTCATCGTGGTGAAGTGCAGGTTGCGCGGCACCAGCGACCGCGATGGCGTTTCGAGCGACGGATCGAGCAGAGCCATGGTCATCTGGCGGCCACGGTCCGCACGGTAGTTGAAGAAGATGCAGGCATCTTCGTCGCGTATCAGACCCACCGGTTCATCCTGTCCGTTCACGATGGTTACCGGCTCAATGAACTCATCGGTGATGCCGGACTCATAGGAACGCCGAACGGCTGCCACGGCATCGGTGGCGTGATGCGCCTTGCCCAGCACCATCGCGTTGAATGCCCGTTCCACACGCTCCCATCGCCGGTCGCGATCCATGGCGTAGTAGCGGCCACTCACCGATGCGATGCGCCCGAGACCCGTCTCATCCAGCTTTTTTTGCAGTTCTTCCAGGTAGGCTGCCCCGCTCTCGGGCGCCGTGTCGCGGCCATCCATGAAGCAGTGCACGAACACCTCGCGCACACCCTCGCGCCGAGCCATTTCCACCAGCGCATAGAGATGGCTGTTCATGGAATGGACGCCGCCATCGCTCACCAGACCCATGAGGTGCAAACGCGTGCGGCCGCCATGCCGCATAGCGGCCAGCAGCGTCCCGTCGCGGAAGAAATCACCGCTGGCGATCATGCGGTCGATGCGGGTGACATCCATGAACAGCACGCGCCCGGCGCCAATGTTGAGATGACCCACTTCGCTGTTGCCCATCTGGCCTTCGGGCAGCCCGACATAGGGACCCGACGTGTGCACCAGCGTGTTCGGATACTGCCGCAGCAGCGCGTCGTAGTTCGGTTTTCGTGCCTGGGCAATCGCATTGCCCTCAACGGCCGGGGAGAAGCCCCAGCCATCGAGAATGGTGAGAAGAAGCGGTTTCGGACGCGCCCCCATTACTGCTTGAATGCCTTTCGACCGGCATAGCGCGCGGTGGCGCCCAGTTCCTCTTCAATGCGCAGAAGCTGGTTGTACTTGGCGATGCGATCCGTGCGGCTGGCCGAACCGGTCTTGATCTGTCCGGCGCCCGTGGCCACGGCCAGGTCCGCGATAAAGGTATCTTCGGTTTCTCCGCTCCGGTGCGAGACCATGGCGGTGTAGCCATTGTCGGCGGCCAGCCGCATGGTGGCCAGGGTTTCCGTGAGCGAGCCGATCTGATTCACCTTGACGAGAATCGAGTTGCCCACGCCGCGCTCGATGCCCATCGCCAGGCGCGCCACGTTGGTGACAAACAGATCGTCACCCACCAACTGGATCTTCCCGCCGAGCGTATCGGTAAGCATCTTCCAGCCATCCCAATCGTCCTCGGCCATGCCGTCCTCGATGGAGATGATGGGGTACTGTCTGACCCAATCCGTCCAGAAACCGGCCATTTGTTCCGAGGTCCGTTCGCTGTTGTCGGATTTCTTAAAGACGTAACGTCCGGTCTCTTTTACGTAGAACTCGCTGGCTGCCGGGTCCAGGGCCAATGCGATCTGCTCGCCGGGCTTATAGCCGGCCTTGTTGATCGCCTCAAGAATGACCTCCAGCGCCTCTTCGTTCGACTTGAGGTTCGGCGCGAAGCCGCCCTCATCGCCCACGGCCGTCGAGTAGCCGCGCTTCTTCAGCACGCCTTTGAGCGTATGAAACACTTCCGCGCCCATGCGAAGCGCCTCGGCGAAAGTGGCGGCGCCCCAGGGGGCGATCATAAATTCCTGCGGGTCCACCGAATTGTCGGCGTGCGCGCCTCCGTTGAGAATGTTCATCATCGGCACCGGCAGCACATGCGCGGCCACGCCGCCCAGATAGCGGTAAAGCGGGGTGTTCTGAGAGATGGCCGCGGCGCGGGCGGCTGCCATGGACACGGCGAGAATGGCGTTGGCGCCAAGCTTTGACTTGTTCGGCGTGCCGTCGATCTCAAGCATCCGGGCGTCGAGTTCCGCCTGCCGCGAGGCATCCATGCCAATCAACGCTTCGGCGATGGCGCCGTTGACGTTCGCCGCGGCCTGGCGGGTGCCCTTGCCGAGATAGCGGCCCTTGTCGCCATCGCGCAACTCCGCGGCTTCATGCTCGCCGGTGGAGGCGCCTGAAGGGACCGCTGCCCGGCCCAGGCTGCCGTCGGCGGTGAGGACATCGGCTTCCACGGTGGGGTTGCCGCGCGAATCGAGGATCTCACGGCCTGTGATCTTGATAATTTCAGTCATCTGAATCCTTACTGGAGGGTTGTTCTCCGGGCGGGCACACGCGGCGCGAGGAAGGCGCGCGGGCTGCTTTGTTTTGCCGGGAAGCCACTATTGTCGCATGGATAGCGGGGATTTCGACGGCTGCGGCGAGGGTCACGTGGCTAGGGACCGCGAGGCTCGCGCTACCATGTCCGGTATGGTGCTTGCACGCTGCTGGATTGCCCTGGCGTTTTCTTCGCTGTGTTTCGGCGGGGCGGCCACGGAACGCCTGCAGACGGGCGGCGAATGGAGCTTCATCAAGCGACCACCCGAAGGACGCTGGAATCACGAGGCGGTCCTGATCATCCACGGCAACGGCCAGACCGTGACTTCGTCCGGTTCGTCGTGGGAACAGGACGCGGCCATGAACGGGCTGATGGAAGCCCTGGTTGGCGAAGGTTTCCTCGTCGCGCAATCCAATCATGGGGCGACGCCGGAAAACGGCATGTGGGGCAATGAGACCACGGTGCGCGGCGTGGCCGCGCTGGCCGATCACATCAAGGCGCAAGGCAATGTCTGGCGATTTCACGCCGTGGCCGTTTCCGCGGGCGGACTGACGCTGGCCAATCTGCTGCTCAATCGGCGCGTGCCGGTTTCAGGCGCCGTGCTGCTGGCTCCCGTACTTTCCATCGAAAGCATGTATCGGTGTCCGGGGGGCATCGACCGCGTGCGTGGAATCGCACAAGCCTTCCAGTTCTTTCCCGCCTCGGCCTGCCCCGGCGACCCCGAAAAGGACTCCGTGTTCCGCGATGCAACCGCTGCCTCGGACGCTCTACGGCGTGTGCGTGGCATGGGACTGGCCCAGGTGAAGGGTCTGTTGGGCGCCACGCGCTGGCTGGCTCTCTACTCCACGCGCGACCCCCGTGTGCTGCCCGACGAGAATATCCTGCCCTTCGCCCGCAAGCTGGAACAGTCCGGCGTGCGCATCGCATCGCGCACTCTGGATCTTGAAACCCATAGCTCCACCGAACTTCTGGGCGCCTATCAGCCCGATGTGCTGCGCTTCCTTCGTGCCCACCCGGCGCGCCCCGAGCCGGCAAAGAAAGGGAACACAAAGTGAACCGCCGCGAATTCCTGGCCTCGGCCGCAGCCGCAGCCGCCCCCGGTGAATGGTCCGCCGGTCCGGTGCATCACATTCTGCCCGCCGCCACGCATGACCGGTTTCTGGTCAAGGTTTCGCTCAAGCAGCCGGCCCGCCGGGCTCCGGTGCTCAGCGTTGGCTCGCGCCGCATCGCAGGTGTTGCCTCCGGCACGCGCGGCCGGTTCTGGGCGTTCGACGTTCCTGGCCTCGCGCCCGCAACCCGCTACGAACTGCGCTTGCGCGCCGATGGCGCCTCCACGGATCCCTGGCCGCTCTCGACGTTTCCTGTCCCTGAGGCCGAACCGGAACGGTTCCGCCTGCTTGTCTACACCTGCGCCGGCGGCAATGAAAACATGACCATTGAGGGCATCGCCCCTCCGTACTGGGTGTCCATCGCTAACCGCCGCAAGCTGTTCGCGCAAGGGCTTAAGCGCCAACCCGATGCGATGGTGGCCATCGGCGACCACGTCTATTGGGATCTGCGCTTCGGGCGCGCCTCCGGCCGCCTGCCCATGGGGTCCACTCCGTGGGCCCAGCGCGAAATCGGGGTGTTCAACCGAGACATTCCCGTGCTGGGGACCCCCAATGAGGCAATTCTGGAGCGGGCCGTTTCGCCGCAGGTGGCCGATCTCTACGGCACGCTGTTCCGAAGCACTCCCACGCACTTCGTTCAGGACGATCACGACTACTTCGAAAACGACGAAGCCATTCCCGCGGGCATCTCCTTCCCGCCTGATGACTTCATGATGCGCCTGGCCCGCGCCACGCAGCATCTCTATTACCCGGAGTTCCTGCCCGATGCCGCGCGTCCGGCCGGTCTGCCCGGGGCCTCCGCATCGGACCGGTTTCCCGGTCTGGCGGAGGCCTTCGGCACGCTTCGCTTCGGGCGCCTGGCCGAACTGCTCATCTGCGACTGCCGCCGCTTCCAGACGCTCAAGGGTCCGCATGCCACACTCATTCCAGAGAATGCCGAGGCGTGGATTCGTTTCCGGCTCAAGGAGTCCCCGGCTGCGCACGTGGTGCAGGTTCCATCGATGCCTATCGGCTGGAGCGCGGGCAAGTGGGGCGAATGGTATCCCGATCTTCTGGGCTCGAATGGCAAGCTGTCGGTTGCCCAGCCCAAGTACTTCTGGCAGGAAGGCTGGAAGAGCCAGCATGACCGCCTGCTCGCAGCCGCCTCCGCCACCCGTAATCGAATTCCGCTGTTCATCAGCGGCGATCTGCATGCCATGGCCCACGGCGCGATCGAACAGAGCGGCCGGCTCGATCTGCGGTCAAACCCGGTTCACTCGATTCTGGCGGGGTCCATTAGCACCGGTCCCACCATGTGGCCCTCGGCGGCCCGTGGCACGCCGCCTCAGGTTGCCTCCGGGGTGAACATTCGAACCACCCTGGACCCGCTCGAAAACAACGGCTTCACCATCGCCGACTTCCACCGCGACCGCATCGAATTCCAGCAGTTCCGCTGGAAGATGGGCCAGCCCGAGGAACTGCTCGACCGGCTGGAACCCTTCCACAAGTTCACCCTCACCAGGACCTAACCCATGCCCCACCACTACGCCATCACCACGCGCTGGACCGGCAATCTGGGCACCGGCACTTCCAGCTATCGCGCCTATTCCCGGGATTTCGAACTGGCGGCCGCGGCCAAGTACGCGCCCGTGCTCGCCACCTCGGATCCGGCGTTCCGGGGCGACCCCACGCGCTACAACACCGAGGAACTGCTGGTGGGCTGTCTGGCCGGCTGCCACATGCTCTGGATGCTCCACCTGTGCGCGGACGCCCGGATTGTGGTGGAGTCCTACGAGGATCACTCGACGGGCACCATGGAGATGTCTCCCGATGGGGGCGGCCAGTTCACGGAAGTGACGCTCCATCCCCGTCTGACACTCGCCGACCCGTCACGCCAAAACGAACTGGCGGCCCTGCATCATCGCGCCCATGCCCTTTGCTTTATCGCGCGCTCAATGAATTTTCCGGTTCACTGCGAACCCGTTTTACCAGCCGATTCCGGCCAGCCATAAGAGGTATCCCGCCGCCTGCCGCAGGCATTGCCACCACAGGCGCCACCCTCGCGCCGCCTCCCCCGGCCGCGGCGACCCGTAAACAGTGATGCTGCGCGCTTCCAGGAGCTTTTTCACGCGGAAGATGTGATACCCGTCACTCACCGCGATGCAGGATCGCAAGTTCATGCGCCGCATCACTTCGCCCACCACGGCCACCGTTTGAACCGTGGTTTCGCCCTCTTTCTCGATGATGATGGCCTCCGACGGCACGCCTTTCGAAACCAGGTAGGCGCGCCCCACCGTGGCTTCGGTGTGGACGGGGTCGCCGCCCGCGCCCCCGGTGGTGAAGATGCGGGGCGCCAGACGGCGCTCATAAAGGTCAAAGCCGTGATCCAGCCGGCTCCGCAGAACTGGCGAGGGGCGGCCGCGATACTCAGCGGCCCCCAACACCACAATCACGTCCGCGGGGCGGGCCTCATCCACCCGGCTCTGCTCCTCAATGAGCAGTGTCAGCCGGAGCAGGGGAATGCCGGCGCCCGCGGCGCCAAGCAGCCCCGCCCAGACCATCGCGCGCCGGATCGTGGAACGGACCGCCATTGCCGGAGGATCTTGATTCTAACGTAGTCGGTTCCGTCCGCGCCGGAACGCCAACTCCCGGCGCAGTTTGTGGAAGCTGGCCAGACGCTCCTCGTCAACGCCCGAACGCACCGCACAGCCCGGTTCGGTGGCATGGGCGCAATCGCGGAAACGGCACCCGGCCGCCAGAGCTTCGATGTCGGCGAAAGCCTCACTCAGTGGATCCTCCGCGCTGGCCAGAACACCCAGTTCGCGAATGCCGGGCAGATCCATGATCAGGGCCCCGCCAGGCAACCGGAAAAGCTGGCGGCCCACGGTGGTGTGCCGGCCCCGGCTGTCATGCTCCCGCACCGGGGCCGTCGCCAGCGCCTGGCCCGTCAGGCGGTTGATCAGGCTCGATTTTCCGGCGCCCGAGGACCCGGTCAGCGCCGTGGTTTCACCCGGCGCCAGGAAGGACGAAAACTCCTCCATCCCCGCACCGCTGGCCGCGCTCACCAGCAGCACCGGGGCGCCCGCCGCCACGGCCTGGGCTTCAATCAGCGCCTGCCCCGGCCGGGGGCGCAAGTCGCTTTTGTTCAGTACGATGACCAGCCGGGCGCCCGATTCCGCAACCTGCACCACATAGCGCTCCAGGCGCCGGGGATTGAAGTCCTGGTCCAGCCCCGTGATGACCGCCACCTGATCCATGTTGGCGGCCAGCACCTGAACTCCGCCTCCACCGCCCGGTTCCACCCGCTCAAACCGCGTCCGCCGTGGCAGCACGGCGTCGATCCGCTGGCGTCCGCGGACCACAACCCAATCGCCAATCACCGGCATCGGACCCTGCCGCGCCAGCCGGCCGGCAGCCTCCGCCGGCCCCTCACCCCACGCAAAAGCGAGCCTCGCCCGCCCCCGCTGCTGATCGATTACACGCGCCGGTTCGGTATCCAGACCGGGTTCCAGCGCGAAAAAGGACGAAAATGGGACACTCCAGCCCCAATCGGAGAGTGACAAGGGAAGCCTCCAGGCTTTGAGAGACAAAACAACCAGCCCGCCGCGAAGGCAGGCTCAACCCGCGTACTGAGGGTACGCGCGCCTGGAACTAGACAAGGACTGTCAGAGGCTTCGCCAAGCCCCATCATACCCCACGGTACCGGCTAGCCCGTTTTTCTCACGGGAAGTGTAGCGGAAAGCCGCATTCTCTGGCATAACTGATTTTTCTAGTAAAAGTTGTGCGAAGAGAGGAGCGGCTTTCCCCTATGACAGAGTGTAGCCAATCAGAGTT
>VFZY01000214.1 GCA_016870915.1 Acidobacteriota bacterium | reverse complement strand
CGGAGCGCCAACCGCTCCACCGAGAGTGCGAATGGAAGCAGGGCGAGCCGGCGGGGCAAGAAGGAAAGGCAAAACCCTTTCTGAGAATAAGGAAACAACGGAAGGACGCTACGGCGCCGCCCGCTGGTCGGCGGTCAGCCTCGAGGGTCGACCGGCGAAACTTTATGTTGACAGACACCGGCCTTCTCATGGAAGCCGCGACCGTTAGGGAGTGGTTCTTGCGGCAAACTCGTCATTTTGCGAGAGAAAGTAGCTAGCTCCAGCAAGCGACGAATGCCTCGGCGCGCTCGGGCAGACCGGAGCCTTCGGGGGGCCGCCGGCGGTGGCGGTTGCCGGAAGGACAGGCCGACAGCGACGCGAGGCAACTTCTTCTTCGCCGCGCGCCCCCGCCTCGGTATCCTGAGAAGACGAGGAGGCTCCGATGAGAGGGTAGGCGAAAACGTTTTCCGAAGCGCGGGAGGAAGTCTGGCCGGCGCTGCCGCTGGAAGCTTGGCAGGAAACCTATGCCACGCTGCACATGTGGACCCAGGTGGTAGGCAAGATACGGATGGCCTTGAGCCCGATGGTGAATCACTGGTGGCAAGTTCCCCTGTATGTCACCTGGCACGGATTGACTACCTCCACCATCAATTGCGGAACGCGCTCGTTTCAGATTGACTTCGACTTTCTGGGGCACGAGCTCCAGATCTCGGCCAGTACCGGCGCTATGCGCTCCTTCGCGCTGCAGCCCATGACCGTGGCGCAGTTCTACCGGCAAACGACGGCCCTGCTCGAAGAGCTGGGAGTGGAGGTCAAGATCTGGCCCGTGCCGGTCGAAATCCCCGAGCGCATCGCCTTCAGCAACGACCACAAACATGCCGCCTACGACCCGGAGTATGCCGGGCGCTTCTGGCGCATTCTCCTGCAGGCGGATCGAGTCTTTCAAGAGTTCCGGGCGCGGTTCCTCGGCAAGGTGAGCCCGGGCCATTTTTTCTGGGGCGGCTTCGACCTGGCGGTCACTCGTTTCTCCGGGCGGACGGCTCCGCAGCATCCGGGCGGCATTCCGAACGTGGGCGACTTTGTGATGCGCGAGGCCTATTCGCACGAGGTGAGCAGCGCGGGATTCTGGCCGGGCGGGGGGGCCATAGACGAAGCCGCTTTCTACTCCTACTCCTACTCCTACTCCTACTCCTACGCCTACGCCTACCCGGAGCCGCCCGGCTTCCGCGATCATCCGGTCGAGCCTGAGGCGGCCTATTACCACGCCCAGTTGGGCGAGTTCATTCTCCCCTACGAGGCCGTGCGCGCCGCGCCAAATCCCGATGAAACGCTGCTTCGGTTCCTCGAGAGCACCTATGTGGCGGCGGCCACGCTGGGCAAATGGGAACGGTCAGCTCTGGAGCGCGAGCCGGCGCCTCGCTGAGCGTCTGCTGCCGGGCCGGCCAGCAGCCACGGCTGCCTATGCCGCCTGGCCCACCCCAAGGGTACCCGGGCGCCCCGGCCGAGCGGAATGCCGGGATTCAGAATTGACCCTCGCGTGGAAGCTCGGTACACTAGGTCTGCGGGGTGGAGCAGTCTGGTAGCTCGTTGGGCTCATAACCCAAAGGTCGGTGGTTCAAATCCACCCCCCGCAACCAATCAAATCAATCGGTTACGAAGATTTGAGCGAGTCGCCGAAACTCCCAAAAACTCCCATTAAGCCTCAAGAGCCCGTTGCAGCTTGGCTTTGCCTTCAGCTACCGCAGGTTTTGTCGGCTTCAAGATGAGTTCAACTACCTTGCTATGAGCCTGACGTTTGGTGTCGGTCATGGCCTTTCCATAAACATTCATCGTGGTCTGGATGCTGGCATGGCGCATCAACTCCTTCTGGACTGTCGTTGGAGCGCCGGTGTCATCGAGCCATGAGCGGTAGCTGTGCCGGAACGTATGCCAGCCGATGCCGTCCCCGAGGCCGCACTTCCTGGCGGCTTTGCGAATGTGCTTCTGCTGGATGGGGTCCTGGTGGTAGGGCCGGTCGGTCGTCGGGTTTGCAAACAGCCAATCCTCCTCCGTCCGGTGATACCGTTTCCGGTGCGCAAGGAGAATCTCGATGAGAGCTGGATCGAGCGGAACATGATCCCGGGCGTACTCCGTTTTCACGTCAGCCCCTTTTCCGTGGACCATGCTGCGCTGGACCAGCAACGTGCGGTTGTCAAAATCGAGATCCGACCACTTGAGCGGCATGATCTCGCTAACCCTGAGCCCCAGGCACCCCGCGATCCAGACTTGCGTCCGGTAGGGCTCCTTGAGCAGGGGAGGCAGCAAGCAGAATTCCTCCGGCGTCAGAACCCGAGGAGTTTTGAGGCGCTTTGAACCGCCCCGGACTCGCACGAGCTCGACCGGATTCTTCTCGATCAACTCCCAGCGCCGGGCGCACTGAAAAATCGTGTGCATGAGGCTCCGGAGATGGCTCTTGGTCTTTGGCGCGAGCGCCAAGCCTTTCAGCCAGTCCTCAATGGCAAGAGTCTTCATCGCGGCGAGTGGTGTTGCCGCCCAACGGGGGCGGATGTGTGTCTTGAGCATGGATCTGTATGATGAGCTTGTCGAATATCGCTCTGGCATTTCCTCCTTCTCGTATCGCGCCAGCACCTCTCCGAACGTGGGCGGAGGCGTGCCGGGCTTGGCGGCCTCCACATTGATCCGGAGAAGCAGGGCTTGAACGTCGCTTGATTTGCGAACCGCGGACTCCGTGGGATAGTCTGCCAACGAGCCGACCGTGGCGGTGCGGCGCTGCCGTCCGCCTTTCGCGTCGGTTTCGTAATAGCGGAATTCCCACATCATCTCGCCGCTGGATCGCATCTTCGGCTTCAAACTTCCGTACTGATATCGTGTACGCGTAATCAACGTCATTTCCTTTCGTCAATCACGGCACGAGTGGCGTTTCGAGTCTAGCACGCTCACCCCGAAACCAGGCATCCAATTCCGACGCGCGGAACCGCCACAAATCGCCGATGCGGTGCCCTGGAACCTGTCCCTTGCGGGCCATGCGTAGGAGCGTTTTGGGGTGGATGTTCAAGAGCCGCGCCGCTTCCTCGCTGGTCAATGCTGGCTCAAACGCCATTGGCTGACGACGCAGGGCGATCGCTGGTTCGGGCATGATCTTTGTCTCCTTCTGTTCCCGCAAGGACTTACAGACTGTGACGCGTTCGTCCCGAGCAAGCCGCGTGGAGAAGACGCTGGTCTGGAATGATTTCCCCATCAGTCGGCTCAAGTAGTTGACGAACCCAATTGTCTACCGAGTCCAATCGATTAGATGCCGAGGCCAAGCACGGCACTTAGCCACCATTCAAACAGGACGCGGTATTTCTAAGTGATGACGAACACAGTATGGGATAGGTGTCGTGTCCAGTCAAGTCACGCGCCGAGATACAGACACAGGCTACAAATGAGACAGATGAAACGCTATCGGGTTCGCTGTGAGCCGCCGTCGATCCGAAGGACTCCTTGGCGGACGCGCAGACGCGCCTGCTGATCGACCCTGAGAAGGCCATGGCGTCGCGCTTCAGTGATGCTGGCGTCGTGCGGGATGACGTGGAGTCTGCGATCCTTTCCTTCGAGGAGCATGTGGACGCTGTCGCTGCGTTCGTCAAGCATGTGGCCGAGGACGCGGCCTTCCAGGTTACGGATCTGCGTTACCTCTGTGAATTGAGCCGGCAGATTGGGATCGGACGCCAGCGTTGCACAGCGGGCGATCATGCGTTGGCGATCCTGGGCCAGGCTCATGGCGCGAAGCACGGCTTCGAAGTCCTTGCGAACCAGCCAGGCGTGGGCGGAGTGCGGTTCGGCCAGGCCCATCGATTGCAGCACGCGCAGGCGGCGTGGCAGATGGGCGTCTCGCGGAGAGATGCTGGCGACGAAGTGATCCTCGCTTTGCGGCGAGTCGTTGACGGGGGTGTTCTGGCGCTTGAGCGGAAGGTCGAGCGATGTGAAACGCGGTTGGTCGATCTCGCGGCGGGCGGAATCGGCGCGGTCGAGTTCGGTGCGATAGCCGAGTTGCGCCGTGCAGAGAGCCTCCGCATTCTCGCGCACTCCACTCTTCACGTACTCCTTCGGCAGGCGAAGCTCTGCACCGTTCGCGAGGCCGCGAAGCAACACGTGGACGTGCGGATGCTCCGTGTTGAAGTGCGCGACGGCGGCCCACTCGAGCTTGCGGTTCAGGTCGCCTTCCATGCGGGCCATCAGGCGGCGGGTGAGGAGAGGGAGGTCGACCTGGTCGCCGAACTCTGGCGACAGGATGAGCTTGAACATTCGGGGATCTCCAGCCGCCTGCCACTCAGCGGCGAGCTTGGCGGCATCGACCTCGTTCGACGCCGCGTCAAAGCCCAGGCCCGGCGTGCCGTCTTTCGCGGCGGCGCTTTCGCGGAGGACGTAACGGCCGTGCGCGCCCCACTGACCGCGCACACGATCTGGGGAGTACGTGATGCGGACGGCGCATCTCTGGCTCCATTGCCTGGTGGTACGCCTTGCCGCCGGGGTTCCCACGCGTTTTGCCGTGTTTCGGAGTAATCGTAGGACAACTCGCAGTCCGGCGGGCCATGTGTGCCACTCGTCGTACCCCTTCGGCGCGCGCGGCCGGAGTCGGACGGGCCGTTCGTTGTCTGGTGGCGTGCGGGACGGCTCAGTCTTCGACACGGCTCAACTCCTTCAAGGCGCCACGTGCTTCTCCGGCCATCCCTCTGGCGACGGCGAGCAGCAGCTTTTCGTAGCGGCGCTTCGCGCGGGCGCGGGCTTGGTCGACGAGTTCGTTCGCCGGTTCGGGCACGCAAGTGAGGAACGCTCTGGCGAATGCGTCTACCAGCGCGAAGGTTGCCAGTTGGGCAGTGCGCGCTGCACGGATTTCCTTGGCGAGCTTGCTGACGGTGACGGCCATGCGCTCTTCCACTTGGGAAAGAGCGGAGTCGCCCTGACGAAGTTCGGCTTCGATGGCGTGGCGGACGAACGCGCTGGGCGAGTCATAGCCGCGTTTGGCGGACTCCGCCTGGAGCCGTGTTACCACGTCTTGCGGCACGCGGATGGCGAATCTCGGCATCGGCCACCTCCCCCGAAGAGCGTGGGACGGATTGTCCCACACGGTACGGTATACGTCCCACAGTGTAAGTAGAAGCAAGCGCGAATACAAGGGGTTCGCACAAATCTGAGACGTCCGACACTTCCTTTATGTTCCACTACCGCCTCTCCGCTGATGGTGGTGTGACCTGCCGGAATGCGGACTTTGGCGGATTTCTGCGGATAAGTGCAGATCGCCGCCGGTGACCATGCGGATGTTACGGGAGAAAGCATTGATTTCTGCGGATCGCCAGGACGTAAAACAACGCAAGATACACTGAGGTCCAGTTTCGCGTACGGCCTCCGCACTCCAGCGTTTCCCAGATCCGCTTTCCGGCACTCGACTCTTGCTCCCCCCACTCGTAAACCTTCGCTCTGCCCTTGACAGCAGCCTCGTCCCGCTGGGACCCGGCTATTCACTCGGGCGCGCGACCTTGATCGATTTCACTCTCTATGGAGATGATCAGGCGTCCTCACCTGATCAGAGGATAGTAGTGGCGTCTCGTTCGGATCAGACTAGAAAAGAGAGACCAAAACCCAGAACGGAGATACCGTGACCGTGTTTCCAGCCGAAAGCGCTCGAACCGTACTCTCGCCAAACCGGCGCTCCCGCCCGACGTTTCTGCTGATCGGGTGCGCCGAGATGGAGGCCATCCCCTTGCCGCCGGAATCGCGTTTCGCGCGGCCCATCGTCTGCCGCAATCTCGGCAATGTTGTGCCTCCTTGCGCCGATCCGGACGGCGGCGTCGCGGCCTTGGTCGACTACGCCATTCGAGTGTTGGAAGTGAGAGATCTGGTCGTCTGCGGGCATACTTCGTGCAGCGCGATCCACGCCCTTTCGAACGCGCAGGCCTTCCAGGGAATCCCGACGCTCTCATCGTGGCTGAGACACTTGCGTAGCGCGTTGAACGGCTTCGACTTCGATCCGGGGCGGACGTCCCAGGCGGAAATCGGGCTGCAACTAGCGGAAGCCAACGTGATTGGCCAGCTCCATCACCTGCACAGTCATCCGGCGGTTCTCGCTTGCTTGGCGGAAGACAAGATCCGCCTCCACGGATGGCTGTACGACGACGCCACTGGGGCGATTCGCACGTATTCGCCGGAGCATTGCTGCTTCACGGAGGGCGCTGTCGTCCACGCGGCTACGACCGCGAGTTGATCCGACGCATTCACCGCCTGGAATAAAGGACCAATGATGTGAGCGCACAAACAAGAACAACTCCAATAGACTCCCAGGAGAACAGGAAGACCCGGTTTTCAGATCGATAGGTCAGCGCTATTGTGATGATCGCGGTCATCGCCATCGCAGCCAAGGCCGTGATCACGTGGCTCGGCGCGATGCTGGCCAGGATAGGACCTTGGCGGAAGGCAACGTCATCAATGGCCAGGATCGCGATATTGAAGAGGTTGCTCCCCAGGATGTTTCCAACTGCAAGGTCGACGGCCCCCATGTTCAGCGCCGCGCGAGATACGACGATTTCCGGGAGCGAGGTGGCGAGAGCGATAAAGATGCTCCCCACAAAAGTCCGGCCCAGACCGGTGATGGTGGCAATTTCGTCGCCAAGATGCGGCAGGTACGTTGCCGCGACGACAATTACGATCGCGTGGACGGTGAACCAGGCGTACCCCGACCGCTTCGGTAAGTGACCGTACTGTAGGCCCTCTACTGCGTCGCTCACAAAGCCTGCGGCACGCGCGCGCTCAAACCGAAAGACAATTCCTCATGGCAGCGACGTAAATGAGGATGAATAGAGGACTTGAGAGACCGATCCAACCAATGGCCGGAATCAAGTCCGATATGAGGATCGACGTTGCCACGAAGCCAAGCAACAGAATCCCGAACGCCGCGGTCAGCACGTGGCCCTGATGCGCCAGGGCTGAGATTGGCGATCCGTTGCGTTTGACGTCCAGCATGGCCAAGATCAGCAAGTTGAACATGCAACTGCCCAAGACGTCGCCAGCAGCAATGTTGGGGAGGTTGTAGATCGCGACCGAGCTGATTCCGGTTACCAGTTCGGGCAGCGACGTCACCGAGGCCATCAGAATCACGCCGATCCAGGTCCGGCCCAAGCCCGACTTCTCGGCGATGACGTCTCCATAAAGCGAGAGCCGCGTGCCGGAATAGAGGATGATCGCCGTGCAGGCTGCGAACTGAATCCAGATCACGTTGTGGACTCCCGGAGCCGCGAGAACCTAAGGTTGGCCGCGACCCCGATCGTGTAGACGTTGACGGTGATCCTCATACCCTGGGCTGCGGCTGTCGCATCGTGCGAACGATTTCGACGGAACAATGCGCATGCGAGGCGACAGCCTGGGAGACGGACCCGAGGACGAAGCGCTCGATGCCCGACATTCCGTGAGATCCGACTACAATCAGATCCGCACCCCAATCTCGAGCTTCATCGAGGATGGCCGACTTGGGCCGGCCGGGCAGAATCTTGGCCTCCACCTTCAACTGGTGTCCCTCAAGCCGTCCGAGCGCCTTTTCGATCGCGTCCGGAGGCGGCGGGAACGGTGGTTGCATCCTTGCCGGGTTTACTTCCGTTGGCTCGCCGGCCGACTCATTCACATGCACGACGCGAACGATCGTACCCGGGGGCCATGGCCGAAGTGCCACGGCATCCGCGGCAGCCAGACTGAAGTGAGAGCCATCCACTGCCAAGAGTATCTTCATAGGGAACCTCCATTTCAGGCGCGCTCGGCCGGCGCAGGGTCAGACGAAGCTGGCCAGACCGTCGAGCGGCCATGCATCAGGACTTTGAATGCTTCCATGACCATCAACATGATCGAGGCAAGCGCGAACGGCACAAGCCATTCTGAAAGGGAAACCGGCGCGATCTTCAAAATACGCTGTGCCGGAGGGAAGAACATCGCCAGGATGTGGACTCCCTGCGCGCCCAAGATTCCAAAGACCAGCATCCAGTTGCGCCGCAACGGCACGCGAAACGCGGAAACGTACTCGGACCGGCAATTGAAGACGTGGTAGTTCACTACCAAGACCATTAACAGCAGCAGCCGGTTCCGGGCATCGAATTCGTTCAACCCCAGGTAGTTCACCAGGAGATAGAAGTTGACATAGGCCAGCAGCGCCATGGCCACGCTGGCCACTGCCGTCTGCTGGACCATGAATCGGTTGAAAACCCCCTCCGACGGCGGGCGCGGCGGCCGGGACATGGCGCCCGGTTCGCCGCCTTCGAAGGCCAGCGATACGTCCTGAATTCCATTGGCGACCAGGTTGAGCCACAGCAGTTGAACGGGCAGCAGAGGGATCGGCATCCCCGTGAGAAGCGTGAGCGCGAAGAGCAGCACCTCCGCGATCCCGGTGGAAATCAGCAGGTAAGTGACCTTGCGGATATTGTCGTATGCGAAGCGCCCTTCTTCGACGCCAGCCTCAATCGAAGCGAAGTTGTCGTCGGTCACGATGATCGACGCCGTTTCCTTGGTCACGTCCGTTCCGGACCCCATGGCCACGCCAATATTGGCCCGCTTGAGCGCCGGCGCGTCGTTCACGCCGTCGCCGGTGACGGCCACAAAGTGACCCAGCTTTACAAGCGAATCGACGATCTGGAGCTTCTGGAGGGGGCTGACGCGCGCGAAGACCCGGCCCTGCTTGACGGTATCGATGAAAAGCGGCACGTCGGGCGTGCCGATTTCGGCCAGCGCTTTTCCCGTTACCACCTGATCCGCGCTCGCGTTGATGCCCACTTCGCGGGCGATCGCCAGCGCCGTTCGCGGATGGTCCCCGGTGACCATCGCCACCTGAATTCCCGCCTGCTGGCACCGTTCGACTGCGGCGCGCACTTCGGTACGCGGGGGATCGATCAAGCCGGCGAATCCAGCTAGCACCAGCGGCGGCAGATCGCGCTCGTCGAGAGCACTGCCCTGAGGAGTTTGTTGCACCACTCCGGTCGCGATGGCCATCACGCGATGGCCGGATTCTGCGAGTGCGACGAGTGCTCCTTCGGCATCGGGGTGGTCCAGCGTGGACCCGCCATCGTGACCGAGTACGCCATGACAACGCGCGAGCAGAACCTCGGGCGCGCCCTTCACCGCGACGTGCGTCACGCCGTCGCGCAGAAAAAATGTCGCCGAGAAGGCGCGCTCGGATTCGAACGGGATTTCGCCAATATGAGCGATACCCGCTATTTCCGCGGGGTCGATGTTCAAGCGTAGGGCCAGGTGCCAGAACGCCGCATCGACGGCATCGCCGGCGAAGGTCCACTGCCCATCTTCAAAACGCGCCACCGTCTCACTGGCGATCATCGCCAGGCGGCAAACCTCCTCCAGTCGTTTGCGCTCCTTAGAGTCCGTCTCGTCGCTTAGGCGAAACGTGCCCGATGCGGGGAGCCACACGGTTTGCACCGTTTGCTTGTTGAGCGTGAGCGTTCCGGTCTTGTCGCTGGCAATGAAAGTACAACTTCCCAGCCCTTCGACGGCGGTCAGTTTGCGAACAATCACGTTGCGCTTCGCCATGCGGCTGGTGGCAATGGAGAGTGCCACGGTCATGGCCACGGGCAGTCCTTCCGGGATGGCGGCCACGGCCAGCGCGATCGCAAGGAAGAAGACATCGTAGGCGGGCATTCCCTGCGAGAGCGCGACGCCGCCCAAAAGCAAACAAGCCGCCAGAGTCACCAGGCTCACCTGTCGCGCAAACGCCTCCATGCGAATCACGAGCGGCGGCTTCGCGGCTTGCGACGAGGTCACGCTCTTGGCGATCTTGCCGACTTCCGTGCGGAGGCCGGTGGCGACCACTACGCCGGTCGCGCGGCCCGCAGCCACGATGGTTCCCGCGAACGCCATGTTCCTGCGGTCGCTGACGGGCAACCCTTCGTCCAAGACCTCGGTCACTTTCTCGGCCGCTACGGACTCGCCCGTGAGGAGCGCTTCGTCCACGGCCAAGCTGCTCGTCTCCAACAAGCGCAAGTCGGCGGGCACCCGCGATCCCGACTCCAGCCGAACCCAGTCACCGGGGACGATCTCTTCGGCGGGGAGGTCCAAATAAGCGCCGTTCCGCTTCACGCGCGAAACGACACGCAGCAGTTGCTGGAGGCTGGCGGAACTGCGCTCGGCTTTCCACTCCTGGTAGGTACCGAGTGCCGCGTTGAGCAGAACGACGCCGAAGATGAAGCCTGCATCCGACACATCTCCCATGAAGATGGCGATCACGCCCGCTGCCAGCAATACGTAGATCAGCGGGCTCAGGAACTGATGGAGAAAGATGACCGGCAACGTGGGAGGGGCCTTGCTGGGGAGCACGTTGAGCCCGAACTCCCGACGCCGCTCGGCCGCCTGTTGGTCGCCTAACCCGTCGGTGGACGTTCCAAGCCTTTTTGCTACCTCGGCTTCAGAAAGCGCGTGCCAAGCAACGGCCGGAGGCGAAAAGGCTGCTCCATTGCTGTCCGCTGCGCTTCTTCCCATCGATAACTTCAAAGGACGACCTCCACAAAACACCGCTGCTCTCTGCGTCCTCAGCGAGACGGTCGTGACGCCCGTCCACGGCGAAGGCGAGTTTGTGTTGGGATGCTGTTTGCCAGGAATTGGCTTTTAATACTCTTCGCCCATGCCAGAATCCACTCCGCGCGTTGAGGGGACCTTCCTAATATATTGCCTACACTTGCGACCGGAAACCATCCTGCGTTCACGTGAGATGGCGTAGGGCAGTCGGCCGTCATCGATTCCGAGGATGGACTTGGCATAGGCCGGAATGCAGACTGAAAGTCAAGCGGTTGAAGGTGGAGAGTTCTTTGCGAGCCGGGAGGCTTCCCTTGACTTCGAACGCAGTGCTCCTTTTGGCGGCATCCCCATTGCGTCAGGATGTCTTGGGAAAGACATCACGGCCCTTTACAAGGCGCTCCCTTGGTGACGAAGGACGGGTTCGAGCACAGGCAGAGAAAGCAACGTGGGCGCCGGGCTCGACGAGTTCTACCATTTCAACTTCGGCAGCAAGGCGTGCCGCGTGCAGACGCCGGGAGATGATGGAGAGGCTGCATGGGTATCGGACTTGAAATCTCACTGGTGCTAGTTCTCGTTCTGGCCAATGGAGTCTTCTCCATGGCGGAGCTCGCCGTGGTTTCCTCGCGAAAAGCGAGACTGCGGCAACGGGCCGAGGAGGGGCATCGCGGGGCGGCCGTGGCGCTGGATCTGGCGACGAATCCGCACGACTTCCTCTCTACCGTACAAGTCGGCATTACGATGA
>VFZY01000213.1 GCA_016870915.1 Acidobacteriota bacterium | reverse complement strand
CTTACAGAGAGGCACCGGAAAACATCACCTCAGCAAGACGCTACGCCAAGTCAACAGCCCGATCAAGCACCGACGCGACGCCGATCACTCAGGTGGCCCGCGTCTCCATCGGTGCATAATTTAGGTGTTATGCCGGACGGCGGACGCGGAAAAGGCCGGGGACGCGGAGAAGCGCGCGCGGCTGGAGCAGGTGATGGGTTCGTTTCCTCGAATTCCGCGGCCGCCGCTCGACCTGCGGATCGAGGGGCGCGAACCGGCGGGTGGCCACACACGGGTGGCCTTGAGTTTCGTGGCGGAGCCCGGGGACCGTGTTCCGGCGTGGCTGCTGCTGCCGGCAAAACCGCTCGCAACCGGCGCGGCCGCGATCTGCCTGCACCAGACAACGCGGATGGGCAAGGACGAGCCGGCCGGGTTGGGCGGAAAGCCGGATCTGCACTATGCAAAGGAGTTAGCCGATCTCGGGTTCGTTTCGCTGGCCCCCGATTACCCGCGTTTCGGCGCCAACCGGACGGATGCGTATGCGTTTGGGTATGCCAGTAATACGATGAAAGGGATCTGGAACCATTCGCGCGCCGTGGATGTTCTGGAAACAGTGGCGGGCGTGAATCCGCGCCGGATTGGCGCGATTGGGCACAGCCTGGGCGGCCACAATTCACTGTTCCTGGCCGCATTTGAGCCGCGAATCGCGGCCGTGGCCACCAGTTGCGGGTTCAATTCGTTCCACAAGTACATGAAAGGGGATCTCACGGGCTGGAGCCATGCGGGGTACATGCCGCGGATTGCGGCTCTTTACGGGAAGAGCGCGGCGCGCATACCGTTCGATTTCACTGACGTCCTGGATCTGATCGGCCCTCGGCCCGTGTTCGTGAACGCCCCGGTGGGGGACTCGAATTTTGAGGTGTCGGGCGTGCGGGACGTAGTGGCGGGCCGAGGCTGGGTGGAAGCGCACTACCCGGAAGCCGGGCACGATTTTCCACCCGACCTCCGAAAGCTGGCCTATGGCTTCCTGGAGAGGCATCTGATACAGTGAGCCTGACGGTGCGACCCCTATTATTCTTAACCGCCTTGGGCATGGCCCAGGCGCAGGACCCCGCGTCGGCGGATTTCTTCGAACTGCGGATCCGGCCGGTGCTGGCCGAAAACTGCCTGGGCTGCCATGGGGCCGCCGAGGTGAGCAAGCTGCGCCTGGATTCGCGCGACCGGATGCTCCAGGGCGGTACGCGTGGCCATGCGGTGGTGCCCGGTGAACCGGCGAAAAGTCTGATTCTTGAAGTGGTGGAGCAGTCAAACCCGTCGCTTCGAATGCCGCCGACCGGCAAGCTGACGGCCGCCCAGATTGACGGGCTGCGGGCCTGGATCGCGGCCGGGGCCGTCTGGCCGGCAAAGGATGGCGTGACGCGCGCGCCCAAGGTGTTTCAGGTTTCCGAGCGCGACCGGGCGTTCTGGTCGCTGGCTCCGTTGAAGGCTCCTGAAGCGGGTGCGGCCGTGGACCGGTTCATCGCCGGGAAGCTGGCGTCGGAAGGGATTGAGCCGGCGCCGCGGGCGGATCGCAAGACACTCTACCGGCGGCTGAGCTATGCGCTGACCGGGCTGCCGCCGACACCGGCGGCGATGGCCGCGTTTCTTGCCGATAGCTCGGGGCAGGCATTCCCAAAGGCAGTGGATGAGTTGCTTGAGTCGCCGCACTTTGGCGAGCGGTGGGGACGCTTCTGGCTGGATGTAGCGCGCTATTCGGACGACGACATGCGCGCGTACGGGCGGGAGTTCTACCCGAACGCCTGGCGCTATCGCGACTGGGTGGTGAGCGCGCTCAATAAGGACATGCCGTTCGACCGGTTCGTTGAGGCGCAGATCGCCGGAGATAAGCTGGGCGAGCCGGCGGCGACGGGTCTGTTCGGACTGGGCCCGTGGTATTACACGCTGTCACCGCCGCCGCAGGCCCGTTCGGACGAACGGCATGACCGGGTGGATATGGTGGGCCGCGGTTTGCTCGGATTGACTCTCGGATGCGCGCGCTGTCACGACCATAAGTTCGATCCGGTGTCGATGAAGGACTACTATGCGCTGGCCGGAGTCTTCCAGAGCTCGGAATACCGCGAGTATCCGCTGGTGGAGCCGGACGTGGTGGAGCGGTTTGAGCAGCACGCGCAGCGGATGAAGGATCAGGAAAAGGAGACAGCCGCGTTTGTGGCAAAGACCGCGGTAGATCTGGCCGGAATGCTGGCCCATCGCACGGCGGACTATGTTGAAGCGGTACGCAAAGGTGAGCCGGACGGTCTGGACACAGCGGTCTACGAACGCTGGAAGAAGTATCTTGCGAAGCCTGAGAAGGACCACCCGTATCTGAGCGCCTGGTTTTCAAACCGCGGACGCGAGGAGGCGGAGAAGTTCCAGACGTTTCTGCTGAGCGTTGCCGCCGAGAAAGCGCAATTCGACGAGGAGAACAAGCGAGCGGTGGAATCCCAGCGGGCGCCGAAGAATGCCCGGAAGACCAAGCTGCCAAACGGATTTGAGAGTTACGACGATTTCTGTCCGGGCTGCGAAGTGCCCGCCAAAGCTCTGGATCGCGACCGGTATTTGCTGTGGCGCGACATGTTTCGCGCCGGCGACAAAGGCCAGGGCGGGGTGCTGTACTTCGGCGAGAGCGAAATTGAGCCGTTCCTGCATGGTGAGTGGAAGGCGCGCCTGGTGGCGCTGCGGGCAAGCCTGGACGAGTTGAAGAAGACCAAGCCCTCGCCGTATGCGTACTACCACGGACTGGGCGACCGCGAGCAGCCCATCGATCTGAGAATCGCGCTGCGGGGGAATCCCTACAACCTGGGCGACACCGTGCCGCGGCGTTTTCCCGAAGTGCTGGCGGGCCACACCGAGGGGTTCCGCGATGGAAGCGGGCGTGTTGAACTCGCCCGTGCGATTACCGCCCAGCCCATCTTTGCGCGGGTGGCGGCCAATCGCGTGTGGGGCAACCTGTTCGGGCGCGGGATTGTGGCAACGCCATCGAACTTCGGACGGCTGGGCGAACGTCCATCGCATCCCGAATTGCTTGAGTATCTGGCGTGGCGCTATCGCGAGTTGGGCTGGTCGACAAAGAGGCTGGTCCGGGAGCTGGTGTTGACAGAGACCTGGCAGCGTGCGAACAGTGGAGGGACCAGCGAGGCGCGTGACGGGGCCAATCGTTTCTATGGACGCGCGGTGCGCCGCCGCCTGGACGCCGAAGCTCTGCGTGATTCCATCCTGGCGGCGGCCGGAACACTGGACGCGAAGGTGGGTGGGCCCGCCGCGGAGCTTGATGAGCATCACCGGCGGAGGACGCTGTACGCGGAGATCAGCCGGTTGAAGCTGAACGGAACGCTGGCGCTGTTCGACTTCCCTTCCCCGGCCCAGTCCAGCGAGAAGCGGGTGACGACAAACGTGCCGCCGCAGCGGCTGTTCCTGTTGAACAGCGAGTTTGTGCTGGCGCAGGCGCAGGCCCTGGCGTGCCGGCTGGAATCCGAAGTGGGCACCGGGCACCGGGCGAAGCTGCGGCGCGCCTATCAGGTATTGTTCACTCGGGACCCGGCGCCGGCGGAAGAGAAACTGGCGCTGGCGTTTCTGGCGCAGGGGTCATGGCCGCAACTGGCCCAAGCCCTGCTAAGTTCGAACGAGTTTTCATTTTTGGAGTAGAGCGCCCTTGATCATTCGACAATCGAGCATCGTGCCCCATCTGACGCGCCGCGAAGCCCTGTCCCGCGTGGGCAGTGCGTTCGGGCTGGCCGCGCTGGGCGGCGTGGCGCAGGCGGGCACGCATCATGTGGCGCGCGCCAAGCGGGTGATCTTCCTGTTCCTGAACGGCGGGATGTCGCAGGTGGACACGTTCGATCCGAAGCCGGCGCTGGCCAGGTTCCATGGCACGCCAATGCCTGGCGGAAATCCGAAGACGGAGCGGAACACGGGCAATCTGATGCGCTCGCCGTTCCAGTTCAAGCGGCATGGGCGGAGCGGGATTGAAGTGAGCGAGATCTTCCCGCACATTGCGGGGGTGATCGACGAGTTCGCGGTGGTGCGGTCCACCTACACGCACAATCCGATTCACGAATCGGCATTGTTCATGATGAACTGCGGCGATATTCAGACGGGGCGCCCGGCGATGGGGTCCTGGGTAACGTATGGGCTGGGAACGGAGAATCAGAATCTGCCGGGCTTCGTGGTGCTGTGCCCGGGCGTGCCCGTGGTGGGACCGCCGCTGTGGAACTCGGCGTTCCTGCCGGCGGCGTTCCAGGGCACGCATATCGCGAACAATGAGAAAGACCCCTACAAGCTGATTCAGTTCATTCGGAATCAGCGGGCGGATCCGGGAGAACAGCGGCGCCAGTTGGACTACCTGAAGGCGTTGAACGGGATCCATCTGGAAAAGCGGTCGCGCGATGCCGAGCTTGAGTCCTCGATTCAGGCCATGGAAGTGGCCTACCGGATGCAGACCGAGGCGCCGGAGGTGTTCGACGTGATGCGCGAACCGGAACGCGTGCGGGAGCGCTACGGCGACGGCGACTTCGCCCGCGGCTGCCTGATGGCCCGGCGGCTGGTGGAACGCGGTGTGCGGTTCGTGCAGGTCTATTACGGCAACGGGCAGCCGTGGGACAGCCACGAGGACATTCAGGATTTGCGGAAGCTGGCGGGACGGTCCGACCAGCCCATTGGGGCGCTGGTGGCGGACCTGAAAGAGTGCGGCCTGCTGGATGAGACGCTGGTGCTGGTGGCAAGCGAGTTCGGCCGCACGCCGGCGGTTGAGAACAGCGCGGCGGTGAAGGTGCAGAACGGACGTGACCACAGTCCCTACGGGTTCACCACGCTTCTGGCGGGCGGCGGCATCAAGGGCGGCACGGTGTATGGCGCGACGGACGATTTCGGGTTCCGCGTGGCGGAAAAACCGGCGCACGTACACGACATTCACGCCACGGCGCTGCACCTGCTTGGCCTGGACCACAAGCGGCTGACGTACCGCTACTCCGGCCGCGACTTCCGGTTGACGGACGTGGCCGGCGAGACCATTCGCGAGATCATCGCGTAACGCGAATTCGCCAGTTGCGATACTCCACTTTCATCGGCGGGCCGACGTGTACCTGAACGCCGATGAGGCCCTTGCGCTGGCGCCTGGGGTCGTCATCGTGCACAACGCACATCAGCCGTTCGTTGATGTGGTGTGAGAGCACGCTGCCGCTGGCGATGATGTGGGCGCGGTTCCAATCGCTGGTGATGGCGGAAGTGAGATCGCCTCCGGTGCGCGCGGTGACTACGGGAATGCGCGTGCCGGTGACGTGGGTGACATCGCCGCGCTGGGCAAGGAACAGCCGGCCCTTCTCCTCGTAGTTGTTGCCGGTGTAGCGGTTTGCGCCATCGATATCGCACTGGTAGCCGCGGAGGGCAAAGCGGTTGGAGGGCGTGACCTTGTCTTCGGCGATGACGCTGCGATAGTTGATGCCGCTGTTGCCGGCGGAGGTGATGCGGAAGTCCACCTTGAGTTCGAAGTCCTCCGGTTCGCCGCCCTGCCAGATGATGAAGGTGTTGCTGCGAATGACGGTGTCGGGCCGGATCTCGCCGGTCATAACGCCATTGACAGCGCTCCAGTAGACGGGGTCGCCCTGCCAGCCGTCGAGCGAGCGGCCGTTGAACATGCTGGTGAAGCCGGGCTCGTCGCCGTCGATGGGCGCGGGGCGGTCACTCTGCTTGGGAACGTACTGGGCGCCGAGCGGCGAGGCAAGCGCGGCAAGCAGCAATCGTCGTGTGTGGAGCATGCAGTTATCCTGTCAGATCCAACGAACGGGATGCGGGCAGCCGTCTGGTATTCTGAGGACCTGATGCTTATCCAACACGGAGTAACGCCATGCCGGGATATCTGACCCGGCCGATTCGCACGGCGCTGGTCAGCGCCGCCGCGGGGGATCGAATTCCCAAGGAGAATGCCACGGTTCCCGTGCACCGTCGTGACCTGCTCCGGTGCGCCATGGCCGGACTGGCCGTGGGGTCTTCCATCCATGCACAGCCGCCTGCCGCGGCCAAACGCAAGGTGGAAGTGCGCTATGAAGTGGCGATCCCTGACAACCAGAGTGCGCCTGTCTCCCTCTGGCTTCCCGTGCCAAAGAGTGACTCGACTCAAGCCATCGAGCATCTGGCGTTTGCCGGCGTGGACAGGCACGAGACTTACGGTAGCGGCATGGAAGACAACCGGTACTTCTTCGCGAAAGTGCCGCCGGGTAGAACTGTCCGTATGGAATTTCAGGTCACGCGAACAGAGCGGCGCGGCGAACTTCGAGGGCAGGCATCGGGCAGCACAGGCGGCTCCTGTTGCCTGGGTCCGGACCGTCTGGTGCCGCTCGACAGCCGCATTCGGAAGTGGGCGCAGGATGTGGTTCGCGAGGCCCGGGCCGTGTCGGATCTGGATAAGGCGCGGGCAATCTACGAGCATGTCGTCGAGACGGTCAAGTACGACAAGTCCGGCCGCGGTTGGGGCCGCGGCGACATCTACTACGCATGCGACACAAGGCGCGGGAACTGCTCGGACTTTCACGCCATCTTCATCGGGTATGCGCGCGCGGTGAACGTTCCGGCCAAGTTCGTCATCGGGTTGCCCTTTCCTCGGGACCGAGGATCCGGTGAGATCGCAGGCTATCATTGCTGGGCGGAGTTCTTCGCCAAGGGCATCGGCTGGATACCGATCGATGCATCCGAGGCAGCCAAGGACCCAGAACGAAGAAAGTACTTCTTCGGCGCTCTGGATGAGAATCGTGTGGAACTGAGCCAAGGCAGGGATGTGATTCTCACCCCCCGGCAATCGGGCGAGCCCCTGAATTTCTTCGTTTACCCGTATGGCGAGGTGAACGGCCGGATGATCGAGTTGCAGCCGCGAATCCACTACCGGGATCTGGTTTGACGATGAGCACACGAACCGCCGCCACACGGCCGTCGCGCCAGAAGCTGGCGCAGGCATTGATCGACCGCTCGCGCGGGGCCCTGGAGCGCATTGCTTCGGGCGCTTCCGCGGAGACTCTCGCCGCGGCGCTCGCTACATCGAGCGATGTAGCTGGGATCGCAATGTTGCTCTCCGACACGGTGGCGCTGGAGGCGGACCCGCTGCTGGCGGCCATGCACCGCGGCCGCACGGCCAAGCAGGAATTGCTGCGGGCAGCCGGCGGCGGCCTGACGGCAGCGCAGGCGGCACGTGCCATGGGCGCCAGCCGGCAGACGGTGGAATCGCGCCGGAAACGGGCGGCGATGTTGGCGGTGCCGACGGGGGCGGGCACGCACGTTTACCCAGCCTGCCAGTTTGGCCCGGATGGCGTGCTGGCGGGCATGGATCTGGTGCTGGGCGCGTTTCGCGTTCACGACCCATGGACGCAGTTGTCGCTGCTGCTGGCGCCGGCGCCGGCCCTGGGCGGGCGTTCCATGCTGGAAGCGGTGGCGGCTGGCGAGGCAGGGCTGGCAGCACAGCTTGCGGCGGAGTTTGCCGAGTAGATGGCCCACGCCCGCCTGCCTCTGGAGCGTGTGCCGGAAGGCACGGAGTGGTTCCGCATCCATTCAAGGCGGCGCGATGCTTTGTGGTTCGGCCCGGCGCCCGGCAAGAAGCCAGTGAATCGCTTCGACGATCCGCTGGGGCACTTCCGGGTGGCCTACTTCGGATTGTCCCTTGAGGGGTGCTTTGCCGAAACGTTTCTCCGTAATCCTCCGGTGCGCATACTGTCGCTGGCGGATCTGGCGGAGCGCTCGGCGGCGGTGGTGCGTGTGCGGCGCGAGTTGCGCCTTACCCCGCTGCATGGCGCGGCGCTGGCCAGGTTGGGCGTGACGGCGGAGTGGACATCGGGCAACGACTACGCCGCGTCGCGGCAACTGGCGCGATCACTCTGGGAGCATCCGAGACAACCCGATGGCTTGATCTACCGTTGCCGGCATGATGACGGCGAACTGGCCGTGGCCATTTTCGACCGCGCGCGCGACGCGTTCGAGGTGACTGGCGGGGCGCCGCTCACGGGCGACCCTCACCGGCTGGCGGCGCTGCTCAACCGCTACGACGTGGGCTTGACGCGATAGACGTCACACCCGCTGATGTTCGGGATGGTTGCAGCCCACGAACTCGCGCGAAGGGATATCGCCCTTGTAGCCGAAATAGGCATCGAGCCCGACGCGGGAGTAGCGGAACCCGTCGAGCGTACGTTGCTTGAGCAGCGCGAAGAAGTGTTCGAGAGCCGTGCCGGGATTGCCTTCGTTCGAAGCCATGGTGGCGACGATGGCTTCCTGGGCAGCGCGGTCGAGGGAGGCGAATGCCTTGCCGTGCCGTCTCTTCGATTCCGTCTCAACGGCGGCGACGCCGTCGCGCCAACGCTGCTGGATCGCCGGGCCGCCATAGTGGGCAAAGAGGTCGATGAAGTGGACAACGCGCGCGTCGTGGGCGCCGGGTGAGCGGCTGTCGGCGGGAATGATGATGTCGGCGAGACGGTCAATGACGGGCTCCTCGGCGGAGGTGAGGAATTTCATCTTGTAGCCGGTTTCGCCGGGGAAGGGTCCGGTGGTGGAGGCGTGCTGGTGCTGCGCGAGCGCCTGCCCGGCTTCGAGCACAGGCGTGGCGGCGATGATCTTGAACAGGTCTCTGCGTTCCATGGTTCCTCCTAGGCGAGTTCTCCGCGTTTCATCTTTTCGGCAAGGCGCTCCGCCATCCGCCAGGAGAGCGCGACGTTGGTAAGTGTGGGGTTCTTTTCGGGATAGCGCGGGAAGACCGACGCATCGCCGACGAAAAGGTTCTTGACGTCGTGGGACTGGCCGTCGGTGTTGACGACGCTGGTGCGCGGGTCCGTGCCCATGCGTGTGGTGCCCACCCAGTGGTTGTAGTCGATGATGAGCTTGGAGGCGTCGATGCGGCCCGGAGTGGCAACAACGCGGCCGCCACCGGCCTGGATGATCTCCTCGCACCTGTTGACGGCATCCTGGGCCATGCGGATGTCCTCATCTTCATAGTGCAGGTGGACGCGGACGCGAGGCTGGCCGAAGCGGTCCTTCTTATCGGAATCGAGATCGACGAACTTGCGCGGCGACTGCACCAGGGTGCCCTGCATGTTCATGCCGGCCTGCGCGGCGTTTTCCTCATAGACCGATTTCTTGAAGGCCGAGCCATAACCGCGCGGTGTGGAGACGAGGCGCCAGGGCAGGAGACCGGCGCCGCACTGAACCTGGTAGGTGTTCTCGAACTCCTTGCTGGGCTCATCCCAGTAGAGGCCGGTGAGCAGGCTGTGATAGTAGCCGGTGCCTTCGTCATTCGGGGCCCTGCGATCGATGAGATCGTTGAACACGCCGATGACGTGGACACCGAAGTGGCTGGTGAGGTTCTTTCCCACCTGGCCGCTGGAGTTGGCAAGGTTGTTGAGCAGCAGCTGGCGCGGCGTCTCGATGGAGTTGCAGGAGAGAACCAGCGCCTTGGCCATCAGCCTTTCGGTCTGGCCCTTGGAGTTGGTGTACTCCACGCCGGTGACCAGGCGTCCGTCCTGCGTCTTGAGAATTCGAGTCATCGCGGCGTCGGTGAGCACGGTGAGCCGCCCGGTGCGCATAGCGGCCGGAATGGGTGTGTTGGCCGAGGTATACTTCGCATCGACGCAGCAGCCGCCGCACTTGCCGCAGAAGTGGCACAGCGGGCGGCCGGAAGGATGGCGCTCCATGAGCATGGCTTTGCGTTGAGCGACGAACTCCATGCGCGCGCCCTTTTTCTTCAGGCGCTCCACGCCGCGCTTGAGCATCATTTCGGCGCACCTCATCGGCACACCCTTCGAGAAGGCCCCGTCCGGCATGTTCCACAGGCCGTCTTTGTAGCCGTAGACGCCCATGAACTTTTCTGCCCGGGTGTAGTAGGGAGCCACGTCGTCGTAGCTGATCGGCCAGCGCTTGTAGTCGCCGGGTCCGAAGCGGAGCGAGTGGCCGGCCCAGCAGAGGGACCGGCCGCCGAGAGCCTTGAGCCAGCCGTGATCGGGGCGGTCGCCGACGCCGGTGAAGTGGTCTTTCTCCCGGAGGTCCCAGGCGGAGTCCACCGGCGAAGTGAAGCCGGCGGCGAGGCGGCGTTCGAGCATTTCCCAGGGTTTCAGGTGATGGCCGTAATCGACGCCGGCGCGCAGCCGGCCTCCGGCTTCAAGCAGGGCGACCTTGAGGCCCAGCTGCGTCAAGGCGTAGGCGGAGATGCCCCCGCCGAATCCGCTGCCAACAATGCAGATGTCATAGACAGTTGCAGCCATGGGGTCATTGGACCACATCGCGGCCGGATCATGCAGCGCTATACTGCATCCACGAACATGAACTACCGCCTGGCACGAACAGAAGACCGCTCGAAGCTGGATGAGATGATCATCGCGAGCTTTGAGCCCATTACGTGGTACCGGAAGCTGGAAGAGAAACAGGGCCAGTTTTGCCGCATGGACTGGCGGGGCCTATGGGGCAGGCGGCTGGACAAGATCTTTGAAGGGCAGATTGTGCTGGTGGGTGAATCGGAGGGACAGGCGGTGGCGGTGTGCACGGCGGCGTTCGATGAAATGGCAGGGCTGGCGTACATCGACATTCTGGCTGTCGATCAGACCGAGCAGGGCAAGGGCCTGGGGCGTGAGATGCTGCGCGCGATGCTGGATCACTTACGGGGTCGGGGAGCGCAGGCGGCGCATCTGGAATGCCTGGCGGATAATCTCAAGGGGAACAGTCTCTATGAGAGCGAAGGCTGGAGCCGCGCCACGGAAGCGGTGAAGTGGTTCGTCAAGCTGGGCTGAGAGGCTATCCCCGCACGAACCGCGCCGGCTTGGGCATGCTCAGACCCAGCGCATGGAAGACTTCGAGAATCCGGGCGAAGCTGGCACTCTCGTTCTCCGTCGCTTCGCAGCGCTGGATCTGTTGGGCCTTCATGCCGAGGCGATGGGCCAAACCTTCCTGGGTCAGACCCGAGGCGATGCGGGGGTTTGTCCGTCACAAAGCTATCGTCCACGAACACAAGTTTGCAGCCGGCCCGGCGCAGCAGATCTCACTTCGCGCAAGCCCGCCAACAGCCGCCGGCGCCTCGGATTGAACGCAAGCCGCTCCGCCACCTCCGGCCAAGCGCGAAGTGGACACCGGGTGGCAAGTCACCGTTTCTCCGCAACTCCGCAATCGTTGTATCAATTCGCAATCTAGCTAGCCCGGGGACCCGCGAACGGGTCATGACAGGCAAGGAACCGGGGCAGCTATGATCGCATTGTGAGCGTCGACGGCAGTTAAGGTCGGCCGAGCAATGGAGCTGCCAAGCCCGGTAGCTAG
>VFZY01000212.1 GCA_016870915.1 Acidobacteriota bacterium | reverse complement strand
ACAGGCATGTTGTCGGTTTTCGTTTTTGTGCGATGGTCGAAAGAAGCCATCCGCAGGCACTGGCCCGCCCTCGGAAAGGGGATTCTGATCAAATCCGGCACGGGAGTGAGGCGTTGGTGTATACTGTTGGGGTCCGGGAGACCCAAAATGGAAATCCCGGCTCCGGGCGTCGCCTTCTGAGTCACGAAGCTTCCCCAAACGAACACTCGTCTCACGTGTCCGGTCGCTTGGGCGTGCTCCAGCAGCGCGTCGAATCTTCCGATCAACCCCTCGCGCCGGGGTGAACTTCGTCCGAACCTCTCCCGAAACTCAGCCAATGCGGCAAGGTGGATCAGAGCCTCTTTTCATGGAGCGCCCGTGATGTGCTTTGCCGCGAGGATAGAGATCGCTGATAAGGGCAAACACGGTGCCGGGGCGTCGGCGGGCCGGTCTTGATAAACGGGGCGAGTAACGACTCCGTCCGGCAACAGCCTGCAAACGGAGGAGGGCAGACATTGCTTGAAGCCGCCCCAGCCTTTGGCCGCTGGTCTGACTTGAATGGCAGAGCGTTACCGGCTGTACGATTCGTTCGCATGGCCGGATCTTTCGCGATGACCGCGGTAACGCGTGGCGGTAACACGCGGCTGGAATTCATCGATTCAGGCTGCCTGATAAAATGGGGCTTCTCATGTCGAAAACCGTTGTCACCTTTGGCGAGACCATGCTGCGGCTGGCGCCTCCCGGATATGAACGATTCCTTCAATCGCCTCAGTTTCAGGCCACCTGGGGCGGCGGCGAGGCGAATGTGGCCGTGGCTTTGGCGGGGTTTGGGCAGGCGGCTCGCTATGTGAGTGTTCTGCCGGCGAATCCGATTGCCGACGGCCTGGTGGGCGAGTTGCGGCGGTTTGGCGTGGATACGTCCGCGATTGTGCGGGGACCGGGCCGGATGGGCATCTACTTTGTCGAGAACGGCGCGAACCAGCGCGGCGGCAAGGTGGTGTACGACCGCGAGCATTCGGCGATTGCGCTGGCCAAGCCGGGCGCCGTGGATTGGGATGGCGCATTCGCGGGCGGGGGCTGGTTTCACATCACGGGCATCACGCCCGCGATCAGCGCTTCGGCCGCGGAGCTGGCCATTGAATCGATGACGGCCGCGCGGCGTCTGGGGCTGGTGGTCTCCTGCGATCTAAACTTCCGGAAGAACCTTTGGAAGTGGGGGAAGAAGGCGAGCGAGGTGATGCCGGCGCTGGCGGCGCTGACCGACGTCTGCATCGCCAATGAGGAGGACTGCCAGGCGGCGCTGGGCATTGACGCCGGGGTGGATGTGCATGCGGGGCACCTGGAAGAGGCTCAGTATGAGGCGTTGTCGAACAGGGTGCTGGCGACGTACCCGAACCTGAAGGCGATTGCGATCACGCTGCGGGAGTCGAAGTCGGCTTCGCACAACGGGTGGTCGGCGTGCCTGAACAACCGGGCGGAGTTCCTGGTATCGCGGCACTACGATATCACGCACATCGTGGACCGGGTGGGCGGGGGCGACAGCTTCGCGGGGGGTCTGATTTTCGGCCTGATGAATCTTCCCACGCACCGCGAGGCGCTGGAGTTCGCGGTGGCGGCGTCGTGCCTGAAGCATTCGATTCCGGGCGACTTCAACCGGTTCAGCCGGGATGAGGTGGAGGCGCTGGTGAAGGGCGGCGGCTCCGGACGGGTGCAGAGGTAACCTATAATCGGGGTCAGGGGGCCGTCCATGTCAAACAAACTGATACTCGTTCCGGCGGTGGCCGCCGCGGCGGCCTTGGTAGCGTTCAGCCAGAGCCAGGCGCCGATCACGGTGCAGGTGAACGAAGTGATTGTGCCGGTGACGGTGACCGACGACAAGGGCCGCTTTGTGTCGGATCTGGATGAGAAGGACTTCCGGATCTTCGACGAGGACAAGGAGCAGAAGATCAGCTTCTTCAGCCGGGAGCGGAATCAGCCGGTGGTGATCGGTTTCCTGGTGGATCATTCGAACGCCAACCGGCTGCACTGGAAGATTTTCCAGGAGGCGACGGAAGAGCTGATTGTCGCTCTGATGCCGGGCGAGAAGAAGTACTCGGGTTATCTGATCGGGTATTCGACGGACGCCGAACTGCTGGCGAACACGACGCACGATCCGGAGAAGCTGCTGGAGAAGGTGCGGAAGATGAAGCCGGGCGGCGGCGCGGCGCTGTTCGATGCGATCTACATGTCGTCGACGAGCCGCAACCTGGTGAAGGGCGAGCCGATTGAACCGCGCCGGGTGCTGATCATCATCGGCGACGGGCACGACAACGCCTCGAAGCGCGGGCTCGAAGAGGTTCTTGAGATCGCGCAGCGGAACCTGGTGACCATTTACGGCGTGAGCACGGTGGCGTTCGGATTCAACGTCGCGGGCGAGAAGAATCTGACACGGCTGGCCGAGGAGACGGGCGGACGCGTGGAGTATCCGTTGATGGGCCTTTACAAGGACGTCTCGGGGTACCTTTCGACGCCTTCGGATGAAGGCAACTACGCGCTCAAGGTGGGCACGGGCGGTTATGCGTCGGAGATTGCCAAGGGGATGTTCAACGCGATCGCCAAGATCGCGGGCGACGTCACAACGCAGTACATTCTGCGCTACGTTCCCGAGAATACGGACCAGAAGAAGGCGTTCCGCAAGATCCGGGTGGATGTGAATCTTTCCAACGTCCAGGTGAGAGCAAGAAAAGGCTATTATCCGGCGAATCCCTAGGATGATCTAGGGAGGGCCGCCCAGGCGAGGCGAGACGGAACGGGTCGATTCATGAGCATGGTGGAGCTCCAGCGCGGCGACTGCCTGACGATTGAGGCTTACGGCGAGGCGATTGGTGTCTTGCTGTTCCACTCCGGTTCCGGGCGTCTGCAAGCGCAACTGCGCCGGGACTGGCCGCTGTTTGCCGCCGAGGACGAAGTGCTTCCGCTGCTTGAGGACGACCTGAACCGGAAGGCCGTGGAGATGGGGGCGGAATCGCTGCTCCGTTTCCTCGAAGACACGCTTTCGAACACGGTTACGCTTTCCGGGCGCGAGGCGGTGACGTTCGCCGATTTCGACAGCGCGTTGTGGCGGCTGTACCGGGCCCGCGTGAAGGCGCATGAACAGCCGTTTGTGACGCATCTGCCGCTGTACAGCCTGAAAGTAGCCTGCGGCGAACTGCTGGAGAACGAGACGGTTGAACCGCTGGGCTGGGTGGAGGTGCCGCCCGGGGTGCGGTTGACGGAGAAGCGGTTTGTGGCGCAGGCGGTGGGCCAGTCGATGGAGCCGGAGATTCCGGACGGCAGCCTCTGCCTGTTCGAGCTGGGCGTGGCCGGATCGCGAACGGGGCGGCGGGTGGTGGTGGAGGACCGCTCACAGAGCGGCAATGACCGCTATACGCTGAAGGAGTACAAGAGGGTGGACGCGGAGACGGTGCACCTGATTCCATTGAACCCCGAGTTCCCGGTGCAGGTGATGCGCAAGTCGCAGGACGAGGACCGGGGCGCGGTGATCGCGGAGTTCAAGAGCGTACTCGAATAGGGGCCGGGCAGCAGCCCGCGGCGCAGAGATCCGGGGCGGGGCCCAGTTTTCCGAGCCAGCGTTTTTCCGCTTCGCCACGCCGTTCGAGCACCAGTTCCCGGATCATGGAGACGAACCCGGGCGCGGCGCCCACGGTGGAGACCCGCCGCATACGCAGGCCCAGTTCCACGGCAAGCGCGGCGGCTTCGGTGTCCAGGTCATAGAGCACCTCCATGTGATCGGAGATGAAGCCGACGGGCACGACGAGGACATCGCGGATGCCCTGGGCGGCGAGGGTGCGGAGGTGATCGCAGATGTCAGGCTCAAGCCAGGGCTGCCCGTGGGCGCCACTGCGGCTCTGATAGACGAGGTCGAACGCGGGGGCGCCGGCGAGGCCGGCGATGAGGCGCGAGGCTTCGGTGAGCTGTTCGACGTAGAGCGAATTCGAAGCCATGGCGAGCGGCACGCTGTGGGCGGTGAAGACGGGGCGAGCTTCCGGCAGGGTGTCCAACTCGCGGCGGAGGTTGGTAACCAGAGGTTCGATGAAGCCGGGGTGATTGAAGCCGAGCCGCAGTTTGAGCACTTCGATGTTTGTGCCGGCCCGGGCGGCTTCGAGGTTGTCGAGGTACTGACGGCAGCCGGAGTATGAGCTGAACATCGAGGTGGCGAACACGTAGACCCGGGTGATGCCGTGGTCCGCCATTTTCCGGAAGGTGTCCCCGACCAGGGGATGCCAGTTGCGGTTGCCCCAGTAGACGGGCAGGGCCGGGCCCTGGCGGGCGAGCAGATCCTGGAGGGCGGCGATGAGTTCGCGGTTCTGCTGGTTGATGGGGCTGCGGCCTCCGAAGTGATGGTAGTGGTCCGCCACTTCGAGCATGCGTTCACGGGGCACGGGGCGGCCGCGGAGGACGTTCTCAAGAAACGGCATGACGTCTTCCGGACCGTCGGGACCGCCGAAGGAGAGGATGAGAATGGCTTCGTTCATCCGGTGCTCTTTCATCGGCTACTCCTCACGCAGCACTTCCAGCGGCTTCTGGGAGAGAATGCGGGCGCTGGCAAGCCAGCCGCTGCCGTTGGCGATGAGAGCGGTGGCGGCGATGGCTGTCAGGTTGGGAACAACGTCGAAGGTGGCCTTGCCTTCGAACAGGCGAACGAGAAGGATGTTCGAGAAGGCGGTGGCGAGCAGGCTGCCCATGACGCCGGCGACGGCGCCAAGAACGAGGAATTCGACGGAGAAGATGCCGGCCACGCGGCGCCGGGTGCCACCGAGGGTCTTGAGAATCACCGTTTCGCGAATGCGGCGGAACCGGGTTCCGGCGACGCTGGACGCCAGGATGATGACGCCGGCGAGGATGGCAAAGGCCGAGATGAAGCGGATGACGAGGGCGATCTGATCGACCACTTCCTGGACGATGGCGAGGACATCGGCCATGTTGATGACGGTGACGGTGGGGAAGCGGTCATACATGACCCGCTGCAGGGAGGCGACGTCGCGGGGCGCCATGCGGACGCCGCCGAAGAAGGTCATGGGGAGGGCGCCGAGGGCGGCGCGGTCGAAGTAGAACTCGAAGTTGGAGCGCATGCGGGTCTGTTCGATGCGGAAGACGCAGGCGACGACGGCTTCGAGGGTGCGGCCGTGGGCGGTGAAGATCAGGCGTACGCCCGGACGCAGGCCTCCGAGTTCGCGGGCGGCGTCCTCACCGACGGCGACGCCCATGGTGTCGCCGGCCTTCATCCAGGCGCCCTGGAGGATTTCGGCCTGTTCCGGCACGCCTTCCGACCATGAGACAGAGCGTGTGGACCGGAAGCGGCGTCCGAAGCCGGTGAGGTTGAGCGATTCGACGGCGGCGCCCCCGACGGTGAGCAGGCGCGCCTGGACGGCGCCGGCGATCTCCGGTTTGCCGGTGACGCCGGGCTGCGCGGCGATGAGGTCAAAGACTCCGGTGCGCTGCGGTTCGGTGATGTCGAGCAGGAAGACGTTCGCCATGCCGGGCGGCGCGGACTCTGAGATTTGACGGATCATGTGGTGCTGAACGAGGTAGACGCTGAGGGTGAACATGACGCCGAGGCCAAGGGCGACGAGCACGGCCTGGGCCTGATTGCCGGGCCGGTAGAGGTTGGCGAGGCCATGACGGACCCAGGAAGGCAGGGTCCAGCGGCCGGCGCGGAGGACGCCGCGAAGGAACTTCATGAGCAGCCAGGCGATGCCGGCGAGCACGGCGAGGCTGACCGACAATCCGCCCACGAAATAGCCTCCGACGCGGGCGCTTTCGGCCGTGAAGCCGCCGGCGAGCCAGGTGGCGATGAGGCCCAGACCGGCGAGAAGCGCACCGGCGGCGGCGAGCGCGGCGCGGGAGTTCCTGAGGCGGGAGCGCCAGGGGGCTCGCGCTTCCGCCATGTCGCGGCGCAGGATGACGCCGGGGCGGATGCGGCGGATGGCGAGCAGGGGCGGGAGGGTGAAGAGCAGGGTGGTGAGGATGCCGATGGCGAGGCCTTGGACGACGGAGGTCCAGTCCCAGGCAAAGCCGGTGTCCAACTGGAAGTAGCGGGCGATGAGGACGGGGAAGAGGCTTTGGATGAGGGCGCCGAAGCCGACGCCGATGGCTCCCCCGGCGGCGGCGAGGCCGGCGGTCTGGAGAAGGTAGATGCGCATGATGCCGCCGGAGCGTGCTCCGAGGCACTTCATGATGGCGATGGTGTCGAGACGCTGGCGCAGGTGGGCATGGATGGCCATGCCGACGCCGATGGCGCCGACGATGAGGGCGATGAGGCTGACGAGGCTGAGGAAGCGCGTGGAGCGGTCGAGCCCGCGGGTGATCATGGGGTGGGTTTCGCGGTAGTCGGCGATCATCGCTTCGGGGAAGGCCGCCTTGAGTTGGGCGCGCGCGTCGGCGACGGGTATGCCGGCGGCGGGCAGACGGAAGACGAAGCGTTGGGCGGCGCGGCTTCCGGGCCGGATGAGCCCGGTGCGTTCAAGGCCGGCGCGGGAGAGCATGAGGCGCGCGCCGACGTTCAGGCTGCCGGCCATGCGGTCCGGCTCATAGGCGAGCACGGCGGCGATGCGGAAGTCCTGGCCGCCGATGCGGAGGGTGTCGCCGGTGTTGACGCGCAGGCGGATGATGACATCGTTCGAGACGACGACGGTATCGGGCTGGAGGACGTCTTCCAGGCGGCCGGGCGGCTCCAGGCGCGGCGATCCGTAGAAGGGGTAGACGCCGGGTTCGACGGCTTTGGCGAAGACGAGGAGAGGATCGCGGGTGGTGGTGGAGGAGGCCATGGTCATGGTCTCGGTGATCCAGGTGCGGCGGACGCCGCGGGCGGCGAGGCGTTCGAAGGTTTTCTCCTGATCGGAAGTGGGGAGGACGAACATGCGGGCGGAGAGATCGCCGGCCATGAGCGTGCGGGCTTCGCGGGTGAGCATGCCGCGGAAGGCGGTGGAGAAGCCGCGCACGCCGGTGAGGGCGCCGACACCGACGGCGACGGCGAGGATGACGAAGGTGAACTTGGCGCGCGAGGCGCGGGCTTCACGCCAGGCGATGCGGGCGGCGGTGGACCAGCGGAGGCCGTTCACGGGCGCACCTCGTCGGCGACGACGAGGCCATCGCGGAGGGTGATGACGCGGCCGGCGTGAGCGGCCAGATCGCGGTCATGGGTGACGAGGACGAGGGTGGTGGCTTCGCGCTGGTTGAGGGAGATGAGAAGGTCGAGGACCTGGCGCCCGGTTGAGGAGTCGAGGTTGCCGGTGGGTTCATCGGCCATGAGGATGGGGGGGCGAACCATGAAGGCGCGGGCGAGGGCGACGCGTTGCTGTTCGCCGCCGGAGAGCTGAACGGGGTAGTGATCCATGCGATCGGCGAGGCCGACGGAGGTGAGAAGATCGCGGGCGCGGGCGCGGCCATCGCTTCCATCGCCCGCCAGTTCGTGGGGGAGCAGGACGTTTTCCTCGGCGGTGAGGGTAGGGATCAACTGATAGCTTTGGAACACGAATCCGATGGTGCGTCCGCGGAGTTGTGCGAGTGCATCCTCGGGCATGCCGGTGATGTCGTTGCCATCGAGCCGGATGGAGCCGGCGGACGGGGTGTCGAGCCCGGCGAGCAGGCCAAGCAGGGTGCTCTTGCCGCTGCCGGAGGCTCCCATGATGGCGACGAACTGGCCGCGCGGGATTGTAAAATCGATGCCCTTCAGAATTTCAACAGTGTGTGTGCCAGTATCAATCCTCTTGGCGAGGCCCCGAACTTCGATCATCTTCTCCCATTTTACGTGGCGGCAGGGGCTCCGAACGGAGCCACTTGAACGCCAGGACCGCGAGCGGGGGCAGGGTGAGCGCGATGCTGCTGGGGCGCCCGTGGGATGGCACGTCCTCGGTGACACTTGCGGCCACCTGGATGTTGCTGCCGCCGAAGCGGTCCTCATCGGTGTTGAGCAGGGGCAGGTAGCGGCCGGGCGCGGGCATACCGATGCGGTAATCGTAGCGGGGCACGGGGGTGAAGTTGCAGACGACGACGATTTGTTCCAGGGGATCGCGGCCGCGGCGGATGAAGGCGATGACGGAGGCGTCGAGATCTCGGAAATCGATCCACTCAAAGCCGGCGGGCTCGAAGTCCACCTGGTGGAAGGCGGGTTCGGCGCGGTGCAGGCGGTTCAGTTCGCGCACCAGGGCGCGCAGGCCGGCGTGGAAGCCGTACTGCATGAGGAACCAGCGGAGGGTGCCTTCATGGTTCCACTCCTCGTACTGGCCGAACTCGCACCCCATGAAGAGGAGCTTCTTGCCGGGATGGGTGAACATGTAGGCAAGAAACGCGCGGGTGTTGGCGAAGCGCTGCCACTCATCGCCGGGCATGCGTTCGATGAGGGAGCCTTTCATGTGCACGACTTCGTCGTGCGAGATGGGCAGGACGTAGTTTTCGTTGAAGGCGTACCAGAGGCTGAAGGTGATGTGCTGATGGCCGTGCTTGCGGTGGACGGGGTCCAGTTTGAAGTACGCGAACATGTCGTGCATCCAGCCCATGTTCCACTTCATGGTGAAGCCGAGGCCGCCGAGATAGACGGGGCGCGAGGTGAGGGGGAAGGAGGTTGACTCCTCGGCGATGGTCATGACGCCGGGCACTTCGTGGGCCAGTTCGTTGAAGCGGCGGAGGAAGGAGATGGCATCGAGGTTCTCGCGTCCGCCGTGCTTGTTGGGTATCCACTGGCCGGGCTGGCGCGAGTAATCGAGATACAGCATGGAGGCGACGGCGTCGACGCGGAGGCCGTCCAGATGATACTCGCGGAGCCAGAAGAGGGCGCTGGCGAGCAGGAAGGTACGGACCTCATTGCGGCCGTAGTTGAAGATGAGGGTGCCCCAGTCGAGGTGTTCGCCCTGGCGGGGGTCGGCGTGTTCGTAGAGGGCGGTGCCGTCGAAGAGGGCGAGGCCGTGGGCGTCCTTGGGGAAGTGGCCGGGCACCCAATCGAGGATGATGCCGATGCCGGCCTGGTGGAAGCGGTCGACGAAGCGCTTGAACTCGGCGGGGGGGCCGAAGCGGGCGGTGGGAGCGAAGAAGCCGGTGACCTGATAGCCCCAGGAGCCGGAGTAGGGATGCTCCGTGATGGGGAGGAGTTCGACGTGGGTGAAACCCATGTCCTGGACGTAGGGCAGGAGCCGATCGGCGAGTTCGGACCAGTTGAGGAGGGCGCCATCGGAGTGGCGCTGCCACGAGGCGGGGTGGATCTCGTAGATGGAGACCGGCTCATCGAGCCAGCGGCGGCGGCCGCGGTCGCGGAGCCAGTCCTGGTCGTTCCACTGGTAGCCGTGGGGGTTGGCGACGATGGAGGCGGTGTCCGGGGGCAGTTCGGCGGCGAAGGCATAGGGATCCGCCTTGAGCTGGAAGTGCCCGTGGGCGCGCACGCTGTACTTATAGCGGGCGCCTTCGCCGAGGCCGGGGAGGAAGATCTCCCAGATGCCGGCGGTGCGGCGGCGCATGGGGTGGCGGCATGGGTCCCAGTGGTTGAAATCGCCGGTGAGGCTGACGGATTCGGCGCCGGGGGCCCAGACGGCGAAGCGGACGCCGGGAACGCCTTCGGAGGTGACGAGGTGGGCGCCGAGCGTGCGGTAGGCTTCGGCGAGGGTGCCTTCGGCGTGGAGGTGAAGGTCGTGTTCGGAGATCTGGAGGGGGAAACGGTAGGGGTCGTGAAACTCCTCCAGGCGGCCGTTGTCATCGGCGGCGAGGAGCCGGTAGCCGAGGGGGATGGAGGGACAATCGGCGGCGTAGACCCGGGAGTTGCGGAGGGAGCGCATGGGGATACGCTGGCCGTTGTGCAGGAGGAATGCGCCTGTGGCTTGGGGCAGGAAGGCCCGGATCTGCCAGTGATCGCCTTCGGGCTGGCAGCCGAGGACGGCGAAGGGATCGTGGTGGCGGCCTTCGGTCAGGGCCATGATGTCTTTGCGGCTGAGAGGCATTAGAAGAGGGCTGGAAGGCGGGCGAGTTCGCGGGCGGAGAGCCCGGGGTGTTTGCGGATATCGGCCCGGGAAGCGAGCTTGCGCCGGTAGCGTTCGAAGTACTCGACGATATCGCCGCCGAACTGGAAGGTGTACATGATGTCGTCGAAGTTGGCGGTGTGGCGGAGGCCGATGGCGTGGCCGGTCTCATGGAGGCAGGTGAGGTAGACGATGGTCTCGCGGATGAGGGGGTCGCGCTGGCCCCGGGCGGCGAAATCGAGGCCGAGTTGGGCGAGGTCGGGGCGGACGTGGACTTCGGCGCCGGGCTTGCCATCGACGGTGATGGGGACGGCCTCGCCGTAGAGGCCGCGGTTGCCGGCCACCCAGAGGACGCGGATCTGGGCCTTGGCGCGTTCGGGGACTTCGACGAGTTCGAGGCTGCCGCCGGAGGCCTGGGCCCACGCTTGGAGGGCCCAGCGGGCGAGTTCAGGGTCGCCGGGGAGGCAGGCGGAGGCGGGGTCGGAGCAGGGCTCGATCCAGTAGGTGAAGCGGGTGGCGGCGAGGCCGCAGGTGGCCGCGAGGAGTGCGAGTGAGGCCAGTTTCATCCGTCGTTTGCATCCCCTTTCCGGTCGAGCACGCGGCGGAGTTGGGCTTCGAGATCCTCGACGCGGCGGCGCAGGTCCTCAATGGACTGGCCTTCGGGGTCAGGCAGTTGGCCGTGTTCGAGGACTTCGTGGACCTGATCGCGGACGCGGACGACGCGGCCGGGCACGCCGATGACGGTGGAGTGGTCGGGCACAGGGTGGACGACGACGGAGCCGGCGCCGACGCGGACATGGTCGCCGATGCGGATGTTGCCGAGCACCTTGGCGCCGGTGCCGATGACGACGTGGTTGCCGAGGGTGGGGTGGCGCTTGCCCTGCGCTCCGCCGGTGCCGCCGAGCGTAACATCCTGATACAGAAGGACATCGTCGCCGATTTCGGTGGTTTCACCGATGACGACTCCCATGCCGTGATCGATGAAGAAGCGGCGGCCGATGGTGGCGCCGGGGTGGATTTCGATGCCGGTGAAGAAGCGGGAGACCTGGGAGATCACGCGGGGGATGAGCGGAATGTGCAGTTTGTAGAGCCGGTGGGCGAAGCGGTGGAGCAGGATGGCGTGGAAGCCGGGGTAGCAGAGGAGGATTTCGAGCACGCTTCGCGCGGCGGGGTCTTCCCGGAAGATCGTTTCGATCTGTTCGCGAATGGCGCGGAACATCTCATCAGATTATCCCATCTCCGGTTCGGGAGAATAACAGGAAGACTAGGAACTTGTTGAAAAACTCCTGATCGAGCCCATTCCCTCTCGGAACATTTCGGGCGATGATTGTTGTATGCGCGGCGACGATCAGCAGCAGTCCGGGATGTTCAGCTACGTGACTCTGGAGGAG
>VFZY01000211.1 GCA_016870915.1 Acidobacteriota bacterium | reverse complement strand
GCAAAACCGTGGGAGCCGGAGGGAGCCCGTTCTTGTTGCGAGTCTGAGAATTCACGCTGATTCCTATTCTCGCCCTGCTCAGTAATTAAGGCCAGGGGAGTTGTCTCAGCTATGTTGGCACGGAGGGCCGGCGGCATGTAATTTGAGAATGAATGCGGAAGCCATTTCGGGTACGTGAACGGGATAGTGGAATTTGCCCAACCGGTGGCGGGCGCGCAGTTGATCGCACCCGTTCGTTATTTGTGGATTGCCTTTGCAGAGGGCCTTCTCGGGATCAACTGCTCCTCCGGCGCCGGAACCCGAATTTGCGTTGGGGTGATGGGGCATCCGCGGTACGGGTTGCCATTCGGCCAAGACCGTCTGGTTCCGATCTTACTGGCCATTGGCGGTGCGGCAGCAGTCGCAGACGATCCGATTCAAGCCGGCGTCGGTGATGTTGGCGACCTTGCGGTATGACGAAGACCGGCAAAGAGTACCGGCGGCCGGTCGCGGCTGTCGAGCGGATTTTCGGAGCGACGATGTGCGTTAGACGGAATCGGCCTCCATTGCTGCGCAGCCCTGGGAAGGCTACCGGATCGAGAGGCGGAACGCGGCGGCAACCCTGGTCATGAAGATGCGGTTGTAGGTGATCTGTCCCATCACGGCCATCAGATAGTCGTCGAGCGCCGGAGCATCGCCTTCAGCGCGAAACGTCACGTACCCTTCGGTTTCGCCCGGACCCAGCGATGTCTTGCTGAGCTTCTCCTCATAAACCAGCCCAGGCGGGAGCTTGCTGAACCGCTGCATCAGGTTCCACAGAACGACGTTCAGTTCGACCGGACCTGCGTAGTTGTCGCGCTTGGCGCCGATCTTCACTGTAACGGACTTGCCGCGCTCGAGGACTACCGATTTCGGATTCGCGTCCAAAACGATGTCGCTGCCGAGGGTAACGGCAGTGACCGCAGCCGGCGTATGGAGGAAGCTTCTTCCGCCCGCTTGGCCCATCGGTGCGTAAGGCGTGGCGATTCGTTCGATCTCCACCCTCTTTCCGTCCGCCGAAGCGACGGTGGCGCGGCCACCGACGACTATGGGCCGGGCATCCGGCTTTGCGCGCTCGCCCGCCGTGATTACGATGTTCCCTTGGTTCATGTGGGCCGGGATCACGCTGTCGTGCGCGAACACACCCTCTGGCAGCCCTTGCACGAACAACCGTACCGGTCCGCGAAAGCCGTTGCGGCGCTCCACCGTGACGACAGCGGTCACTGACTCTCCTGGCCCCACGGGCATTCGATCGTCATCGAGCACGAGCGCGAAGTCTTCCCACTGCCTGCGTAGTGCAAGGAAGTAGAAACGGTCCGCTCCGCCGAAGTAGTTGGCGTCGCGCACATCGATCTCGTACTCTCCGTCGCTGGGCGCCATCCATTCGAGTCTGGGGTCCTTGTTGACCGGAAACGAAAGGCCGTCGACAGTCTGCCCAACCGCATTCGCCATGTCGTCTTGCGCCTCGAGGATGCGGCCACTCACATCGCGGACTTCAATGAGAGGATCGAGCGCCGATCCCCAACGGCGCGCCTGCACTTCGAACTCGAATCGCTCGCCCGCCTTGGCCGCGAAGCGGTAACGGTCCGTCTCGCCGTCGGAGAGAATGCGCGCGTTGATTCCCGCGGGAATCGGCAGATTTCGCGGACCGGGTGATTCTGCTTCGCTCTGCATCGGAAGATCGGAGATACCGAGCTCCACCCTATTCGAGCCCGTCACGAAACGGAAGCTGCCCTTGGCGTTCGCCGGAATCACGACCTCTCCGGCCTCCAGCCGCTCCAAGTTGAATCCCTCGAAGTGGAGCTTCGCTTTCTGGCCCGGCGAGACCACGGGAGGAAATGCCGATCGAACCACGGGGTCGCCGGTTATCGTCAACGCGTACCACCATTTGTCCTTGCCCGAGTGGTAGCGTGCTTCGCGAAGCCGCAGGTAATAGGAGCCGGCCCGCTCGAAGACGTAGGCCAACTCGGGATCCTCGGTGAGTCCGTCATCGGCGGCAGCCAGCTCCTTTCCGGCCGCGTCATGCAGGCTGATCGCGATGTCGGAGAAGTCCCGCTCGAGTTGCGGTACTGGCCGCTGAAGGCGCGCGGCATGCACCAGAAACGCCATGCGGTCCCCGGCCTTGGCTTCGATGCGATAGTGATCCGTGTCGGCATCGCCATCCAGGCGTCCGTTCAACGTCAGACCCGCTCGGACGGTCTGAGCTTGCGCGGCCGACTCGTTCGGTTCCGATTCGTTCTCGCAAGCACCCGCGACCACGAGAAGATGCGCCAGAGCCGAAAGACTGCCTTTAGTGAGAATGCGGAAACCGTGGATGCCAGGCATCACGTCCGGCGCCGTTTCGATCTTGATTCTCAGCCCTTCTCTCTCGAAGGGCTTTCTTTTGGCGGGCGGAAGCGAGGTGTCTCCCATGTCGAGCCATTCGACCACGGTCGCGCTGATTCCGCTTTGGTCGAACACGACTCGCGTGCTCTCGCGGAGGTTGTAGCGGCCGGCCAGCGTCACCTCGGTGGTGGAGCCGCGAGCCACCGCGCCGGGAAACACCGTCTCAATGCGCGGGTACCCGCGCTGTCCCCACGCGGCGGAGCACAGCGGAAGCAACGCAAGGATTCTAGCGAATCGACGCATTCGGCCCCTTCCTCTCGCGCAACCGGTCTCTGATTCCGGCCGAAGCCTGAAAGCGCCCATCCGGATCCACGGCCAGCCATTCCACGGGAGCCGAGCGCGCCGTGGCGCGATGCACGAACAGCCCGAGCAACTTGCCCGTCCGGACTTCCCACACACGGCTGATTCCATCGCCTCCCGCGGCCGCGATCCGGCGGGAGTCCGGACTGAACGACAGCGAGTACAGCAGGTCGTCGGCGTCAACGAGCGTGAGCAATGGCTGGCCGGATTTTCCATCCCAGAGCCGCAACGTCCGGTCCGCGCTGACTGTCGCCAGAACCGAACCGTCGGGACTGAATCGCATGTCATGGACCGGACCCACGTGGCCCTGCATCTTTCGAGCCGGCGTCCAGCCTCGTTCCGTGACGCTCTCGCCGATATCGGCGATCTCCCACCAGCGAAGTTCCGGCGACTCTCCGGCGGTTAGCACGTAGCGATCGTCAGGGCTGAAGGCGACGGTGAGGATTCCTTTCAACTCGGGATTGATCGTGAGCAGCCCGCCGCCTGTGAGCCCGTTGGAGAGTTTCACGGTCCGATCCATGCCGCCGGTGGCCAGCCTCTTGCCGGCGCGGTCGAATGCCACGCATTGCACAGTGTCCGAATGATCGCTGATTTGGGCGATCCGGTTCCCTTGCCGGACATCGCGGATCTCCACGGTTCGATCGAAACTGACTGTCGCCAGGTGCGTGGAGTCGGCGCTGAACGCTTGATCGAGGATCACTTCGCGATGCGCGGTCCATTGCCCGGCGGGTTCGAGCCGTTCGGCGTGGTAGAGCCGCAACTCGCCTGGCGAGAACGGCTTGCCTCCGGCCACGGAAAGGAGTTTTCTGTCCGGACTGAACTCGAGGCTGTTGACGCTTCCCGCCACGTCTTTCAACTCGCTGACCACTGCCCGCCGTTCGAGATCCCAGACCACGACACGTCCAGCCGAGCCGGTCAGCAGCCGTTTGCCGTCCGGATGAAACGCCACCGCTGTCGCCGGAGCCAACGGACCCGCGGCTGCCACTACTCCCTCCGTGTAGGGCGGCGTCACGATCTTCTCGGCGGAAGCATCGTCTTCCACGTAGAGTGAACCGGGAACGTCGAGCGGTGGTCGCGGCTTGGACTGGCGCAGTGCCGCCTGGGCAACCGGAGCACGCCGTCCGTAAGGCACGAATATCTCCGTGAGCCGGATCGCGATAGCGGGTGCGCGCGCCGTGTCGGGCGGGGCCAACGCGGCAAGAGCGGTACCAGGTTTCGCCCCGCCGGCGATCCAGCGCCGGATCAGATCGACCGACGCAGGGGAAAGGGGAGAGCCGCCGAGCGGCATCCGGCGAGTGGGATCGGCCGCTTCGATCCTCGCGATCAACTCGCTCCCCGATGAGTTCCCAGCCACCACCACGGCCCTGCCCGAGACCCCGCGCATCGCGGCGTCATAGGAGTCGAGCGCAAGGCCGCCGCTCACCGGCTTCTTGTCAACGGCCCCGTGATTGTGGCAACCGGAGCAACGCTCCTCGAAGATGGGCCGGATGTCCTTGGCGAAGTCCGGCTCCTGGCAAATAGCAGCGGCAATCAACCAGAAGCAGGATACGAACGCTCTCATGAGATCAACTCGGAAATCGCTTCGCCGCCGGCCAACACCTTCGTCGGGCGGTTGTCGGTGGAGGGATAGGACAGGTCCGGCGATATGCCGAGCGACCGGTACACCGTGGCTGAGAAATCCTGTACGGACACGGGCCGCTCGGTCGGATACTCGGATCGCTCGTTGGTGGCGCCCACGACGACGCCGGTCTTAACGCCGCCTCCGCCGAGAGCGAACACCTGCGTCGCCGGCCAATGGTCGCGGCCCGCTTCGGCGTTGATCTTCGGAGTCCGTCCGAACTCGCCCATGCAGACGATCAGCGTCGAGTCGACGAGACCGCGATCGTGCGTGTCTTGAAGCAGCGCCGAATAGGCCATGTCCAGCACGGGCAGCAGCTTGTTCTTCATGTCGCGGAAATTGTCGGTGTGGGTGTCCCATCCGGGCATCCCCACCGTTACGTAACGGACGCCCGCTTCCACCAGCCGCCGCGCGAGCAGGCAGCTTTGACCGAACATGGTCCGGCCGTAGGCGTCGCGCAGCTTCGCCGATTCTTCCTCGAGTTGAAACGCCTTTTTCACGCGCGGCGACGTCACCAGAGAAAACGCTTTTTCGTAGTAGCTGTCGACTTCTTTCAACACTGGAAGCCGGGCCTCGCCGCTTCGTTGCCATCGATCCAGCTTTTCGAGCATGGCGAGCCGGCTGCCCATTCGCTCGGCGTCCACGCCCTTGGGCGGCGTGACGTCCCTCACGCGAAACCCGGCGTCATTCGCTTTGTCTCCGATCTCGAGCGGATTGTACTGAGCGCCCAGCACGCCAGCGTTGAGCGCATCGCGCTTGCGGAATCCGTCCGGTCCGCTGATGTCGCCCACGTACACATATGGCGGCACGCCATCGCGGTATCCAGTCACCCAACTCACTACCGATCCGTGGGATGGATATCGCACTCCGACGCCGGAAGGAGTCGGCGCGTAGCCAGAGGTAACCAACTGGTCCGCCAGACCGTGCGTTCCCTGGTTGTGCGTCATCGAGCGGATCAGCGAGAACTGCTTCGTCATCCTTGAGAGCTTCGGAAGGTGCTCGACGAAATGGATGCCGGGCGTCGTGGTGGGAATGGTCTTGAACTCGCCGCGGATCTCGATCGGCGCGTCCGGCTTGGGGTCAAAGCTGTCCAGTTGGCTGATGCCCCCGCTGAGCCACAACAGGATGCACGAACGTTGTTTCGCTTCCTTGCCCTTCGAGCGGTTCTCGTCCTCGGCGCGTAGCAGGCCGGGGAGGTTCAGTCCGAACAGGCCCAGCGATCCGACGCGCAACACCTGGCGCCTGGAAGCCCCGGGCACATAGCGCAGGTCGATCATCGTTCCTCCCTCCTCAATGATTGAAAAGAAACTCCCGCGAGTTCAGAAGCGACCACAACAAGTCTTCGAGCGCTTTGCGGCGCGCCTCCCCCTCCGGCTTCTCGCGGATCATCGCCAAGGCCGTGCCAGCCTCCTCATCCCTGGGCGGGCGGCTCAGCGCCGCGTAATAGAGGTTCGAAACGGCCTGATCCGGCGGCAGCAGGGAATGCAAGTTCGCAACCCTTCCCGACGGCGCGGCGATCTTGCCTTGAATGAAATCGCTGTTCATCAGATGGAGCGCCTGCGTCACATTGGGATCGTTGCTGCGCGAACACTCGCAGGGTACCAGCCGCCGCGGCCGGCCGAATGTGTCGAGGAACTCCGAACTCACCTCCGGGTCGGGAAGCTGAATCGGGCGGATCCCGGCCGGAAGCGCCGGGTACTTGTCGGGCGCGTTGGTGGCCACGGTCACCGCGTCGAGCAACTGTTCAGCGGAGAGCCGCTTCGGCGGGTAGTACGTGTGGAACATCGCGCCCCCCGGCGAGCCCGCGGGCGGCGTCGAATCGCGCTGATAGACAGCGGAGTTGGCGATGGCGCGAAGGATGCGTTTCTGATCGAAGCCATGATCGCGGAAGTCGGTCTCCAACGCTTGCAACAGTTCCGGAATCGAAGGCGGGTTGGTATCACGGATGTCGTCGAGCGGTTCGACCAATCCGCGGCCCATCATGTATCCCCAGTACCGGTTGACGAAATTCCGGGCCAGCCACGGGTTGGTCTTCGAAGCGAGCCACGAAGCCAACTCGCGGCGAGGGTCGCCCTCATAGGGAAAGCTGTCGCCATCGGGGATCGACGGGCGCACGGCCTGCTGCGTCTTGGGGTGTCGCACGAATCCGGTGGGCTTGAGCCGCAGCGTCGATCCGCCGTAGTCGCTGTCCGGCTTGGAGTCGATCCTGGCGAAGAAGGCCGCCAAGCCGTAGTAGTCCGCCTGGCTCCATTTCTCGAAGGGATGCTGATGGCACTTCGCGCATCCGATACGCAGACCCATGAACGCGATGCTCACCGCCTCGGCCGCCTCTTCCGGCGACCGTGTCATGCGATAGAAGGCGGCCACGGGTTGGCTATTCGGCTGTCCCCTGGCGAGCAGGATCTCGCGTACCATCTCGTCCACGGGCCGGTTCTCGCGCATGGATCGGTTGAGCCAGCGATGGAAGTTCCACATCGCTTTCTCGCCCATGCCGTTCCTCGTCACACGGAGCAGGTCGCCCCAACGGAGCGTCCAGAAATCGGCGTAGGCGGGGCTGTCGAGCAAACGGTCGATGGCCCGTGCTCGTTTGTCCTGGGAGCGGTCCGCCGCGAAGGCGCGGATTTCTTCTTCCCTGGGCAGTATGCCCGTCAGATCGAGCGAGACGCGGCGGAGGAACTGCGTATCGGACGACGAGCCCGCGGGCTGGATCCCCAACTGCCGCCATTTGGCCGAAACGATTTCGTCGATGTAGCCCTTGGATTCGAATCCGCGCGAAGCCGCCGGCTGGCCGTAGGGCACCAGCAGGTTCTGCACCGCCGAACGGCCCATGTAGCGCGCGAGAATGGCTGTTCTCCCACCGGTCTTCGCCACGACCGTTCCGTCGGCCGAGACTTCGGCGACCGAATCGTTCAACGCCTCGAGCTTTGCCAGGGCGGTGACGTCGCGTTTGGACTTGTCGCTGTACCGCGCCGTGACGCGCGCTTGCACGCGCTCTCCCGGAGCAAGCGTCCGCGATCCCGGAGATACTTCAATGGCCGCAAGCACCGGATCCGCCGCCGTCGGCGGAGCCACGCCCGCGGCGATCCACGAGAGCAGAAGGTTGTAGGTGGTGGAACCTGGCGCGAAACGACGGCCGCCCCCGTGCGGCAGAGCCGTCGCGGGTTTGCGAAGAATCAGGCTGTCGGCAGGCGATTCGAGGTCAACGCGGCGGCCTTTCAAGTCCTTGACGATGGCGTCGTAATCAGCCTCGGCGTCGAACCCGAGGAGCGACAGCCTGAATCCGCCCTTACCGTATTGGGATCCATGGCAAGGCCCCGAGTTACACCCGAGCTTGGTCAGTACGGGTTGAATGTCGTTGCGGAAACCGGGCGCCGCCTGCCCGTGCAGCAAGGCGGCGCCCAGACCAAGTGTTGCGATCCGGATCAAAGTGCTCCCGTCAGAAAAGGAACTTCAAGCCGAACTGCATGATCCGGGGATCGAGAGCCCCTCCCTGGCGAAGTTTTCCGAAGTTGGGGTTGTCCACGTCCATCACCGGAGATCGCAGGTTGACACGATTGAATGCGTTGAACATCTCGGCCCGGAACTGCAGCCTGACCTGTTCGTGAATCGGGAAGATTCTGCCTATCATGAAGTCGTTGCCCGCGAATCCCGGACCGCGTATGATGCCTCGGCCCGCGGTTCCCCGCGTTCCGAGCGCGGCCGATCGGAACCCGGCCCGGTTGAAGTAGGAGTCGTTGATTTTCTGGTGGCGAGTGAGACCGCTCAGCCTCCAGTCGACTCCGGGAACTACGTCGGCGCGGTCGATGCTGCTATGACCGGGCGATAGAGAGTTGCCAAGGCTGCTGACCGGCGTGAACGGATTACCGCTTCTGAGGAATACGATTCCGGAGATCTGCCAGTTGCTCGCGACCGCGTTGACCGCACGATTCATGTTGGTCACCTTGGGCAGGTCCCAGACCACCGACGAGTTCACGACGTGCGTGCGATCGAACTCCGCCAATCCGCGATTGAACCAGGGCCCGCGCGGATCCTGATTGCCGAATGCGCCGGACCAACCGATATCGTTGGAGCCGGTGTCGATCGCCTTCGACAACGTATAGTTCGCCACGAAGGTCAGCCCGTTCGAATACCGCTTTTCTCCCGTGACCTGCAGCGAGTGGTAGTAGGAGTCGGCGATGCCGGTGCTGATGTTGATGGCCTGGAACTTCGGATCCGGCCTCCGTTCCTGCCGGTTGGCGAGGCTGGAAGCGCCCGGAATGAATTCAGGCAAGTTTTGCTCGTATCCTCCGATCAGATGCGTTCCCCTGCTGGCGACGTAGGCTCCGCGCAGCAGGATGTTGCCACCCATATTGCGCTCGACCGTGAGGCTCCAGTTCCAAGTGTTCGGGTTCTTCGCGTAGGGGTCATAGGCCCACTGCGACGGAAATGGCAAGGGAACGTTCGCGTCCCTCGGCGGCACGTCGATGGGAATGCCGACCCTGCCGTTGAAGGGCGCTGTCAGCCAGGGGTTCTTGAGGCTGACCGGGTTGACGATCGAAACTCCGCCGGATGGGAAGGGAGGAGCGCCGCCTCCGGCGCCGCCCAGCGCGAAGCCACCCGCCTGCATCTGGCCGAAGTATCCGCCGATGCCTCCCCGAATCGCCCACTTTCCGTTGCCCTGCGGATCGAAGGCGAATCCGAATCGCGGCGCGAATTGGTTCAGCCGCGCGAATGCGTTGGTATCCGGCGTGTCCGGATCGCCCCAATATAAAACGCCCGGCGGAGCCTTTGTGAAGCGCTGCGACTGCCTGCCGGGATAGATCCACGACATCCATCGCGTGCCGTCCAGGCGAGTATTGTCGCGGGAATGCGTGCCCGGATCCCATCGAAGTCCTAGGTTCAACGTCAGCCTGCGGGTCACGCGGTAGTTGTCATTGATGTAAAGACCGGCGAGGATCCGGTAGCTCTTGGCCAGCGTGATGGGTCCGTAGTTTCCGACCGTGTAGGTAGTGGGCCGGCCCATCACCGCGTCGGCCGCCGCGACTCCGGTGAACGTGTTCGCGAAAGCGAAACCTCCGCCACTCTGCAGCGCGGGTTCGTTCGGGTTCGCGTTCCAATGCTTGGAATAGACTCCGCCCATCGCGAGGTCGTGTTTGTTTCGAACCCACTTCACCGCGGAGTTCACTTCCCACGAGTGCGTGTCCTTGGCGCTGCAGCGGTCCCAAACGCGGATTCCGTCGCGGCCGGCAACGCTGAAGTTGAGATCTTGGCATTTCGGGTCGTTCTTGATGTCGGATCCGTGAGCCGACCACGAGGTCAGGAACGGATGCGGCGTGAGAGCGAATGGATTCTTGAGGAATCCGAATCCACCGGTGACAAGGAGCCCCGGCGACACCGTCCAGGTGTCGGTGACGGCCCACGACAACGCCTCCGTGGTGTTGCCGCCGTCGTTGATGCCTACGTTCCAGAGAGCGTCTTTCGGATCGTTGAACGACTTGCCGAACTTCTTGCCGTAGATGTACCGCCCCATTACGTTGTGCTTTCCGAAAATGGCGTCTCCGCGATTCACGATCTGCCACTGATCGGTACCGGCTGGGATGAAATGCGGGATCAGGAACCCGAGGGCCGGAGAATCGGGAGTGTGCTTGGAGAGAATGCTTCCCATGACCGGGTCGAGGCGGTTGCGTGGGATCTGATTCCCGGGAAATGGCATTCCCAGCGAACCGCATGCCGCGTTGGCGGTGGAGGGATCGAAGATGGTACCGGTGTCGACACTGAGCATCGTGCCATTGCAGGCCGGGGACGGAACTTGCCGCATGCGGCCGGTCAGGTGCTCGCCGAAGTCGCCGTCCTTCTCGCGCCGCGTCCAGCTCTGGTGGAACGCGGGAGTACCGGGCAGCCGGATTGGCGTGCTCTGATACGAGTTCATCCAGAAGAACCGGTTGCGTCCGTCGTAGATCTTGGGGATGTACACAGGGCCGCCGACCGCCCATCCGTATTGATTTCGCTTCAGACCGTCGTTTCTGCCCCGGGTGTCGAGCGCGTTGCGGGCATTGAAGCGGCCGTTGCGCACGAACTCGAACACGGAGCCGTGGAATTGGTTGGTGCCCTTCTTTGTGACAGCGCTCAACTGACCGCCAGGGTTGCCGCCCATTTCCGCCGAGTACTGCGAGGTGTTCAGCGTGAACTCCTCGACCGCGTCGGGGTTCGGGTAGATGTTGGCGACGCGGCGCTCCATGAACTGATTGCCCATGCCGTCGAGCAGGTAGGTATTGCTCTGGGTGCGATTGCCGTTGATCACCGCCGTGGTGGTGTCGAAGCCCGACGTGCCCGCGTAGAAGGCCGTCGAGGCGTCGGTCACGGTGGCGCCGGCCACGAGGAGTGAGAGCTGCGTGACGTCGCGTCCGTTGAGAGGCAACTCGACGACCCGGCGTTGATCGACAGTCTGCGACAGTTGCGCCGTGTAGGTATTCGTCAACTCACCCTGAGCCGAAACATCCACCGAAGTCGCGATCGATCCGATCTCGAGCTGGAAGTTCCGCCGGACGGTCTCATTCGTCCGGACCACGATGCCCGTGGCCTTGGCTACGTTGAATCCTTGTTTGGATACTTGAATGCTGTAGGCGCCGAAGGGCATCTGGGGAGCGACGAAGTTCCCCTCATTGTTGGTGGATACAACGCGTTCGGCGTTGGTCCCCTCGGCGGTTATTTTGACTTCGGCGTCCGGAACAGGGGCGCCACCGGGGTCAGTGACGGTTCCGAAAAGACTGGAACTTGCGGTGGCCTGCGCGAAGACCGCGGTAGGCACGGCGATTAGAACAGCCAGGAGATCGATCAGCACTCGGTACCGAGGCAAAATCATGGTGAAAACTCCCTTGAATCGATTCCGTTGGGGTGACCGGCCGGTTCTCGAATCGATTCAGTAGGACTGTATCAAACTCCGGGGGTCACGTCAAGCGTCTCCGACACGTCTGTCAAGGCAAAGTAGAAATGTCCCCCTGGCTGGCAAAGTAAGAATGTCCCCTTTTCCGAGGCCTGGAAAAAAGTCATGGTAGTCTGGGCTCGCCGGT
>VFZY01000210.1 GCA_016870915.1 Acidobacteriota bacterium | reverse complement strand
GTTTGTCACCCATTGGGTGCTGTCCTCCGCAGGGGTCTTCGCTGCCTTCAAACCCCTATCGATATTGATGCGGACGAGCATCCAGGAGATTCGCACGCGCGGCTCAAAACGGAAATGTGGGTTCAGAACTTCACGGCGAATCCGTTCCGGCGTGTGGATCTTGTGGCGCAGATTGGCCATTCGGTGGATCCAGCGCACGCCGCGGCGATTCTGAAAGCAGGCATGGCGAAGATTCCGAACGTGCTGGCGAGCCCGGCGCCGGACGTCGAGATCGCCACCTTCTCGCCGATGGGCCCGGTTCTTTGCGTGCGGCCATACTGCCACAACGACCACTACTGGCAGGTCTATTTCGACACGAATCGGCTGATCCGCTCCGCGTTTGGGGATGCCGGATATCCCGCACCTGAACAGCACTTCGCTGTTCGCGGCACGGGCGCCGGCTTTGCCGCGGGCGCGTAGGCGGCTTCTGTCCCTTTGAGGGGGGCGCCGGGCATGGTTTCGATGAGGATCTCGCGGATTGCGCGCCGGTCAGCCGGGGAGAGATGCGCAAAGTCCGCGTGCTGGTCCGTCCCGTTGAGCACCTGATTCAGGCGCTCCCAGAAACGGTCGCGGGCCTCGGCGGGCAGAGCGCCGAAGGCGGCCGAGTAGACCAGGAAACTCATCGGGTACCGGAAGATTCGTTTTTCGAGATCGAAATCGCGCAAGGAGCGGCCGTGCGAGTCTCGCGGGCCCGCCTGGGCGAAGTCATGGTCAAAGCCCGCCGTGCCGCGGATTGGCTCGTTGAACACCGGTTCGTCATGGAACAGCATGTAGCGCAGCAGCACTTCCACGGAGTTGTTGATGCGGCGCCGTGTGGATTCGCTCCATTCGTTGGCCGGCCGGCCGAGCGCTTTGTTCATCCCTTCCTGGGAACTGAGGGCAAACCGGGTTTCGTAGTTCACACGAGTGATCACGTTGTGGGCTCGTGCCTGATAGGCCAGCAGGGTGAGCGCCACAATGTCCGAGTGAGGCGTCAGGTAGGGAGAGCGGTCGAACAGGCCGGTGAGAGTGCGGCGGTTGGCGCCGGCGGCCAGGTCGAGCGCTTCCGGTTTGTCCCGGTTGGTGGCGATGAGGTTTCCCATGTGAAACTGCTTGCCGTGGGTGCCGGTGACATACCAGCCGCCCCAGCGCTCGCTGAACGGGCTGCGGTGATCGGTGGAGAACGATCCCGCCTGCAGCAGCGGGGTTCCGTCGGTGTCCGGGTAGACGGAGCGCACGATGTGGCCGGGGACACCGGCGGTGCGCGGTGAGGCATGACACTGCAGGCACTCGTCACGGCGTTTGAACCGGGGTGGTATCGAACGGCGCTGATCGACGGTGTAGAACATGCCGCCCCGCACCGGATCGACAGCGGAGATTTCGATGACGTCACCGTCCTGAACCCAGCCCACGTAGACGTCGTCGTTGAAGTAGAGGGCGCGCGGCGTCGATGGGGTGATGCGGTTGATCTGGAGGCTGGTTTTCGAAAAAACCAGCACTTGCGATGACAACGGGACCCGCAATGCATCAAGGATCGACCGCAAGTAACCGTGCCGGCCGTCCCAGGCGAGGGTGACTTCACCCGCGGCGAGCCTGGCGTCGAGCCGCGCCGCCGGGTCAAGTCCTGGTGGAAGGTTGTACTGAATCGAATCGTCTTCGAGAGGCAGTACGAAAGAACCGGTGAAATCGGACATCTGAGCATGCAGGCCCAAAGCCAGGCACGCTGCGGCTAATGGCAACCGAGGCAACTGAATCGTCTCCCATGGCAGACCGCGCAAGTGGTCTTATCGAGTCCCATTTTGCCCGTCGTATGCCGGTCAAGAAAGTCCGGCGTGTGATTGACGGGCTTCAGCTTCACGTCCGCGGAATGGCACTTTTCGCAGGAGAAAGGATTGTCAATCTTGTTGTGACAGACCAGGCAGTCCGCCATCCGGGGAAAGCTCGCAAGCGAGACCGCTTCCGATTCTTCCATGCCCCGATGGCAAGCGGCGCAGGCCGTTTTGGTGTTGAGATGCCGGCGGATATCGCCGGGCGCCGAAAGGTATTGGCCGGCGTTCACGGCGGAGGCGATCACCGGCGCGAGGTTGCCGAACCTGGCATGCAAGGCATGATTGAAATGCGATACGGTGAGCCTGGACGGGCTCTTGATGGAAACTTCCTGCTGGTGGCACTCGCGGCATAGAGCCACCGGGGGCAACAAGTTATCCGCGGCCTTGGCGCTGGCAGCCGCGCTCGCATGACAGGCTGTGCATTCGGGCTTCAGCTTAAGGTGCAGCTTGTGCGAAAAAGGCGCGGCGTTGAGAGCCAGCGCTGCCTGAATGCCCAGCGCTGCCGGGCTAAGCGCCCCGATCAGCCTTTGTAGGAGATGCGCCACACCTTGTTTCCGCCATCGTCGGAGACCAGCAGGCTGCCATCGGGCAGCTGCAACAGGCCTACCGGGCGGCCCCATACCTCGCGCTTGGCCTTGTCGAGCATCCAGCCTCCCAGGAACTCGGTCTTTGGTCCGCTCGGTTTGCCGTTCTTGAAGGGGATGAACACGACGTTGTAGCCGATGCGTTCGGAGCGGTTCCAGGAGCCATGCTGGCACACAAAGGCTCCCCCCTGGTAGGAAGCGGGAAACTGCTTGCCGGTGTAGAACAGCGCGTCGAGAACCGCCACGTGAGCGCCCATGGGCACATCCGGCACGATGGTCTTTCGTACCAGTTCCGGCCGCTCGCCCTTGCGCCGGGGATCTTCATTGGGGCCGATGTAGGAGAACGGCCAGCCGTAGAAGCCGCCCTGCTGAATGCTTGTGAAGTAGTCGGGCACCAGATCGTCACCCAGGCCGTCGCGTTCCTGCACGGCCGCCCACAGGGTATTGGACCCCGGGTACCAGCGCATGCCGATGGGGTTCCGGGTGCCGGCGGCATAGATTTCATGACCGGTGCCGTCGGGGTTGAAACGATTGATGGCCGCGCGGCGGTCCGGTTCACCTGCATCGACATTGGAACGGGACCCGATGGCCAGGTACATCTTCTCGCCCTTGGCGTCGAACAGAACGGTCCGGGTCCAGTGGCCGACGCCGAACTCGGACATGTTGACGACCTCCTCGCCCTTGCCGGCGGTGAGGGTCTTGGGGTCAAACTTGTAGCGCTTGAGCGACGTGGTCTCGGCGACGTAGAGGTAATCCCGCCAAAACGCGAGCCCATAGGGCCGGTCGAGCCCTTCAAGGATCTTGCGGCGTTCGGTGGCTTTGTTCGTTTTGCCTTTGTCGATGAGTGCGATGACGGACCCACGGGCCACCGCATCGCTGATCAGGATTTCGCCGCCCGGTGCCTGCAGCATGAAGCGGGGCCGTTCGAAGCCGCCGCTTGCGTACTCGTCGATGACGAACCCTCTGGGCAGCATGAGCTGCGCGCCGTTCGGGCGGTCAATCACCTGCGGCCGGTTGTTGGCGGACGGGGTGTGAAACGGCGGCGGAAGCTTGGCGTCTTTCTGAGCCCGCAGCACCGTCGCGGAGGCGGCTCCGGAAAGAGAGAGGAGAAAGGTGGACCTGCGCATGGCGATACTCCTAATCGACAGTCAAGACTCAGTGTATCGCGAACTACTTCACCTGGAAGAGCAATGAATTGATGGCTTCGACGACGCGGTCCGCCGCACCTGGGTTATAGGGAGATCTTTGCACCTCATAGCCGCCGTGTGGATACTCGGAGGCGATGGGCATGTAGTCTCCGCCAGCCCCCGTGGAGTAGCCGCAGAAGAGAGTGACGGGAAAAGGCGACGCCCGCTTTACCGCAAGCCCGATTTCGGCAAACGGCTCGCCGGGCATGGAGGCGATGGCGATGTCGCCGATGCGAAGCACCTCCACTTCAACGAAGAGCGGCGCTGGATTTGTGGGCTCCTTCCACTGGTCCAGAAGATCGGAGAAGCGGCGCCAGCGGGCTTCGGCCTGATGCTGCTTCCAGGGGTCCCCGGAACGCTTGGCATCATCGAGCTTGGTTTGCGCGTCCGCGACGGCGCGCTGCATTTCCGAGATCTCCGCGGGGGTGTAGGTGCGGCGTGGCACTTCGATCCGCCGGCGGGCCTGGCGAAGGGTTGCGTCGCGCGGACCGGCCACGCGCCAGTGCTGTTTGGCCTGGAAGGCGGTGGACTCGACGAAGCCTTCGAAAACGGGCTCACGCCGCACCGTTTCGATCTGGAGCGCGATGGCGGCAACCTCGTGGCCAAGAATACGGCCCAGGCGGTGCGCCACGCCGGCGTCGCCGGTAAAGCCTTCGATGGGTCCCTGATTGCCGGCGGCGCCTTGAAAGTAGAGGCAGAGCGCGCCGGGAAACTCGCGCTCCACCACCTTGCGCGTCATGCCCGGCCAGTCGGGTGAAAGCAACTTGTTCTCATAGGCAAGGACAGTGCCGTGGCATTGAAAATTGGCGATGATGGCGATCGGCTTACCGTGCGCATTGTCGATCCGAATGACGTTCAGATCGCGATCGACCAACCCGTCCGGGTTGCGGCCCACCGCGGGTGGACGGCTTTCGCCGCCGCGGACGCGCCTGTTGATGTTGATGCTGCCGGTGCCCTTGCGCGCACCCAGATGAGCGGGCTGAAGGTGCGAGGCGGCCTCCATGATGGCGCCAATCACTTTGTCGGACGCCGCTGCCTGATAGTCACGCAGCATGCGCTGATAGGGCGTGAAATCGATACCCAGCGGACCCTTGCCGGCCGTAAGGTTGGGGGCGGCATGCGTGTGCGTGGCGGCCAGGCGAATGTGCGCGGCGGGAATGCCGGTGCGCTCGGCGGCGCGTTTGAGCAGTGCTTCCTGATCCCAGACGAAAAGGGCGTCCAGATCCACCATGGCGAACTTCTGCTTGCCGTCGGAAAGCACCAGCGCCGTGGCGTACATGCCCACCGGGTCGACGCCAGCGGCCTCGACATGGGTTTGAGAGCCCCAGTTGAGATGAGCGATGCCGACGGGTGGCGTGATGTCGGCGCGGGCCACGCCCGCCAGCAATCCCGAAGGCTTGGCATCCTTGGGACCCTGTTCGACCACGTCGCCACGGGCCGCCAGGCTCAGGGCGCTGAGGAGCAGAAGAAGTCGTGAATGGGTCATGGCACAGACTAGGCTATGCCGGGGGCGCGGCGCGAGTCAACAGGTGTGGCGCCGGGCGGCGATCTTGGCGATGTCGGCGGACGGTAGCCCAGGATGAAGCCTCGTGCATCGTGTTCGGAATGTCCAAGAAGGCCATTCAACCGGGTGGCGTGCGGGAGATCGTGCCCCTGCAACGGGTGGGAGACGGTACTCCGGCTTCTCGGCGATTGGAGATCAGCGCGCCACGGCGGCCCGATAGACATCCATCACTTGCCGTGCCGCGCGATGCCAACTGAACCGGCCCGCTTGCTCGATGCCGGCCGCGATCAACTCGGCGCGATAGTTCGGGTCGAGCAGGACGTCCTTGATGCCGCGTGCGATGTCGAAAACGTTGTCCGGATTGATGGCGCAGGCCGCGTTACCCACCACCTCCGGCAGCGACGCCACGCGGGATGAGATCACCGGTGTGCCGCATGCCATCGCTTCCAAGGGCGGCAGCCCGAACCCCTCATACAGCGACGGGAACACGAACGCCTCCGCGGCTTCGTAGAACGCGCCCAGAGTGTCGAAAGGAACGAATCCGAAGAAGCGGACCATCTTCTCAACGCGCGTCTGAATCACCGCTCGGCGCACCTGGGGATGTTTGGAAATGTCATTGCCGATGATCACCAGGCGCAGGTCCCGGTAGACCGGGTGGTTCTCCAACTCCTCCCGCACCAGCGCGAAGGCCTCCACCAGCCGGGGAATATTCTTGTGCGGCCGGATGTTTCCGGCATAGAGCAGGAAGGGCCACCCAATCTGATGCTTGGCGAGAATGTCGGCGCGCTCGCGGGCAGCCTTCTCCGGGTTGTCCTGGCGTGCCAGCCGGCGCGCGGTGAAACGCGGGTCCGGTGCGTTGTGGATGTAGCAAATCCTGTTTTGGGGGATACCCAGCAGTCCCTCCACATCGCGCTGCGTGGACGCCGAAACGGTCACCACTTTTTCCGCCCGCTTCAGGCCATGGCGAAACCGCACAACGCGCAGTTGTGCATTGGCTTTTTCCTCAGGCGTTGGATAGAGCAGCGAACTCATGTCATGAATGGTCACCACGTAAGGACGCGGCATGCCGAACGGCACAATGTTCAGGGGAATGTGGCACAGGTCCGGACGTTGGCGCCGCACGAACCACGGAAACCCCACGTGATTGCTCCAGCCAAAGGAAGGAACCTGGCAGATGACCCGGCTGAAGTTTGGCGGCAGGGCCGCAAGCGAACTGTGATCGCCTTCCAGGCCCGCCAGCAGAAACTGATCTTCAGTGTCGATCTGGCCCAGCGCATTGACCAGGTTTCGCGTATACGTGCCGACGCCGAAATCCCTTGCGCGCCGGACGTCGATCAGAATGCGCAAGGGCACAAGGGTCGGTTCCTAGCGCGACTTTTTCCAGGCGTAGAGAGGGAATCGCCGGGTGAGGCTTGTCACACCCTCGCGCACGGCTGCCAGGTTTTCTTCGGACTGAACGTCGCCGAGGGCGCGGGCGATCAGGCCCGCCATCTCGCGGATCTCGGCCGCGCCAAAGCCGCGCGTTGTTACGGCGGGCGTTCCAAGCCGGATGCCGCTGGGGTTGAGCGGCGGGTTCTGGTCGAACGGGATGGCGTTCTTGTTCACTGTGATGTGGGCCCGGTCGAGCGCCGCCTCCGCCTCTTTGCCCCGCAGCCCCTTCGCGAAGACATCAACCAGAACAAGGTGCGAATCGGTGCCCCCCGAAACCACGCGATAGCCTTCGGCAACAAGTGCTTCCGCCAGCGCGCGAGCGTTGTCCCGCACGCGTTTCTGATACTCGCGGAACTCCGGCTGCAGAGCCTCAAGGAAGCAGACGGCCTTGGCGGCAATCACATGCACCAGCGGTCCGCCCTGGGCGCCAGGGAACACGCTCTTGTCGATGGCCGCTCCGTACTTTTCGCGGGCAAGGATCAGGCCGGAGCGCGGGCCGCGCAGCGTCTTGTGGGTGGTGGACGTGACAATATCCGCGTGGCCGCAGGGATTCGGGTATTCGCCCGCCGCCACCAGACCCGCGTAGTGCGCCATGTCCACCAGCAGAATGGCACCGCACGCATCGGCGATCGCCCGCATCCGCGCGAAATCGATCACGCGCGGGTAGGCGCTGGCGCCGCCGATGATCATTTTCGGCTTGTGCTCATCAGCCAGACGGGCCAGTTCGTCGTAGTCGATGGTCTCGGTGTCGCGGCGTACGCCGTAGGGCACCACCTTGTAGGTCTTGCCCGAAAAGTTGAGCTGGTGCCCGTGCGTCAGGTGGCCGCCGTGCGCAAGGTTCATGCCAAGGATGGTGTCGCCTGGGCTGATCACCGCCGCGTAGGCCGCCTGATTTGCCTGCGAGCCCGAGTGTGGCTGGACGTTCGCGTACTCGGCTCCGAAAAGTTTCCTGGCGCGGTCACGCGCCAGATTTTCCACCACGTCGGTGTGTTCGCAGCCGCCGTAGTAGCGCTTTCCCGGATAGCCTTCCGCGTACTTGTTGGTGAAGACGCTGCCTGTGGCTTCAAGCACCGCTTCCGATGTGAAGTTCTCGCTGGCGATCAGTTCGAGAAAGTTTTGCTGGCGGTCCGTTTCGCGGAGGATGGCTTCGTAAACCTCCGGATCCACTTGGGCCAGAGGCCGGCTCATGTTCTGCTGTTCCGTCATTCTTGTTGTCAGGACTCCCGTTCCAGTTCCGCGATCTTTGCCACACGGCGGCCGTGCCGCCCCCCCTCGAACACGGTGGTCAGGAACGTCTCAATCAGCCGTTCAGCCGCAGGTTCGTCGAAGTAACGCGCTCCGATGGCCAGCACGTTGGCGTCATTGTGTGAGCGTGTCAGCCGCACCGAATCCTCGTTCACGGCCAGCGCCGCTCGAATGCCGTCAACCTTGTTCGCGGCAATCGACATGCCTACGCCGGTTGAGCAAACCAGGACGCCGCGCTCGGCGTCGCCGGACGCCACCGCCCGGCTCACCCGGGAAGCGTAGTCCGGGTAGTCCGTCGATTCCGTGGAATTGGTGCCGAAGTCGGCCACCTCGTGCCCCTGGTTGCGCAGGATCTCACGCAGGTGATCCTTCAAAGCGACACCGGCATGATCGGCCCCGATAGCGATTTTCATGGGGAATCTTCATTCTAACAGGTAAGCCCGGCGGGCATCCCCGTGTCATACTCGAACCAACGATGCTGTGGAGCGATCTGCGGATCACAACGTTCCGGGAGAATCCCGCCGGAGTGCGTTCGCCGGGGCTTCAGGTGCTCATTCGAGCCGGCTATCTCCGGCTGGACGCGGGTGATCGCCACTTCTCTCTGCTTGGCGAGCGTTTGCTGCGGCGCCTGGCTGCCATCGACTGGTCCGCGGCTGGCCTGTCCGGCATTCACCGCAGCAGTTCCGGCACATGGATTCTGCCCGCTTCCGGCGCCCCCCAGACCTATGTGCGGCGGGCGGACTCCCCTCTCTACCAGGACCTTGATTTAGCGTCCGCCGGCCCGCTTCCCTGTTCCATTCCCGACCCGGACGGCGAACTGGACCCGGAGCCATTCCACACGCCCGGTCAGAAGACCATCGCCGATGTCTCCACGTTCACAGGCCTGCCGCCGTGTTCACAAATCAAGACCCTGATGCTGGTGGCGGACACACGCCCGGTGATGGTCCTGCTGCGCGGCGATCATGCGCTCTCTGCCGCCAAGGTTCAACGCCTCCTGGGGGCAGGGAATCTTCGCCCGGCCGAGCCCGAAGAAATCCGCGCGTGGCTGCGGGCGAGCCCCGGATCCCTTGGGCCAGTGGGCGTTCCCGGCGGCCTCGAACTCTTGACCGACCGCGCGCTCGAGGGGCGCCGCAATCTCATCTGCGGCGCCAACCGCGATGACTATCACCTGCGCCACATCACTCCCGGCAAGCACTTCCCGGCACGGTTCCACGATCTTCGGGAAGTTTCCGCGGCCGATCCCGGTATCGAGTTGACGGATGCCTATCGCCTGGATGATCCGGCGCAAGCGATGGAGGCGCTGGCCGGGCAGCACCACGACCAGGACGGGCTGGCGTGGCCCGAACTCTGCGCGCCGTTTCAGGTGGTGCTTACACCGGTGAACTTTAACGATGAGGCAGCGCGCGATGCCGCGCACCGCCTTCACCAGGAGATCGGTCCCGAGAGGGCGCTTCTCGATGATCGTGATGAGCGCCCGGGTGTCAAGTTTAAGGACGCGGACCTGATCGGTATCCCCTGGCGAGTCACGATCGGAAAGAAACTGGCGTCCGGCGTGATTGAGATTCTGAATCGCGGGTCGCGCACGGTGACTGACGTGGAACTGGCCGGCGCCAGCCCCTTTCTTGAACGCGCCAGCCGCTTTCCTGGATAACGATGAACAACCCAAGCCTCGATTGGAATGCTCTGCGCGGGCAGTTTCCGGCACTCTCCCGCTGGACCTATCTCAATACGGCCACATTCGGGCAACTCCCCGTCCGCGCCGCCGCCGCCGTTGCCCGCCATTTCGAGCACCGCGACGAACTTGCCTGCGCCGATTTCATCGGCTGGTTTGATGACTTCGACCGTGTCCGTGCCTCAATCGCCACGCTGATCAACTGCCAGGCCTCCGACTTAGCGTTTGTTCCCGCGGCCTCCCATGCGCTCTCCCTGTTGCTGAACGGCATCGACTGGCGGCCGGGCGACCGGATCGTCACGCTTGAGAACGAATTTCCCAACAACGTCTATTTCCCCGCCATGCTGGCGCGCCGCGGGGTGGAAGTGGTGGAGACAACCTGGGAGCGTTTCGAAGAAAGCATTACACCGAACACGCGCCTGTTCGTAGCCAGCGGCTTGAGCTACATCAACGGCTTTCGAATTCCGGCCGCCCAAGCCGGCCGGTTTCTCCGCCAGCGGGGTGTGCTCTTCTATCTGGACGCCACGCAAGGGCTTGGCCCCCTGCGGTTCGACATGGGGGAGATTCAGCCCGATGTCTTTGCCGTGCACGGTTACAAGTGGCTGCTGGCGCCGAATGGCACCGGCTTCTGCTATGTGAGCCCGGACGCCCGCCAGTGGCTTCAGCCGGCGGTGGTGGGCTGGCGCAGCGATCGCCGTTGGCGCCAGGTGGATCACCTGCATCACGGCGAGCCGGAGTTTGCCGATTCCGCCGAAAAGTACGAAGGCGGTTTTCTGGCGGCCCCTCTCATCTACGCCATGGGGGCGTCGGTGGAACTGATTCTCGAAACGGGTCCGGAGGCGATTGAGGTGCGAACGCTCGATCTGGCCGGCAGGACCCGGAACCTCCTTCGCGGTCTGGGTGCGCAGGTGATTGGAGACGGGTCGCCCGAGTATGTCTCGCCCATCGTCGCCGCCCGATTCGACGGTGTGGACTCATCGTCCCTTGCCCGCCGCCTTAAGGAACGCGGAGTGCTGGTTTCGGCTCGGCATGGCGCGCTGCGCGTCTCCGTCTATTTCTACAACAACCAGGAAGACCTGGGCCATTTTGAGCAGGAGTTGAAAGCGCTTCTATGAGACTGATGGGCAAGGTGGCAATCGTCACCGGTGGGGCTTCAGGCATCGGCTTGGCATCCGCGCAGCGTTTTGCCGGCGAGGGGGCGGCCGTGGTTGTGCTGGACCGCGCATCGAATCCGCCATGCGACGTCTCGGACGAAGAGCAGGTACGGACGGCGATCGCAGCCGCCGTCGGGAAGCATGGCCGGGTGGATATTCTGCTGAACGCGGCCGGAATCTCCATGCGCAAGCCGGTGCATGAACAGGACACTGAGGGCTGGGACCGCTTGTTCGCCGTCAATGTTCGTGGGTGCTTCCTGGCGTCAAAGTACGCGCTGCCCCACATGCCGGAGGGCGCCAGCATCATTCATGTAGCCAGTGTCGTGGGCACCACCGGCTTTCGTGACCGCCCTGCGTATTCCGCCACCAAAGGCGCCCTCATCGCCCTCACGCGCAACATGGCTCTCGATTATGCGCACCGCCGCATCCGTGTCAACGCCATCAATCCCGGCTTCGTTGAAACCCCTCTGCTGTCCGCCATCCTGGCGGACCCGGAACGCACCGCACGCCTGGCCGCCATGCACCCCTTGGGGCGTCTTGGCACACCGGACGACATTGCCAACGCCGCGCTGTTTCTGGCCTCCGATGAGTCCGCGTGGATGACCGGCCAGTGCCTGGCCGTTGACGGCGGGCTGGCCGCCGGGCACGCCAATCAGATCTGACCGGCGGCGCGTGTCAACAACTTTGAGACACCCGGCATGGGAATTTACTGACGTTCCTCTCTGTCTGTTGGGCTGGTGTCGACCGGCTTGTTGATCCAAACCTCCGATGGCAGGGGCAAAGGCTTGGGA
>VFZY01000209.1 GCA_016870915.1 Acidobacteriota bacterium | reverse complement strand
AACCCCTCGTCGCCCCGGCCCCAATCGCCACCGAAGCCACCCGGGCCGACACCTATGTCTATCCCGATCACGGCTTTGCCAGCTTCCCCAGGTTCGTTTCCACACCCCGAAACCCAGCCCCCACCCCACCCGCCAAACCCACCCCACATTCCACCCCGCAGGCCCACAAAGGAGTGACCGTCAGCCCCAAAAAATGACCCATCACCCCAACCAAACCCAGGCCACTCCCCAAGCCCCTGCCCGAAGTGTCTCCAAACCAAGTAACCACGCCCTCGCCCCTCAACGCCTGACATCTATGGTCCCGGTACCCCCCAGCCCCAGGACCCTCTATAAACCAGTCCCCCGAATCGATAGAATAGACGTGAGCCAGACCATGAGATCCTTCGTTTGCCTGCTGGCGGCCTCCCTCGCTGCCCTCGCCCAGGAACCGGCCGCGGCCTTCAAGCAGTATTGCGTCGCCTGCCACGGCAGCGCGAACACCTCCGGCGGCATCAACCTCGAACGCCTCACCGCCGATGCCACCATGGGCCCTGGCTTCGCTTCCTGGGAAAAAGTCGCCGCCGCCCTCGAAGAAAAACGCATGCCGCCGCGCGGTCTCCCGCAACCCTCCGATTCCCTCCGCCAGCAACTCATCGCTCACGTCCGCAACGGCATCCTCGACTACGCCCGCAAGCACGACGGCGACCCCGGCCGCGTCACCGTCCGCCGCCTCACCGGAGCCGAATACACCAACGCCATCCAGGACCTCACCGGCCTCGAACTCGACCTCGGCGGAGACCTCGCCAATGACGCCGTCGGCGGTGAAGGCTTCACCAACTTCGGCGACGTCCAGTTCATGCAGGACGCCAACCTCGAGCGTTACCTCGAAGCCGCCAAATCCGTCGCCAATCGCGCCGTTATAGGAGCCGGTCCCCTCGAATTCTTCATCGATCCCGGCGCCACCGGTCTCGAACTCTCCGCCGTTGACCGCATCCGCCGCATCTACGACGCCAACGGCTTCCGCACCGTCTCCGGCGAAGGCGGCCGCCCCTTCGGCCTCGAACGGTACGGCAATGCGTTCTACGCCCTCTGGCGCTTCCACCATCGCCAGGCCCTCGGCGAACCCAACCTCACCCTCGCCGAAATCGCGCGCCGCGAATCCGTCTCCCCACGCTTCGCCGCCCATCTCTGGACCGTCGTCAACAACCCCGCCCTCGGCTACCCCGCCTCCGAAGTCGCCACCCGCTGGCGAGCCATGCCCGCCCCCACCGCCGATCGCACGGCCAGCCTCGCCGCCGCCCGCAAGAGCGCCACCGAAGTTCAGCAATTCCTCGTCACCTGGCCAAGCTGGCTCTTCGCCCGCGGCGACCTCGCCGCCGGTGGCGCCGGCGATGAACGCCCCCTCGAATTCTCTGACCGCTCGCTCAAGGTCAGCCAAAGCCATACCTTCACCTTCGTCCGCGGCTTCCGTTTCGGCCGTGGACCCGCCCTGCCCCCCGGCGGCACCGCCAAGGTCTTCTTCAATGCCGCCCTCGTCAACCCCGATCGCGCCGCCAGGACGCCTGAGGTCCTCATCTGGCGCAACGCCGTTGTCGCCTTCCGCAACTTCGCCAACCGCCCGCCCGCCACACCCACCGCCGCCAACCCGGTTCAGCCAGCTAAACCCGTCCAACCCGCGCAACCCGCCGGCCAGGCCCAAGCCGCCACCGCCGGAGCCGCACGCCGCTTCGGCATCGGCCCCAACGAGATCAAGATCCCCCTCCGAGCCGTCCTCACCGAAGAATCCCTCGCCCGCCTCAAGTTCGGCCAGAGCCCCGATGGCACCCCCCTCGGCCCCGATGACTTCGCGAGCAACGGCTCCGTCTGGTTCGAGGTGAAGCTGCCCGCCGACATGAACGGCTTCTTCCTCCAGGTCGATGCCTCCATCGGAGCCGACCGCGATCAGGTCTTCCGCATCACCATGTCGGACCGCGAAGACGGCGTAACCCGCGGCGTCCCCGTCTGGGCCCTCGTCGGCCACCCCGAAAGCCCCGGCTACGCCAAGTGGAAAGCCAATGTCATCCAGTTCTCCCAAATCCTGCCCCCCAACTCGCACGGTGAACCCACGCCCGCCGACAAGGACCCCATCCCCGAACCCTTCGACAACACCTACAACGTCCCCGAACACGACGCCTTCGTCACCCGCGTCAAGTACATCCGCGATGACCGCTTCGTCGTCGAAAACATCATCGACGATGCCACCCGCAAACGCCTCGACTTTGCCTGGGCCGATCTTCTAACTTCCTTCGAGTATCACGACGCCTATCTCGCGCTCCTCGCCGCCCATTACAATCTCGACCTCAAGGGCCGCACCATCGCCAACACCCCGCTCACGGCTATCGAGACCCTCCCGGCCCAAGTCCGCGACACCGCGCGCAAACTCCGCCAGGAATACGATGCCCTGCAAGCCACCCAGGCCGCCGCCCGCCGCGGCCATCTTGAAGACACCCTCCGCTTCGCCAGCCGTGCCTGGCGCCGCCCCCTCACCGAACGCGAAAAGGCCAGCCTCCGCGCGTTCTACGACAAGACCATCACCGGCGAAAAGGATCACCGCGCCGCCATCCGCGCCGTCATCGCCCGCGTCCTCGTCTCGCCGTCATTCCTCTATCGCTTCGAGCCGCCCACCCAGCTCTCCTCCAGCCAGCGTCTCCCTGCCAACGGTCTCGCCAGCCGCCTCAGCTTCTTCCTCTGGTCCTCCATCCCTGATGACGAACTCGTCCGCGCCTCGAACGCGGGCGAACTCGCCACCCCCGCCGGCATCCGCGCCCAGGTCACCCGCATGCTCGCGGACCCCAAAGCTCGCCGCTTCTCCCAGGAATTCTTCGGCCAGTGGCTCGGCTTCTACCAGTTCGACAAGTACCGCGGCGTCGATACCTCCCGCTTCCCTGAGTTCACCGAAGATGTCCGCAAGGGCATGTACGAAGAGGCCACGTCTTTCTTCGAGCACGTCGTGCGCCGCAACCTGCCCGTCAACGACATTTTCCGCGCCGATTACACCTACCTCACCGGACCCCTCGCCAAGTTTTACGGTGTGAAGCAGGAGATCAAGTCCACAACCCAGCCGGAACTCGTCGAAGGCGCCAACGCCTTCGGCCGCGGCGGCCTGCTGCGCTTGGGCGCGGTGCTCACCGCAACCTCCGCACCCCTCCGCACCAGCCCCGTCAAACGCGGCGATTGGCTCCTCCGCCGCGTGCTCGGAACCCCCGTGCCCCCGCCGCCCGCCGATGCCGGCTCCATCCCCGCCGACGACAAACAGTTCGGCGGCCTCTCGCTGCGCGAAAAGCTCGAATCGCACAAGCGCAATGCCACCTGCGCCAACTGCCACAATCGCATTGATCCGCTCGGCTTCCCGCTCGAACGCTATGACTCCACCGGCCGCCTGCGCGCCGCCTACGCCGACGGCAAACCGGTCGACGACGTTGCCGAAATGGCCGGCAACCGCCGCATCGCCGGTGTCGACGGCATCCTCGATTACCTCACGACCCAGGAAAACCAGGTCCTGCGTACCCTCTCCCGAAAGCTCACCGGCTACGCCCTCGGCCGCACCGTCCAGGCCTCCGATCACCTGCTCATCGAACGCATGGCCGCCCTCGGCGCCAAGGCCACCTTCGCCGATCTCGCCGCCGAAATCGCCACCAGCCCCCAGTTCGTCAACCGCCCCCGCGCCGGCGCCCCCGCCGTTGCCCTCAACAGGAGACCTGAACGATGAAACTCGCCAACCATCACCGCAGCCGCCGCAATTTCCTGCGTGGCGCCGGTGTCGCCCTGACGCTCCCTTGGCTCGAATCGCTTCCGGTCCAAGCCGCCCAGAGCAGTGCCAAAGCCCCCGCCGGGCCGCCCCTTCGCTACGCGCTCCTTTACTTCTCAAACGGCGTCGAACCGGTGCATTGGTGGGCCAAAGGCAGCGGTGCCTCCATGGAACTCGGCCCCGGCCCCAGCCCGCTCCACCCGCTGCGCGAGGACATCGTGTTCCTGCGCGGCCTCTACAACCAGAAGGCCGTCGAGTCCACCAGCCCGCACCTCGGCCGCATGCCGAACATGCTCTCCGGCGCCACCGTCAGCCTCGATCCCGCCGTCATCCGCGTCGGCACCACCATGGATCAGGTGATGGCCCGCCAGATCGGCCAGAAAAGCGCCCTCCCCAGTCTCGTGCTCGGCATTGAGCCCAATGAACTGCGCCTCGAAGACGGCCTGTCCATGATCTACGGCTCCTCCATCTCCTGGGCCACGCCCACCAAGCCGGCCACCAAGGAGATCTACCCCGCGCGCGTCTTCGATCAACTCACCGGCGATGGCCAGGGCCGCCGCCTCGACCGCGGCATCCTGGACGCTGTCCTTGAGGACGCCCGCTCCCTCGCGCCCCGGGTCAGCACCGGCGACCGCCGCAAGCTCGAAGAATACCTCGAATCCGTCCGCGATATCGAGAAACGCATCGATCGCGCCACCCGCGAAGAGCGCCTGGAAGGCTGGCGCCCCTCCATCAAGACCCCCGAAATGCAGCGCCCCGCCGACAACCTGCCCCAGGACATCCCGGAGCACATGCGGCTCATGCTCGATCTCACCGTCCTCGCCCTGCAGATGGACAAAACCCGCATCGCCACCCTCATGCTCAACAATGACCTCTCCCAGATGAACTTCAAGTTCCTGGGCGGCGTCCGCGGCGCGCTCCACCTCGACCTCACCCACAACGGCCGCGCCGCCGAAGCCGAGGCCATGTACCTCAAGACCAACCAGTTCCACGTCGAGCAATTCGCCTATCTCATCCGTAAGATGAAGGCCATCGACGAGGGCGGCTCAACCCTGTTCGATAACTCCATCCTCATGCTCGCCTCCAATCTCTTTGACGGCGATGCCCACAGCGCCGAACAGATGCCGTTCATCCTCTCAGGCCGCGCCGCCGGCGCCATGAAGACCGGCCGCATCCTCGACTTCCTCGACAAGGGCGACGACAACCGCCGCGCCTGCAGTCTCTATCTTTCGATCATGGACCGCATGGGCGTCACCCTCGATCGCTTCGGCGACACCGCCCAGCGCCTCCCCGGTCTGTTCAACGAGGCCTGACCACGGCTGTTGCCCGGCTGGAAGGTTCGGCTAGAAGCGCTGCATGGCGACGAAGAAGAAGCCGGTGTCCGGGTCGGCCAGGGTTCCGTCCTGCCGCCTGAACTGGAGGAGAATGCCGGTGGGGCCGTTCGCCACCTCACTTGCGAAGAACAGGCTGCCGGAAGCCCCCACGGACCATATGGGGGCGGGGCTGGCGGCGAAGGCCGGAGTGTAGGTCAACTGGTACCGGCCGGGGCCCAGTCTGGCCGCGGTGATGCGGGTGCCGGAGGCGGTGCCATCGGGCTGGACGTAGGCTGAGGCCACCTGGAAGCCGGGTGCGGCAACGCCCTGAATTCCCGGGATCCCCCTGGATGCCCGGGGGTCCCTGGAGCCCGGTGAGGCCCTGTGGGCCCTGGGTCCCTTGCGCGCCTTGGGCGCCGGTGAAGCCGGTGGGGCCCGCGGGTCCGGTTGCGCCCGTGGGCCCGGTGGCGCCCTTGGCGCCTGCAGCGCCGGCGAAGCCCTGGGAACCGCGAGGCCCGGGGCCGCCGGGAGGTCCCGCGGAGCCCGCGTTGCCCGCGAAGCCGCGAGCGCCCTCCGGGCCTCTGGGCCCGATGTCGCCGCGGGGTCCGGCATCACCGCCGGGCCCCTGGAGGCCCGCTGCGCCGGGGTCACCCGGGGCGCCGGGGCGGCCGTTGTCGCCGCGCGGTCCCACCAGGCCGGTGGTGGCGGCGATCAGCGCCATGCTGCCCGGGCCATGCTGGTAACGAGCGGTATCCGGGAGTGCCACCGTGACCTTGCCCGGCGCGGGGCCGCGGGCCACCGTGAGCCGGAACCGCACGGATATCTGGTCGCCGGGCAGGAAGCGGCGCGGTTCACCCTGATAGGTCAGAACCAGGGAGAAGCGGTCCTCGCCTTGGGCGCCGGACCAGCCGGCCGGCGGCAGGCTGCCGCCGGCGCCGGCAAGCCGGATGGTGTCGATTTCGGCATTGGTGAGGTCGACGAAGAAGGTAAACCGGTCTCCGGGCCGGAGTCGGGCCAGGGATCCGCGGTTGGCGTTCGAGAGGCTGAGCTGGACCTCCGAAGCCTGGCCGATGGGAAAGGAGGAGGGTTCGATGGCGAGCAGGGGAACGATGCGGTCCCCCGCGGTTTGCGCGGCGGATGGCCAAGCCAGGACGGTGGCGATGGAGCTTATCAGGAGGGGGCGGATCATAGCGTCGTGTCCCCTAGAAGAAGCGCTGTAAGGCGAGGAAGAAGAACCCCGTGTCCGGATCGGCGGCTGTTCCGTCGGCGCGCCGGAACTGGAGAAGGATACCGCTGGGGCCATTGGCCACTTCGCTCACAAAGAAGGCGCTCCCGGAGGCGCCCACGGACCACACAGGGGCCGGGTTGCTGGCAAATGCCGGAGTGTAGGTGATCTGATAGCGTCCCGCGCTCAGTCGGCTGCAGGTGAGGCCGGTGCCGGAGACCGTGCCGTCGGGTTGGATGAAGGCGGCCGCCCTTTGGAACGTGGCGCCGGCCGGTCCCTGGATACCCTGGATGCCCTGAATGCCCTGGATGCCCGTGAGACCCTGGATGCCCTGGATGCCTTGGATGCCCTGGGCACCGGTGGCGCCGGTATCGCCGCGAGCGCCCTGGGCTCCGGTAGCGCCCGGATCGCCTTGCGGGCCCGTTGGCCCCTGCGGACCTTGCGGGCCTTGCGGGCCGGCCGGGCCATCGGGTCCCCGTTCGCCCGTGGGCCCGGGTATACCCTGTGGGCCCTGCTGTCCATTCGGGCCTTGCGGGCCGGTGTCCCCTTTGACGCCGGTGTCACCCTTGGGACCGGCGGGACCCACGGGGCCGCGGTCGCCCTTGGGGCCGTCAAGGCCCGGGTTGCCCTTGATGCCCAGTGGGAAGTCGGCGGCCATGATCGTCGCAAACGAGATCTCACCATGACGGTACCGTGTGTCGTCGGGCAGCACCAGGGTGACCTTGCCGGGCGCGGGACCCCGTGAGACATGGAGCCGGAAGCGCACGGAGACGAAGTCGCCCGGAACGAATCGCTGCGGCTCGCCGATGTAGGTGAGCAGGATGGTGAAGCGGTCCGGACCCGGGCTCACCCGCCAGTCCGCCGGACGCAGGGGGCCGCTGCCGGTGATGGCTGCCGGCTCCACCTCGGTGAACTCGGCATTGGTCAGGTCCAGGGAAAAGGTGAAGACATCGCCCGGGCGAAGCTGAGCCGAACTGGCGAGGTTGGCATTCGAGAGGATCAGCAGGGCCGGGGAGTTCTGGCTCAGGCTGAAGAGCGCCGGACTCACGCTCAGCATGGGCGTGATCCGGCCGGGGTCCTCCTGCGCGGTAAGGGGCAACGCCGTCAAGGCTGAAGCTGCGATTGCGATCAGTCTGAGGTTCATAGGTGTCTCGCTACCTAAGGATAACGGCGTCCGGGCGTGGACGCTCTCACGGGCACAGGCCTCTTGACGAGATCGCCGGGATGGGCTAATATGTAACCATTCAGTTACCTGTTGACAGCTCGGCCGTCTTTCGAGCCTTGGCGGACCCCACGCGCCGCGCCATTCTTGATTCGCTGCGTGCGGGCGGGCAGCCTGTGGGCGCGATCGCGGCGGCGTTTCCTGTCAGCCGGCCCGCGATCTCGAAGCACCTGCGGGTGCTTCGGCGGAGTGCTCTGGTGGTTGAGCGGAAGCGGGGCCGGGAGCGGATTTGCGAGTTGAACGCGGAGCCACTGGCCGCCGTTCATGACTGGACCGCGGCCTATCGCGTGCTCTGGACCGGCCGTCTGGAACGGCTGAAGCGGTTCGTCGAGGAACAGCAAGGGAAGGAGTGAAGGGACAATGGAAGACCAGGTTGTAGTCAGCGTGGTGGTTGCGGCGCCCGCCGAGGCGGTCTTCGCGGCCCTCACTGAGCCCAGTCAGCTTGAGGTCTGGTGGGGCGCCGAGCATGGGGTGAGCGGCCTCCGCTGGGAGATGGACGCCCGTCTGGGGGGCCGGTGGCGGTCAACGGGCGAGGATGAGTCCTGCGGGGCGTGGGAGTTGTCGGGTGAGGTGATCGCGTTCGATCCGCCCCGGGCCATCGCCCTCACCTGGCAGGAGCATGTTACTTACCGGCCGGCGATGGGCCCGGCGGTGGTGCGGTATGACCTGGAGCCAGCCGAGGGCGGCACGCGCGTGACCGTCACCCATTCCGGGTTTGCCGGGCATCCGGCGCCTCTGGCCAGTTACCGCGAAGGGTGGCCGGTGGTGCTGCGCTCGCTCGCCAGGCACTTTGCGGCGGTCGTTGTCTGAGGGCTATTTGAGGATCTGGAACAGGTTGCTGTAGCCGTCGGTCCACAGCCGCAGGTTGGGCTTGAGCTTGGCCGGCTTGGCATGCTTGCGAAGGGCGGGCCGGTCGAGCAGCGCCTGGTTTGAGGTCACCAGGATCCAATCCGCTTCGAAGATCTCGTTGTCCGCGTCGGGCTCATTGCTCACCATCAGGGATTGCTTCCCCAGAGCGCGAGCCAGAGCGTGGACCACGGGCGGCAGATCGAGGAACTTGTTCGAGACGTGAACCACCAGGACCCCATCGGGCTTGAGGTGGCGGAAGTAGAGTTCGAAGGCCTCGCGGCTCAGGAGGTGGACCGGGATGGAGTCGCTTGAGAAGGCGTCCACGGCCAGGATGTCGAAGTTGTTGGGGGGCTCGCGTTCAAGAGACAGCCGGCCGTCGCCGAGCACTACATCCACCGAGGCGCGTGTGCGGCGCAGGTACTGGAAGTGGGAGCGGGCGATGGTCTCAACGACGGGGTTGAGTTCGTAGATCCGGTAGTAGTCGCCCTGGCGGCCCCAGACGGAGAGGGTTCCGCTGCCGAGGCCGATGAGGCCCACGCGCTGTCCCACGCCGCCGGTGCGCTGTTCGGCGATCGCCAGCCCGACGCCGGAATCGGGGCTGTAGTAGGTGATGGGCTGGCCGGCGCGGGCGTCGTCGAGGTACTCGGCGCCGTGGTTGATGGTGCCGTGAACCAGGGTGCGGATCGCGTCGTTGTTCTCGAGACTTCCGGTGTCCTGCACACGCAGGGCGCCGTAAAAGTTGCGGACCATGTAGACGGTGTCCTCCTTCAGGGCCTTGACCTCCGCCAAGGCGACGGCGATGGTGAAGATGGCGGCGCCGGCCCAGACCGCGTCGGTGGCAACGGATTCGCGCAGCACCAGCATCAGGATGGTGAGCGAGAACAGGCCGAGCGAGAAAGCGAACTCATAGTGCGCGGGCAGCACGAGGGGCGCCGCCAGGCTGATGAGCAGGCCGCCCACGGCGCCACCCACCGAGACCATGGCGTAGAAGAGGGTGAGGTGCCTGGGATGCGGCTTGCGCAGGGCCAGTTCCCCGTGGCCGAACATGCAGCAGGCGAAAAGGCCGAGAACGAAGCAGGGGATGAGGAAGAGCAGGTTTTCCTTGGTATGGTCGACGATCCAGCGGATGCCGGGGATGCCGACCTTGTTGGCCAGCCCGTCGAGCGGGCCCATGTCGTTGATGGCGCATGACATGAGGCAGACGGCGAGCGCGGTGATCCAGCGAAAGAGGCGCGGGCGGTACCAGCGGTCGCTATCGAAACAGAGGATGAAGGTGAGGAGGTAAGCGGTGAGCGGCAGGATCCAGAGAAAGGGGATGGCCGCCACGTTCTGGGTGAGGTGATTGGTGACGGCAAGCAGAAGGATGGACGGGAAGGCGGCCAGCAGTACCCATAAGGCCATCTGGGGGATGCCGGGAGTGGGCGCTTCCGCCAGGGTGGGCGCGGCGCCGGCGGTGGCGGATCCGCGAACGGTGCTCACGGCCGTGGCGCCGATGAGCAGGGCGAAGACCAGGTAACCGGCGGTCCACCCCCAGGCCTGCAGGCGGGTGACAAACCAGGGTTCGATGAGGAAGGGATAGGCGAGCAGGGCCAGCAGCGAGGCCAGGTTGGAGAGAGCGAACAGGCGGTACGGGATGGCTTTCTCAAAGCGCCGGGCATACCAGGCCTGGATGAGAGGTCCGGTGGTGGAACAGAGGAAGTAGGGGAGACCGGTGGTGGCGCCGAGCACCAGCAGGATCTGCCACAGGGGCTGCTCGCGGCCCTCGGGCTTCCAGCTCTCGGCGGGAATAATGGGCAGGGAAATCAGACTGATTCCCAGGAGAATCAAGTGGACAATTCCCTGGGTTTTCGGCTTGAGGAAGCGGACGGATCCGTGCGCGTAGAGGTAACCGGCCAGGAGCGTCAACTGGAAGAACAGCATGCAGGTGTTCCAGACCGACGCGGACCCGCCGAACCAGGGCAGGATCATTTTGGCGATGAGCGGTTGAACGAGAAACAGCAGGAAGGCGCTGACAAAAACCGCCAGACTATAGAGCAGCATGGGAGGTAACGCATATCATAGCAGTCCGGGCAATACGGGAAATTAAAAAAGATTCCGGCGCGGCGCGCGGATTTTTCCGCAACGCCGCGCCGGCAGGGAGCGCCTTCCGGGGGGCCGCGACCCCCGGGAGACGCAAGGTCAGGCCGCTTTCTGGTCCGGCAGGATCACCACCGGGCGCAGGGGAGGCCGGAGGGGTTTCCGCTTCAGAGCGGCGAGCGTTGCCGGCTCAGGCAGCTTGAAGTACGCGACGCTGTTGCTGTCTTCGAACACGGCGTCGACGGGCTTGCTGCCGGAGATGTCGAAGTACCGGTCGAGGGGGAACAGCGAGTAGGGCTGCAACTCCCGCATGACGCGCCCCAGCCGGTGCTGGATGCGGTAGACGAAGTGGAAGAAGGCGCCGCGGTCCATCTTGAGGCGCTTGCAGCAGAGCCGCCAGTCGGCGCCCAGGATGTAGTGGAAGTTGAAGATCTGGTATTCCTGCTCGCTCAGCTCACGTTTGGCGAGAAGAATGAAGTCGGTGACGTACTCCTCGTCCTTGCGGCTATACACAATGTAGCCGCGGCGGCCGCCGATGCGCTCGAGTGTGCAGCGGGTGTGCATCTTCTCCTTGGTGGCGCAGGCGCGGAACTTGTTGTAGCAGATCCGGAAGATCGAGCGAAAAACGCAGTTGCAAGGCCCCTTCTTCTCGTTTTCGCCGATTCGAATGCCCAGTCCATGGCAGAACGAGCATGAGTTGGCTGCAAGGGCCAGAGTGTCTGAACGAGTCCATTCCATTGGTTGTCCTTTCCGGTGATTGCCTGGTTGTCGTGGCGCGGTCACCGTTCCATTTGATTTTGATTGTAAATGCCTGGAAAAGGCCGTCAATAGATTTTTTGAAAATAGTCTGAGAATTTTTCCTGGAGAACGCACTACTACGATGTAAGCATTTGTAAACCCTGATCTTCCGAGTTTGACTTGACCTGGCCCTCAGACCGCTCTGAGGTTGTCGGAGCCAAGTAGAAAGTTCCTATTCCCGGCCAAGTAGAAAGTTCCGGTTTTGGGAATCCGTTTCGGGACCCCATGGTATGTTCGCATAGCCACGCCGGGGTCGCGCCTGGCGTGGTTGCCCAA
>VFZY01000208.1 GCA_016870915.1 Acidobacteriota bacterium | reverse complement strand
GCAAAACCGTGGGAGCCGGAGGGAGCCCGTTCTTGTTGCGAGTCTGAGAATTCACGCTGATTCCTATTCTCGCCCTGCTCAGTAATTAAGGCCAGGGGAGTTGTCTCAGCTATGTTGGCACGGAGGGGCGCTCCAGGAACTAGGTGTTTTCACCTGCGTCCACATTCGTGAGATCGAGAACCCCAGAACCGTATTCCGAAGCTTGTTGATTCCGAGAATCGAAATGGCGTGCGTGATCGACGTGATGGTGCCTCGCCGTCCGTAAATCGCCGAATTGACCAGGCGTAGCACGTTCGCCGACAACACCGCGTCCTTTTCGATCAACTGCGCGACGTCGGCATACGAAATGTCCTCGTCGTTCAGGCTGGCCAGAAGCTTGTTCAGTACAGCAGGGAAAGGCGGGAGTTGCCCAAGGCTCTTTACCACCTGTGCCCGAAAGTCAGTTCGCCCGCTGGTTAGAGTACTCGCCACAATTTCCCAGATCGGCCAGCCACGCCAAAGTCATAGGCAGGACCACGTACCCACCGGCGCTACCATGGGGACTGTGGAAGCCGCCATTTCCATTCGTGGTCTCAGCAAGTCGTACACCGGCCGGCCCGCCGTCAACGGCCTGAATCTCACCGTGCCCCGCGGTAGTTTCTTCGGATTTCTTGGCCCCAACGGCGCCGGCAAGACCACCACCATCCGGATCCTCATGGGTCTCGCGCAGCCCGATGCCGGTGAGATCGAGGTGCTCGGCCTGCCACTGCCCGCTCATGCCACCGAGATCAAGAGCCGCATCGGCCTGGTTCCCGATGAAACCCTCCTATTCGACCAGTTGACCGGCGGCGAGTTCCTTGAATTCACCGGCCGGATGTACGGCCTTGCCCGCTCCGTGGCCCGTGAACGATCCAGGGAACTCCTCCACCTGTTCGGCCTTGGCGAGGAGGACCGGAAACTCATCGGCGAGTACTCCAAGGGCATGCGCAAACGTGTCGCTATGGCCGCGGCCCTCATTCACCGTCCGGAACTGTTCTTGATGGATGAGCCCTTTGAGGGAGTTGACGCGGTAGGCGCTCGCCTGATGAAGGACATCCTTCTCGATCAGGTGCGCCGCGGCGCCACAATCTTCCTCACCTCGCACGTCCTCGAGGTCGTCGAACGATTGTGCGATCGCGTCGCTATCATTCACCACGGGCGCGTGGTCACGGAAGCCTCGCCGGCCGGGCTGCTCGATTCCGGCGGTACCCTCGAGGAACTGTTTGTCAACACCGTCGGTGCCGCGCCCGCCGCCGGTGCGCCGGGGTGGCTCTAACCGTGCCTCCCTGCGCGGCGGCCATTCTTTGGGCCCAGTATCGAGCCCTCCGCAACATGATGGCCCGGCCCTCTGCCGGCCGCGTGGTAGCCGTCATCGCCACCATTCTCAGCGCACTCTGGTACACCGCCTGCGCGGCGAGTGCCATTGCGGCGGGAGTGTGGCTTGCCCAGCCCGGTTCAAGACCTGAGTTTGCTGAACTTCTGCCATGGGCCTTTGGCGCCGCGTTCGTCCTCTGGCAGTTCGGCCCTCTGCTTGTCGCCATGGCTGGTGCTTCGCTCGATCTCAAGCGCCTTCTGGTGTATCCGGTCCCATCTTCCCAGCTCCTGCTCATCGAACTGATGCTACGCACTGTCACTGTGGCCGAGCTGGCCTTTGCCAGTCTGTGTGCCATGGCGGGTCTTGCGTTCAACCCGTCCGTTCCCTGGTATGCACCCCTGGCGCTCGTATCCTTCGTGGCCATGAATCTTATGCTCAACACCGGGCTCCGCTACGCTCTCATGGGCCTGCTCGCCAAGGGCCAACGCCGCGAGTGGGTTCTGCTGCTCCTGGTCTGCCTGGCTTTGACACCGCGCCTTCTGGCAGCCGGTGGAGTGCCTGAGTGGCTCACGAACATACCTCCGCATTGGACGCCCTGGTGGGGTGCGTCAGCCATGGCTTCGGGCTTGGGTTCCGCGGCCGCGTGGACATCGCTCCTCGGCTGGACCGCCGCTGCCTGCGCTTTCGGGCGCTGGCAGTTCCTGCGTCATTTGCGCCGTGACTCGGGCGGCGGCACGCCAGCCAGGACGCAGGTCCGCCGCGCCGAGCGCTTTTTCAACTTGTCCCGCCTCTTTCCCGATCCGATGGGAGCGATGGTCGAAAAAGAACTCCGGTCGCTCACCCGGACACCCCGGTTCCGTGTGGTGTTCGCCATGGGGTTCACCTTCGGCATTCTGATCTGGCTCCCCACCGCTGTGAGAGGTTCAAACGAGTTTGGCGATAACTACCTTACTTTCGTCGCCTGCTACGCGCTCCTCCTGCTTGGAGAAGTCCTCTTCTGGAACGCCTTTGGTTTTGACCGCACGGCAGCTCAAATCTACTACCTTGCGCCCGTCCCCCTGAAGACCGTACTCGTCGCCAAGAACACCGCGGCAGCGGTCTTTATCGGCATTGAAGTGGCCGCCGTAGCCATCGCCTGCTGGGCGGCACGGTTTCCGGTTACGGCGGGCAAACTCGCGGAAGCTTATGCCGTCTGCGCTGTCCTGGGTCTGTTCCTCATGGGCGCCGGCAACTTGGGATCCATCTATCATCCACGCCCCATGAGCCCGCGCGACCCCTGGCGATCGCGAGGCGGCAAGTTCGCTCTCATGATGGTGGCTCTCTATCCGCTGCTCGCCGCGCCGGTAGGGCTCGCCTATCTCGCCCGATGGGCGTTTGCCAGCAACGTGGCTTTCGCGCTCGTGCTGCTGTTCGCTGCCGGGCTGGGCGTCCTGTTTTACCGCATCGCTCTCGAGAGCGCCATTCGAGGCCTGGAACGCCGCAGGGAGCCCATCCTCGCCGCCCTCTCCGTGGCCACAGGCCCGGCCGGAGCCTAAAAGCGCCACCCCGGGGCGTGATACGGTAACTCGTAGGGTAATGCTCAGGATGAAGCTGCCATGGATGTTCGCGGGGCTCGCCGTCTGGGCTCACGCTCAAGGCGCCGGGTCTTTCGCGCCAGTGAAGGCTCTGCTCGAATCTCGCTGTGCGAAATGCCACGGCGGAGAAAACACGTTGAGCGGGTTCGACGTCACTACCCGCGCCAGTCTCCTCAAGGGCGGCACCCACGGACCGGCCGTCACCCCCGGCTCACCTTCCACCAGCCGCCTCTTCGAATGGGTCTCTTCCGGAAAGATGCCCCAAGGCGGACCCCGGCTCGATCAGTCCGAACTGAAGACCATTGAGGCCTGGATCGCCGCAGGCGCCCCCTGGGACAACACCGCGCGCCTCTCCACTCCCGCCAGGCGCGAGGTCTGGGCCTTCCGAACACCCGTGAAACCGGAGCCTCCGAGGGGACCCGGCGCCCCGCATCCCCCCCTCCATCCAATTGACGCGTTCCTGTTGGCCAAGCTTCAGCAAAAGGGCCTCGGCTTCGCCCCGGAAGCCGATCACCGCACACTCATCCGCCGCCTCCACTTCGACCTCACCGGCCTCCCGCCCTCCCCCGAAGCGATCGGTAAAGACTATCAGTCCACAGTCGAGAACCTTCTCGGCGCCCCCGAATACGGCGAACGCTGGGGCCGCTACTGGCTCGATGTAGTCCGCTTCGGTGAAAGCGACGGCGGCGAACACAACTTCGAGCGTCTCCACGCCTGGCCCTATCGCGACTACGTCATCGAATCGTTCAACAACGACAAACCTTATCAGCAGTTCATCCGCGAACAGATCGCAGGCGATCTGCTCCATCCCGGCGACCCCAAGATGACGGCCGCCACCGGTTTCCTGGTCGCCGGTCCCTGGGACTCGGTCAGCGCCGAACTCAATAAAGACAAGAACATGGCGCTTACTGCCCGCATGGACGAACTGGACGACATGGTCACAACTACGTTCCATACCTTCCAGGCTCTCACCGTCAACTGCGCCCGCTGCCACGATCATAAATTCGACCCAATCCCCACCCGCGACTACTACAGCCTCACTTCCGTCTTCGGTGGCGTCGGCTTCGGCACGCGCAAAGTTGCCACCGCCGCCGAGCAGGCCGAATGGGACGGTCTCACCAAGCCCCATCGCGACAAATTGGACCGTGTCCGCCGCCAACTTGCCGCTATTGAAGATCCCGTTCGCACTCGCCTCCTCACCGACCGCTACAAGGCCTACGCTACGGGACCCCGCATCGACCGGCGCCCCCTCACCGTCAACGCCTTCTGGAACCACAATACGTTTGCGCCTGTCACCGCGCCGTATTACCGCTTCGTCGTCACCAATCAGAACGGGCGCAAGCCCCGCATCGACCGTCTGGAACTCCAGCCCGCCGGCATCGTTGCCGGCCCATGGGAAGGTGCAGCCAAGGCCACCGACGACGAGCCGCAGATCATGCCGATTCCCGGCGGCGGTGCCGTTAGTTCAATCGAATGGTCCAGCGATCGCTTGAACGGATCTCGTGAAGGCTGGGTCAAGGTGTATCGGCTCGAAGCCTCGGACGACGGCAAGACGTGGCGCTCCGTCGCTTCCTCGCTCGATCACGTCGGACCCAATGAACTCGATCTGCCTGAATTGAAAGACGCTGATGTCGTTGCTGCTCTCTCGCCCGAGCAACGCGCCGAGCGGATACAACTCATTGCTCAGCGTACTGAAGCAGATGCCCAAGTGAAGGCGTTCCCAGAACCCCGCCGCATCTACGCCGCACTCCCACGTGACATGCACAAGTCCTTCGTGCTTGAGCGCGGCAGTGTGGCCCGGCCGAAGGAACCCGTGAATCCCGGCGCGCTCACTGCGGTCAAGCAGCTTTCAGCGGCCTTCGGACTTCCCGCCGAGTCCAAGGACTCCGAACGCCGCCTCGCCCTCGCCAATTGGATTGCCGACCCACTCAACCCGCTCACCGCGCGGGTCATCGTCAACCGCGTCTGGTACTACCATTTTGGCGCCGGCATCGTGAACACCCCCAGCGATTTCGGCGTCAATGGCGACCGCCCATCCCACCCCGAACTTCTCGACTGGCTCGCCGTCAGCTTCATGGAAAACGGTTGGAGTCTCAAGTGGCTCCACCGCCAGATACTCAGCACCCGCGCCTACCGCCAATCCTCCGCCATGAATGCCAAGGCGTTCGCCGCTGACGCCGGCAACCGCCTGCTATGGCGCATGCCCCTCAAGCGCATGGACGCCGAAATGCTCCGTGATTCCGTGCTTCAGGCGAGCGGCAATCTCAACCCCGCGCGCGGTGGACCCAGCTTCATGCTGCAGAAAAAAGGCGACCGCGGGTCCTACATCTACGCCGCCCTGGACAACGATGGCCCCGATGTCTGGCGACGCGCAGTCTACCGTTTCGTCGTTCGCGGCGGCGAACGCATCATGATGGATAGTTTTGATTGCCCCGATCCGTCCGTCGCCACGCCCCAGCGCAGCGTGTCCAACACACCCATTCAGGCGCTCACCATGATGAATAATCCCTTCGTGCTCCGCCAGGCGGGCCTGCTCTCAAGGCGCCTCGAACGGGATCACCCGGCGTCCGCCGAATCCCGCGTCGGTGCGGCGTACCGGGTGCTGTTCCAGCGCGAACCCTCTGCCCAGGAACTCAGTCTCGCAAAAGGCTTCCTCGCCTCCAACGATCTCACCGCTTACCTTCGAGTTCTGCTGAATTCGAACGAGTTCATGTATGTGCCCTAGCTACGCCAATCCAGCCAACAAACAAACCCGGCGCGATCTCCTGTGGAACCTCGGCGGCGGTCTCGCTGGCATAGGACTCGCCCAGCTCATGCAAGCCGCCACGCCGCGCACGTCCGGACCGCACTTTGAAGCCAAGGCGAAAAGCATCATCCTCATCTTCCTGCCCGGCGGCATCAGTGCCATCGATACGTTCGATTACAAACCCGAACTGGAAAAGCACCACGGCAAGGAGACCCAGGGCGCCAATACCATCACACCTTTCTTCGGCCGCCGCGGCTCTCTCATGAAATCCCCGTGGACCTGGAAACGCCACGGCCAGTCCGGCAAATGGGTGTCCAGCATGTTGTCCCATCTGGCCGGCTCTGTCGACGACCTCACGTTCTTCCACTCCATGGTCGCCCGCAGCAACGCTCACGGCCCGGCTCTTTTCCAGATGTCCACTGGCTTCATCTTCCAGGGCTTCCCCTCCATCGGCTCCTGGATCAGCTACGGCCTTGGTTCGGAAAACAGCAACCTGCCCTCCTTCGTCGTTCTGCCGGACCGGCGAGGGCTACCGCCGTGCGGAGTCGCCAACTGGGGCAACGGGTTCCTGCCCGCGGCTCATCAAGGCGTCATCTTCGGCGATCAGAAGAATCCCATCGCCGATCTTCACCCGCCCTCTGGAATCACCCCCGCCGCTCAGGCCGCGTCCTACGACCTGCTCTCATCGCTCAACCACGGCCACCTTCAGCGGAACGATGAAGACGATGCCCTTGCCGCCCGCATCCGTTCCTATGAGCTGGCGGCCCGCATGCAAGTGAGCGCTCCGGGCGTCACTGACATCTCCGGTGAACCCGAATCCATCAAAGATATGTACGGGCTGAACAGCCCCGTGACGCGCGATTTCGGCTACAACTGCCTGCTCGCCCGCCGCTTGGTCGAAAGAGGTGTCCGCGCGGTCCACATGTACAACGGCGGCCACTTCGGCGCCCCCCGCGTCAATTGGGATGCACATGAGGATCTCATCGCCAACCACAATAAGAACGCCGCCATCCTCGATCAGCCCGTCGCTGCCCTCCTCCGCGACCTGAAGCAGCGCGGCCTTCTCGATGAAACTCTCGTCGTTCTCACCACTGAGTTCGGCCGACTGCCAATCAGCGAAGGGCTGGGCGAAGGCGGTCGTGACCACAATCCCGAAGGTTTCACCGCCTTCATGGCCGGGCCCGGACTCAAGAAAGGCTTCAGCTACGGAGCCACCGACGAGTTCGGCTACAAGGCTGCCGAAAACCCGGTCACGCTCTACGACTTCCACGCCACGCTGCTCCACTTGCTCGGCCTCGACCACGCACGCCTCTCCTGGTACCACAACGGGCTCCAGCGCCGCCTCACCGACGTCCACGGCCACGTCATCCGCGGCGTACTCGCTTGACCGGGCAGTCGCGCTCGCTCCCGGCCATGTTGCTATGCCCAACGCTGGCCGTCACGTTGAAGCAACAACCGCCCCGCTCGCACCAGGGTGTGTCTTCCTACCAATCCGCCCCTCCCTTGCCCCTGCACACCGAATGTGTAATTATTCAGTAGAGTGAATAAACATTCAGTAGCGGCCGGAACCGCCCGAGGCGTCGCCGCCCGACACCTCCGCTCCGATCTCGATCTCACGCCCGATGAGGCCTGGCGCCTCATCGATCTTGCACTCGACGTTAAGGCCCGCCCCGCGCACTACGCCGAAGCCCTTCGCGGCAGCTACATCAGCCTTCTGTTCGAAAAACCCTCGCTTCGCACCCGCTTCACCTTTGAGCTGGCCATCCAACAGTTGGGCGGCGGCTCGGCCGCTTCCATCGGCCCCATCGGAGAACGCGAGCCCACGCGCGACATGGCCCGTAACCTCGACCGCTGGACCCAGGCGATCGTGGCCCGCACCTTCACCCAGGAGACCGTCGATGAACTCGCCCGCTACTCCCGCGTGCCCGTCATCAACGCCCTCAGCAATCGCTATCACCCCTGCCAGGCAATGGCCGATTTTCAAACCGTCCGCGAACGTTTCGGGGCTTTCCACGGCACCCGGCTCGCCTTCGTCGGCGACGGTTTCAACGTGGCCCATTCGCTCATGCTCACGGGCGCGCAACTGGGCGCCGGCGTCGTTGTCGCCACGCCCAAAGGCTACGAGCCGCGTCCGGAGATCGTTGCTGCCGCGCAGGATATTGCTCGCCGGCAGGGCGGCGAAATCCAAGTCACCAACAACCCGGAGGAAGCGGTCCGGGGCGCGCACGCCGTCTACACCGACGTCTGGTTCAGCATGGGCGAGGACTGCGATGTCCCCAAGCGCCTGGAGGATTTCGGCCCCTTCCAGGTGAACGAGGCGTTGATGGCCAAGGCTCATTCCGATGCGATTTTTCTCCACTGTCTGCCCGCCAAGCGCGGCGAGGAGACCACGGATACGGTGATGGAGTCCACTCAATCCGCCATCTACGATCAGGCCGAAAATCGCCTGCACGCTCAGAAGGCGCTGCTGCTTATGTTGCTTGGCTGAGTCAAAGGACTATCGATGAAACTATGGGGTGGACGGTTCGAGGAAGGTCCGTCCGAAGTCTTTGAACGTTTTTCTGGGTCGTTGCACTTCGATGGGCGCCTCGCCGATGTCGACATTCGAGGCTCTCAAGCATTCGCCCGCGCTCTCGAACGCGTTGGCATTCTCACCGCCGAAGAATGCGCCCAGATCGTAGCCGCCTTCGATGCCCTCCGTGAGCAGGCGGCTCAACCGGAATTCCTCGGCGGCGCCACCGACGAAGATGTTCACACGCTCATCATTCGAAAGCTCAGCGAAACCGCCGGCCCGGTCTCTGAGAAGATCCACACCGGACGCAGCCGCAATGAACAGGTCTCGCTTGACGTCCGCCTCTGGCTCCGCGAGCGCATCGATGCCGCCGCCGGCCTTCTGCATGACCTCCTTGGGTCCCTGCTCGCGCTAGCGCGCAGGTACCCAACCGCGGTCATTCCCGGCTACACTCACCTCCGTCGCGCGCAGGCGGTCCTCTGGCCCCACTACCTTCTCGCCTATTTCGAAATGTTCGCCCGCGACGCCGAGCGCCTCGCCGAAGCCCGCCGCCGCGTGAACGTCATGCCTCTCGGCAGCGGCGCCCTGGCCGGCAGCGGCTTCCCATTCGACCGCGACGCCATCGCCCGCGATCTCGGCTTCGCCGAAGTCACTCGCAACTCACTTGACGTCTCCGCAGACCGTGATTTCGTTCTCGATTTTCTTCACGCCGCCAACACGATCGCTCTGCATCTCAGCCGCCTTGCCGAAGATTGGATCCTCTATTCCAGCGAGGAGTTCGGCTGGATGGAACTGGGTGATGGCGTAACCAGCGGCTCAAGCCTCATGCCCCAGAAGAAGAACCCGGATTCGCTGGAGCTGATCCGTGGGAAGTCCGGGCGCATCATGGCCTGCTACCAGTCGCTGCTCATCACCATGAAGGGCCTTCCCCTCACCTACAACCGCGACATGCAGGAAGACAAGGAGCCACTGTTCGACGCCGTCGATCAAGTCGCCGGCTGTCTCGAGATGGCCCGTGCCGTTGTCGATTCGGTCGTTTTGCGCCCTGAAAACCCTCGTGCCGCGGCCGAGGAAAGCTGGGTCATCGCCACCGATCTCGCCGAAGCGCTCGCCCGCGCCGGCACGCCTTTCCACCAGGCGCACAAGCTGGCCGGCCGCCTGGTGCTCGAAAGCGTTCGCGCCGGCAAGAAACCTGCCGACTGGAACGCCGAGTCGCTGGCTGCCTTCGATGTCCGCTTCACGCCGGCGATCGCGCGTCTGCTCGATCCCGCTGAGGGCATGAAAACACGCGAAATTCGGGGCGGCACCGGCCCAGCCGCGGTCGCTGCTGCTCTTGACGAAGCCGGACGCCGGCTGGCCGTCCTCCGAGCCTGACATGAACAAGAGCTACCGCCACGCGCAGATCCTCAAGGTAGTCGCCGCCGGCGGCATCCACACCCAGCAGGAACTGGCGGCTGAGCTCGAAACCCGAGGTGTCCCCGCCACTCAGGTCACCCTCTCCCGCGATATCCGCGAACTGGGCTTGGCTAAGACCCCCGGCGGCTACCAGCGCCTTGTGCAATCGCCCCCCAGGCCCGACCTGGCAACCGTGGCCGCGGAGTTTCTTGTGGAAGCCCGCGTTGCCCAGAATCTCGTTGTCCTCAAGACGCCGCCCGGCAGCGCCAACCCGCTGGCCGCCGCGCTCGACCGCGCTGAATGGACTGAGATCATCGGCACCGTCGCCGGCGACGACACCGTGCTTGTCATCGCGCCCAACGCGCGCGCCGCCGCCCAAGTCGGCCGCCGGCTCCTGAAAATGGTCGAGTCATGATTATGTTTTCCTGGTTGTTCTCAAAGCCGCTCGCGGCCAGGTCCCCGGCTCCGGAATTCGCCCTGCCCGATGAGTCCGGTGTTGTGGTCCGGCTGGAAGATCTCCGCGGACGAAATGTTGTACTCGTGTTCTATCCGGCCGACAACACGCCCGGTTGAACGAAGCAACTCTGCGACCTGAGAGACCGCTGGCCGGATCTTCAGGCGCGTAACACCGTCGTGTACGGTGTAAACCCGGGCGGCGCAACCAGCCACTCCGGATTCCGCACCAGGCACGGATTTCCGTTCCCCCTGCTTGTCGATCAGGGCCAGGCAGTCGCCCGCCTCTATCACGCTCACGGACTCTTTGTGAAGCGTACCGTTTACCTGATAGATCCCGTCGGCTGTATCCAATTCGCTGAACGCGGCATGCCCCCGCCAGAGAGAATTCTGGCTGCCGCCCAATAGCGCCCGGTAGTCCAAGCCGATAGTACTGGAAGTAGTGGGGGTGGGTTTTCGGCTAAAGTTGTAGTTTTGGGAGTGATACTGGTTCTCGAATGACGAATCCCGAAGTGGTGATCGTTGGCGCGGGCTTGGCCGGGTTGTGCTGCGCCAAGGTGCTGCAGAATGCGGGCGTGCCGTTCCTTGTGCTGGAGGCGTCCGATGAAGTGGGCGGACGGGTCCGTACCGACCGCCAGGATGGCTTTCAGTTCGACCGCGGCTTCCAGGTGCTCCTCACCGGCTACTCCGAAGTGCCGCGCGTGCTCGACCTCGCCGCGCTGGACCTTCAGCCTTTTCGTCCAGGCGCCATGGTCCGTTGGGCCGGCGGATTTGAGAAGGTAGTTGATCCGGCCCGGGCGGCCAGCGAAGCACTCGGTACAATTTTCAATCCCATCGGAACCGTTGGCGACAAGATGAAGGTGCGCAAGATGCGCGCCAAGATCGCTTCCAGCGATGTTGCCGATATCTTCGGCCGCGGCGAAACCACCACCATGCAGTACCTTCGCGTGGCGGGAATGTCGTCCACGATCATCGACCGCTTCTTTCGCCCGTTCGCCGGCGGCTTCACGTTCGATAGCCACCTGGGGACCTCCAGCCGCATGTTTGAACTGGTGCTTCGCGCCATGATGGAGGGCGACGTCGCACTGCCAGCGGCCGGAATGGGCGCCATTCCCCTGCAAATGGCCGGCAAGCTGAATGCGGGTTCGGTGCGCTTGAATTCGCGTGCCGTTTCGCTGGCGCCGGGCGCCGTCACCCTGGAATCCGGCGAAACGGTCAGCGCCCGCGCCATTGTCCTCGCCACCGAGGGCCCGGCCGCCGCGGCACTCTGTCCTTCGCTGCGCCTGCCGCGTTATCGCAACGGCGCCTGCATGTACTTCGCCGCCCCGGAAGCGCCGCTCGAAGGTAATTGGTTGGTGCTGAACGGTAACAACCAGTGGCCCATCAACCATCTCTGCGTGGTGAGTGAAGTCGCCAAGTCCTATGCGCCGGAAGGACAGGCGCTTATTAATCAGACCGTTGGTTAGTAGACATTGAGTTCAACCTGCGGCGTACACGGTGTCCTTGGTCAGGAAGAACATTTTGATAGTCCAGGGCAGGCGTTGCAGGGATCGTAGGCGCGCCAGGACGGCGCACTTGAGGTCGTCCGCTTGGCGCAGCAACATCCGCCCGATTCCGTGGTTCTTCACGTAGTTCCACACCTGCTCA
>VFZY01000207.1 GCA_016870915.1 Acidobacteriota bacterium | reverse complement strand
CCAAGCCTTTGCCCCTGCCATCGGAGGTTTGGATCAACAAGCCGGTCGACACCAGCCCAACAGACAGAGAGGAACGTCAGTAAATTCCCATGCCGGGTGTCTCAAAGTTGTTGACACGCGCCGGGAATCCTGTGGCAACAGGTGAACGTCGTTGATTCCGTCGGACCGTAGCCGTTCACAAGCTGAGCCTCGGGCAGCAGCGCCTCGCCCCCGGCAATGATCTGCCGCAGAGGCTTCAAAGCCTGCGGATACTCGTCCAGAATCGAATTGAAGTACGTGCCTGTGAACCACGCCGTGGTCACGCCATGCGCCGCGATCAACTGCCCGATCGCCTCGAACTGATTCACACCGTCCGGGGCAATCACCAGCGTGCCGCCATGCAACAGCGCGCCCCACACCTCGAATGTACTCGCGTCGAACGAGATCGACGAATGGTGCAGCAGCACCTCGTCCGCGCCGAAATGCACGTAATCCTGCGCGAACACCAGCCTCAGGATCCCCGCGTGCGGAATGGCCACGCCCTTGGGCGTCCCCGTCGATCCCGACGTGTACATGATGTACGCCAAGCCCTCCGCCGACGTCGCCGCCGCGCTATCCAACGCCTCAATGCCGTTCAGTGTGATCAGGTGGCTCGCGCCTGACTCCGCCGTCAGCAGTTCCCGCCGCTCCGGCGGATAACTAGGATCCACCGGCACGTAGGCGGACCCGCACTTCAACACCCCAAGGATCGCCGCGATCAACTCCGGCGACCGCGGCAGACAGAGCGCCGCCGCCCGCCCCGGTTCCAATCCGCCGGCGGCAAAAGCGTCAGCGCACGCATTCGCCCGCTGATTCAGCCCGGTATAGGTGAGATGGCCGCCCTCCACACCAGCGCAATCGCGTCCGGACGCTCCCGTACCCGGCGCTCGAACATCCCATGCACAGTCTCCTTCGCAGGGTAGGGCCGCGCCTCGCCCGCCCATTCTCCCAACACCAGCCGCCGCTCCGGTTCCGACAGCAGCCGCATCCGCCCAATCGGCACCTCGGGAGCCCGCGCCGCCTCCTCCAACAGTCTTACGAACTGGCGCGTGAATCGCTCCATCGTCCGCCGGTCGTGCAGCCGTGTCGCATACTCCAGAAAACAGTACGGCTCTCCCGGCGTCTCCTCAATCGCAATCAGCACTTCAAACTTCGACGTCCGCGAATCGATGGGGATAAACTGCGTCCGCAGACCCTCCAGCCGCAACTCCTGATTCAGCGCGTTGTGATACGCCAGCGCCACGCCGAACAACGGAGCCGAGCCATCGGCCCGCCCCGCCCGCAACGCATCCACAATCGCCTCATACGGAGTCTCCTGATGGGCATACACATCCAACGCCCGGTCTCGCACCCGCGCCAGCAGTTCCGAAAACGTGGGGTTGCCCGCCAGGTCGCTCCGGAACACCAGCGTGTTCGCGAAGAACCCTATCAATGGCTCGGCTCCCTCAGCCGCGCGATTGGCAATCGGCGACCCCACCGTAATGTCATCCCCACACCCATACCGGTGCAGCAGAACATTCAACGCGGCAAGCGCCACCATGAACCGTGTCGCGCCCACCCGCCGTCCCAGCGCATCCATGCCGTCCAACGTATGCTGCGGCAGCGTGAAGTAGACCCGGTCCCCCCGCCACGGCTGCTCCTCCGGCGATGACTGGCCCATCAGGGAAGTCGCCGGGGCACCCTCCAGGGCTCGCCGCCAGTAAGATAGTTGTTTCTCAAGCGCCCCGCCATCCAGCGCCGCGCGTTGCCGCTCGCACACTTCAGAGAATGTTGCCGCCAACGCCTCGAACTCCGGCGCCTGCCCCCGCCTCCGCGCCGAGTACGCCACGGCCAACTCCGCCCGGAAGATCCCCATCGACCAGCCATCGGTCGCAATGTGGTGAAAAACAACAGTTAGAATGTGCCAGTCCGGCGCCAGTCGGAAAAGGTACGCCCGCAGCGGCAACTCCCGCTCCAGCACAAACGGCGTCAGGCCCAACTCGATGATCCGCTCCTCGGCAACCCGCCGCGCTTCCCCGGCCGCGTGCGAAAGATCGGTCACCCCGAGCGAAAACCGCCCCGGTGGATCAAGCACCGGCGCCGGCGCCCCGTCTTCCACTGGAATCCGCGTGTGCAAGGGCTCGTGCCGCAGCACCACGTCATGCAGAGCACGCTCCAACGCCGCGACATCCAACGGACCCTCCAACTGGAAAGAATCCGCGATGTTGTACGCCGGCGACGCCGGGTTGGCGTGTTGGAGAAACCAAAGTCGGTTCTGCGCGTGGGACAGTCGCATGACAAAACTGCGTCACTGGAGCCCGGAGCGGCGCAAACGACCGCACCGGGCATACATCGGACTTATCGGCTCATTGGACCGGGCCTCGGCTTTTGGCACGAAAGCTGAAAGGTTTTCTTCTGTTCGATCCACTACAGAATTGTGACCGCAGCCACCCTCATCCCATCCGGAACCATCCAACCGTCGTATGCTTCAAGGTTAGGCATGATCGGCCGCACACTCGCGCATTACCGGATCCTCGAAAAGCTCGGCGAGGGCGGCATGGGAGCCGTCTACAAAGCCCGCGACGAACGCCTCGACCGCCCCGTCGCCCTCAAAATCATGACCCCCGCCGCGGCCACCACCGATGAAAATCGTCTTCGCTTCCTCCAGGAAGCCCGCGCTGCCTCCGCCCTCAATCACCCCGGCATCATCATTATCCACGAAATCGGACAGGCCGAAACCGTCGACTTCATCGCCATGGAGTTCGTCGACGGCCAGACACTCGACCGTCTCATCCCGCCCGCCGGCCTCCCCTCTGCCACCGCCCTCGAGTACGCCACCCAACTCGCCTCCGCCCTCCAGGCCGCGCACGCCGCCGGCATCATCCACCGCGATCTCAAACCGGCCAACCTCATGGTCTGCCAAGGCCGCCTCAAGATCCTCGATTTCGGTCTCGCCAAGCTCCAGACGCCCCTCCCCGGTGCCATCTCCCAGAACGCCGAAACCGTCTCCGTCGCCCTCGGCCAAAACCTCACCGCCGCCGGGGTCCTCCTCGGCACCGTGTCCTACATGGCTCCCGAACAGGCCCGCTGCCAGCCCGTCGACCACCGTGGCGACATTTTCTCCTTCGGCGCCGTCCTCTACGAAATGTTCACCGGACGCCGCGCCTTCCACGCCCCAACCCCCGTCGAAACCCTTTCCGCCATCCTCCGCGATACACCCCCGCCCGTCACATCCGCCCCCTCCGGTCTCCAACCCCTCCTCGATCGCTGCCTTGCGAAAGCACCCGCCGCCCGCTACCAGACCATGGCCGAAGTTCTCGAAGCCATCCGGCAGGTGGGCGCCGCCGCCACTGCCTCTGCCGCCCCGTCCGCCACCGCCAGCATCGCCGTCCTCCCCTTTGTCGACATGAGCCCGGACAAAGACCAGGACTTCTTCTGCGACGGCGTCGCCGAGGAGATTATCAACGCCCTCACCAAGGTCCCCGGACTTCGCGTCGCCGCCCGCACCTCGGCCTTCCTCTTCAAAGGCAAAACTGAGGACATTCGCGAAATCGGCGCCCGCCTCAACGTTCGCCTCGTCCTCGAAGGCAGCGTCCGCAAAGCCGGAGGTCGCATCCGAGTCACCGCTCAATTGGTCGACGTGGAGCATGGTTTCCACGTCTGGTCATCCAAATATGACAAGACATTAGAGGATATTTTCGAGATTCAGGATCAGATCGCCCGCGCCATCGCCGACGAAACCCGGGCCCACCTCGAACCCAGCCGGCCCATCTCCACTCTCATCCGCCGGCCCACCGGCAACCTCGAAGCCTACACCCTCTACCTCAAGGGCCGCCACGCCTGGCACCAACTCACCCCCGAAGGCTTCCGCCAAGGCATAGACTACTACCGCCGCGCCATCGCGCTCGATCCCAACTACGCCCTTCCCCACAGCGGCCTCGCCGACGCCTACACCGTCATGGCCGGCCTCGGGCTCGCCCCTCCTGCGGCCTGTTTCCCCGTCGCCCGCCAATCCGCCCTCCGGGCCCTCGAACTCGACGAACGCCTCGCCGAAGCCCACACCTCGCTCGGCGCCGTCGACTGCTTCTGGGACTGGAACTGGACCCGCGCCGAAGCCCACTTCGACCGCGCTCTCCAACTCAACCCCGGCTCCGCCACCGCCCACTACGGTTTTGCCATCGCCTGTCTCACTCCCCAAGGCCGCCTCGATGACGCGCACCAGCACATCGAGATCGCCCGCGGGCTCGACCCCTTCTCCGTCTCCATCGCCGTCTCCCAGGCCAGCATTCTCTTCTTTCGCGGGCAATGGGATGCCGCGCTTGAACTCTGCCAGTGGGCCCGAGAATCCTCCCCCAACCTCGCCATGCCGTACCTCATCGAAAGCCAGATCCGCCTCGAACACGGCGAAGCCGCCATCGCTCTCCAGCAGATGCGCACCGCCTGCCGGATTCGTCCAGGCAACGGTACCGCCATCGCCCTCCTGGTCCACGGCCTTGCCCGCACGGGAGCGATGGAGGAAGCACGCGCCGTCACCGCCGAACTGGAACAACTCCCCGGCCGTCATTACATTCAAGCCTTCGACCTCGCGGTGGCCCATGCCGCCCTCGGAGCCCCGGACCAGGCCTTTGCCGCCCTCGACAAAGCCGTCCAACAACATGACGGCGGCCTGATCTTCCTCAATCTCGATCGCAAACTCGCCACCCTTCACTCCGACCCCCGCTTTGCCGCCCTCCAGCGCACCCTCGGCCTCCCCGCCACCACAGGGGTCTCCGCGTGACCCGCCGCCAACTCCTCTCCCTCGCCGCCATCCCTCTCGCCGCCACTCCCCGCCGCCCCAACATTCTCTGGATCCTCGCCGACGACCTCGGCTACGGCGACCTCGGCTGCTACGGCGGCCAGGAGATCCCCACACCCCACCTCGACCGTCTCGCCGCCCAGGGCATCCGCTTCACCGACGCCTACGTCTCCGCGCCCTATTGCAGCCCCACCCGCGCCGGTCTCCTCACCGGGCGCTACCAGCAACGCTTCGGCCATGAGTTCAACGCCCATAGTTCCAAGGCGTTTCTGGAACGCGGCGGAAAAGAAGACGTGCTCGGCCTCCCCCTGTCCGAAACCACCATCGCTGCCCGTCTTCGGGATGCCGGCTACACCACCGGAGCCATCGGCAAGTGGCACCTCGGCGAGCGCCCGGAGTTCCACCCCAACCGGCGCGGCTTCGATGAGTTCTACGGCTTCCTCGGCGGCGCCCGCCAGTACGTCCCGGGGTCACGAGGAGTCGGCCCCGTCGAAATCCAGCGCAATGGACAACCATCTCCCTGGACCGGTTATCTGACGGACCGCCTCGGCGAAGAGGCCGCCCAATTCATCGAACGCAGCCGTGAAAAGCCCTGGTTCCTCTACCTTGCCTTCAACGCCGTGCACACCCCCATGGAAGCGCCGGACGGCGCCCTGGCCCGCTTCAGTCACATCCAGGATCCACGCCGCCGCACCTACGCGGCCATGCTCGCCCGCCTCGACGACGCCATCGGAGCCGTTCTTACCCAACTCAGCCAAACCGGCCAGGACCGCGATACCCTCGTCGTCTTCCTTGGCGACAACGGAGGCCCCACCAATAAGTACTCCGTCAACGGCAGCACCAACACGCCCCTCCGCGGCAGCAAAGGCGATACCTGGGAAGGCGGCATCCGCGTCCCCATGATCGCCCGCTGGACCGGCCGTCTCCCCGCCGGCGCCCTCTACCGCCACCCGGTCATCCAACTCGACCTCGCCGCCACCGCCCTCACCCTCGCCACCGGCTCCGTCCCCGCCGCCGCCCGCTTCGATGGAATCGACCTCCTGCCGCATCTCACCGGCCGGCGCCGCTCGGCACCCCATCAGTCACTCTTCTGGCGCTTCGGCGATCACTTCGCCATCCGCCAGGGCCGCTGGAAAGCCGTCCACACCTGGGATACCCGCGCCCCGCAACTCTACGACCTCCAAAGCGACCTCGCGGAAACCCGCGACCTCGCCTCCACCCACCCGCGCCGCCTCGCCCGTCTGCTCGAGGACTGGAAGCGTTGGAACGGCACCCTCATCCCACCCGCCTGGCCCCGCCCCGACGCGATCCCCAACGCGAACTGACAGGTAAGGTGTTTTCCCCGCCGGTACTCCGGGTACTCCCTCACCCGCACTGGGGGTATTCCACACTTGACACCATGGGGTGCCCGCGCCGAGACTCAGATTAGAACGGATTGACGGCGATCAAACAGCAAATCAAGATAGTCATCCTGGCGGTGGCAGCCCACCAGGCCTGGGCTCAGTTCGGAGGACCCGCGGTGCTTGGCCGGCACGGCAGCGGCGTCGGCAACCGGGGCGGGGAACAGATCAACTTCCGGCCTTATGCCCAGTTTGCCTACTCGTATGACAGCGGTCTCAGCGGCATCGCCGTTGGCAGCGATGGAGCTCCCCTGTTCTCCCACCTCAACGGTATCGAACTCTCGGCCGGCGTCTTCGGAGTCAAGACCTGGCGCCGCACCTCCGTGGGCGCCGATGTGAAACTCGGCTACCGGCACTACAACCAATCCAATTTTTTCAACGGCAGCGACCAGTTTCTTCAACTTCAGGTACGCCACCAGGCCACACGCCGCTCCCTGATCACCTTTGTGCCCATGGCTGGCAGCAGTTCAAGAGCCATCGGCGGCCTGCTCAATACCTCCGGCCTCGTCAGCGAAGGGGACCTGCCGCTCAACGAAGTGCTCGACATCCGGGCCACCTTTGCCTCGGTCAACGCCCAGTACGTGTTCCAACCCAACGCCCGCTGGTCCTATTCCGTCGGCGGCGGCTCCAACATCATCGAACGCAAAGCCGCGGGCTTTGCCGACATGGCAGGCAGCCAGGCCCGCGGCGACGTCTCTTACCGCCTCTCCCGCCGCTCCACCATCAGCGTCGATTACGGCTTCAACCATTTCTCCTTCAAAGGCTTCTTCACGCGGTCCGATGTCCACAGCTTCGGCGGCTCCTACAACCTCAACATTGGCCGCCAGTGGCGATTCAACGCCCGCGGCGGTGTCGCGCGAACCGAAATGCAAACCGTCCGCCGCGTCACGCTCGATCCTCTCATCGTCTTCCTCCTCGGCCGCCCCTTCGGCATTGAAGCGTTCTACCGCAAGGCCTACGTGCCGAACATCGAAATCGGCGCCACCCGCCTCTTCCGGAAGTGGAGTCTCATGTCCAGCTACTCGCGCCGCGTCATGCCCGGCAACGGCGTGGTCCTCGTCGCTACCTCCGATAACTTCCTGGCGTCGTACTCCTATTCGGGGATCCGCCGCTGGAACTTCAGCGCCGCCGTCCGCGCCGACCGTATGGACAATTTCGGCGCCAATACCGCCACCTTCCGCAGCACCGGCGGCGGAGGCGGGTTCACCTATCAACTGGCACGCGGCGCCCAACTCACCTTCCGCGCCGATCTCCGCCAGCTCAGTGCCGAACCCTCCAATTTCAGCCGGGGCGGCGTACGCATCGCCGTAGGCTTCGCCTACAGCCCGGGCGATTTTCCACTCGCCCTATGGTAGCCCTCGTACTGGAAGACGACCTCGCCATCCGCCTCCTCCTCACGGCGCTCCTGACGGCGCGAGGTTTTGACGTCCACGCCGCCGGTTGCATTGGGGACGCCCGCCGAATCCTCCAGCAAATGCCGCCCCCCAACCTGCTGATCGCTGACGTCCAACTCCCCGACGGCGATGGCGCCGCCTGGGCCGCCGCCCTGGCCACGGAACAGGTTGCTCTTCGCGTGATTCTGAGCAGCGGCTGGCCCATCCCGCCCGATCACCTGACCCCGGAAATCGCCCCTCGCGTCTGCGAACTCCAGAAACCCTACCAGGCGCCCGCCCTATTCGCCCTGCTCGATCGCCTCAAATTCAGTCCACCCGCAGCCCGTGCCTCGCACTCCTGAGTTTCGCCACACCCTCCGCCGTCACCCCCGTATCCCGTAAATCCACCCACGCCAACCCCGGCATCGCCGCCAGGTGCGGCACCACATCGTCCCCCACCCGCTTCGCCCCGTGCAGATCCAGCCTCTCAAGCCTCGTCAACGCCGTCAGCTTCGCCACCCCCCGGGCCGAAACCAAAGTCCCTGCCAGGTTCAACTCCCGCAACTGCTTCAGCGTCAAGATCGGATCCAGCCCCAGGTCCGTCAACGCCACCGTCCACAACCCCGAATCCGTCCGCTGCCGCCCCGCCAGATCCAGCTTCGTCAACCCCGGCAGCGACAGCACCACCTGCAGCGAAACGTCCGTCATCTTGTTGCCGCCATACGACAGCTCCTTCAGACTCTGCAGCCCGGCCAGATTCATCATCCCGCTGTCCGTCACCTCGGCAAACCCGATATCCAGCCGCTCAATGCCCGGCAGCTTCCCCAGGATCGCCAGCGTCGAATCCGTGATCTTGGTCCCCCGCACATTCACCCGCTTCAATCCTGTCCATGTCCGCACCGCCGCCATGCCCTCGTCCGTGATCTGTTCCGCGTAAAACAGATCCAGATCCGTCACCCCCTTCAGACCCTTCAACCGCAGCAAACCCAGGTCACTCACCCGTGTCAGCGCCAGGTCCAGCCGGGTAAGCTGCGGCAGCTTCGTCAACTGGTCCAGATCCCCATCCGTCACCCAACTCGACCGCAGCACCACTCCCGTTACCTCGCCCCGTCCGTTCTGCTCCACCCGTCCGCCCAGAGCGGTCACCCAATCCGGAGCCTCAGCCGCCGCGCTCGCCACCCCCAGCAACACCCACAGCAACATCCAACGCATCAGCTTCCCCTCCGGTTCGGCAGCGATGAGTCCCTATCCCAGACAATCCGGCACTCCGGCAGCGCCGCCTTCAGCTTCTGATGCCCCGTCTCAGTCACCAGCGTGTGGTACAAATTCAGGAACCGTAGGCCCCGCAACCCCGCCAGCGCCGTCACACCCGCATCCGTCACCCGGGCCGTATCCAACCGCAAATCCCGCAATCCCGCCAACGCCGACAGCTGCCCCAGCGCCTCCTCCGTCACCTGCGTGTAGTCCAGGTTCAGCACTGCCAGCTTCGTCAACCCGGCAAACACCGCCACACTCTTGTCCGTCGTGCGCGACCGCGCCACCTCCAGCCGCTCCAACGCCGCCAGCGGAGCCAGATGAGCCAGCCCCTTGTCCGTAAACCGCGCGTGATTTAGGACCAGCTCCCGCAACCGGATCATCGCCCCCACCTTTTCCAGACCCGCGTCGCCAACGTCGGTGCCGCTCAAATCCAACCGCGTCAACTGGCTGAGCAGCCTTACTTGCCCCATCCCCGCATCCGTCACATCCGTGTACGCCAGCCGCAGATCACGCAACTTGTCCAGCCCCGCCAGCGCCGCCAGTCCTTCGTCTCCCACAGGAGCTCCCGACAAATCCAGACTCTCCACCCGCCCCAAAGCCGCGACACCCGCCCCGCGCACGCCCGTATGACTCAACTTCAGCCGGGCCAGCTTCGGAAGCTTCGCCAACTCCGCCACCCCCGCATCGGTCACCGTCGTATGGCTCAGATCCAGGTCCACCAGCGATCCCACGCCCGCCAGCACCTTCAGTCCCGCGTTCCCCACCTCCGTCGCCTCCAGGTTCAACACCTCAAGCGACCCCAGGCCTCCCAACGCCGCCATGTGCGCATCGCCCACCGGAAGCGAATGCAACGATGCCGCGACAAGCCGCCCCGCCCGCATCGTCGCCTCTCCGCCCAGCTTCCGGATCCACGCGGCCACCTGAGCATCGCCGCGAACCGAAGCCGGCGCCGGTGGTGCCGCGCGGCCCGGCGCCGACTCCAAGAACGCCACCGCCAGCCCCGGAATCCGGCCCTTCAACGCATCCACGCCCGTCCGTGTCGCCTGGCTATACCTCAGATCCAGCGATTCCAGCCGCCGCAGCCCCGCCAACCGGGCCACCCCCGAATTCGTCACCTTCGAACGGTACAGATTCAGCTCCCGCAAATCCGTCATCCCGGTCAACACGTCCATCGCCGCGTCCGTGACCGGAGCGCCCAGCAGATTCAGCCGCCGCAGCCCCACCAAACCCCGCAGCCGAGCCACACCCTGGTCCGTCACCCGGCACCCATACAGGTTCAACTGCTCAAGTCCACCCAGCGCCGCCAGGTGCTCAAGACCGGCGTCCGTCACCAGCGTGTCCTTGAGAATCAGCCTCCGCAGCTTCCGCAGCCCCGCCAGTTTCTTCATCCCGTCATCGTCGAAAGGCGTATAGCTCAGGTCCAGGGACTCCAACTCCGTGAACGGCGAAAGATCCGGCGCCTTCACCCTCGACTGCGCCAGCCGCAGCTCCTTCAAACCCTTCAACGAATGCAGCTTCGCGATGCCCTTGTCCTGAATGTTGATGTTGGTGAGAAAGTGCAAACTGACATGCAGCTTCTCGAGCTTCGTCAGCGTGCCCAGGGCTCCCAGCAGCTCATTCGAATCCCGCCGCGACCCCGCGCCCTCATTCCACATCGGTCCCGGCAGGTAGAGCTCCCGCAGTTCGGTCAGTTTCGACAGCCGGTCCAACTGCTCGGGTTCAATCAGCGTCCCCACCAGATCGAGCCCCGTGATCGTGAAGTCCCCCTCCGGCAAGGCATCCACCTGGCGCAGCGCCACCGGCGCGCCGGAAATCATCACGCCGCCGCCCAGCCGCACCACCCATTCGGCCACCTCATGGGAACCCGTCTGCGCGCCCAACGGCCACGCCACGCACACCGCCATCAACGCTCGCCGGAACATGACTGCCCCGATTATATCGCCCCCACCGTCCTGGCAAGCCACTCCCGAGCCACCCGCCGCTCCGGGATATCCCGCAGCACCCACGCGTCATTGTGATTCCGGAACCGCAGTGTCACGAACGTGAAATTCCCGCCCGGGGCCGCCTCTCCCAAATACTGCCGCGACGCCTCAACACTCCGCTCATGGATCACAAACACCGGGCGCCCGCCCAGCCTCATCAATCGCCCGGCCGCATCCTCCCGCGTGCTGTCCGCATAAGGCCAACGCCGCACTCCGTCATAGTGCGAGTACGCGAAGAACCCCCGCCACAACCGGGCCGTCGCATCATCCCGCAGGCCAATGTAGTTGCAGGCAATCGCCCCCCGCGAAAACCCGCACAGGACCACCCGTTCCGCATCGCCGCCATGATCCCGGCACACCGCCGCCACAGCCTCCCGGCAATAGGACGCCGTCGCCTCCGCATCGCCCCACCACTGAACCGCGTTCTTCCCCGCCGCCGCGTCAACGTAGGGAAGGCACAGCCACAGGAATCCCCGGCCCCCGGAAAGCCCATACCCCAGATTGCTTCCCTCCACCGTCCCATGCGACACGTCCCCGTAGGTGTTCCGGTAGTTGCCATTCCCCGCATACTCAACCAGCACCGGATAACGCCGTCCCGGCCGCCAGTCCGGCGGCAGATACAGGGCGTGATGCACTCCGGTTCCGGCATGCCGGGCCAATACCCCACGCACCCGCCGCCCCGGCCCGGGGTCCTCATCCGTCATCGCCGGAGTCACCAGATCGGGAGCCACGTCCCGGATATCCGGAAAAGGGTCCGGAGAATCCGCCTGCGCCCGCGACAACCCCGGACAAAAGACGGCCGGCGCGAGGCTCTTCAGCATCTCGCGCCGACCGGTCATCGGACTATTGTATGCCGTTCT
>VFZY01000206.1 GCA_016870915.1 Acidobacteriota bacterium | reverse complement strand
CACCGCGCGGCGGTGTTGCCGGGGCAGTGCGCCCCAAAAATTCCCTTTTCGCACCGTTTTGCGATGTTCGGATCGAACGGATCGCGTCGATGCTGACGCGGCGAAGCGTATTTCAACAAGTTCCTAGCGGGCGGGGGTGGCGGCGTAGCTGGCGGCGCCGATGCGGTGGATGTGGAGAGGGGCGAGCGAACGGATGCGGGGCGAGGTCTGGCCGCAGGAGCAGGGGCAGTCATCGATGTGGCCGGTGAGGCCGGTGGCGAGGCGGAAGACGGGGAAATCGAGACCCCGGAGGCTGGTGATGACGAGTTCGCTGTCACCTCCGGCGGGGTCCATTTCGAAGAGGGCGTGGTCGGTCTTCAGGTGGAGCCCGGCGTGGGCGGCGCACTCGGAGCCGAGGAGTTCGGAATTGAGACCGAGGAACTGCTCGTAGACGGGCACCTGGAAGGCGTTCCAGAAGAGATCGCGGTCGGAATCGGTGAGGAGGCCCCCTTCGAGGCTGGAGAAGGCGACGATGGCGCGGCGCACGTTGGGCAGCGAGACGTGGCCGGAGAGGGTCCAGTGGGCGAAGTTGCGGAGGGTGACGGCGTGGCCGGCGAGGGTTTCGGCGCGGCAGACGGCGAGTTCGCGGCTGAAGGCTGGTTCGAAGACGAAGACGCCGGGTTCGGGCTGGAAGTACGGGTCAAGGACTGCGACGGCGCCGCGGACCCCGAGCGGACGCTCGAAGCGCTGGGGGTTGGCGCCGGCGGTGGGGGAGCGGAAATCGCGCAGGCCGGCGAGGACCCGGACGAGTTCGATTTTCGGCAGTTCGGAGAGGCCGGAGGCGAGGGCGAGGGGGCTCTGGATGAGATCGGCCTGGGGCTCCTGCTGGTAGTAGGGCGTGCCCTGGGCGGCCTGGACCAGCCGGTAGAGGCTGCTGGTTTCAGGAGTTAGCAACTCGACAGGGGAGAGTTCCGGCGCTGCGCCCCGGCCGCTCCTCCAGCGGACTTTCAACTTCATACCTTTGAAGAAATGGTGGAGGTTGGAGTGGATTTCTCTCACGGAAATGCGAACAGGCGGTCGAAGTTACCGCCGAAGATGGCGCGGGCGTCCTGGGTTGAGACACCAGTCTCAGAGAGAGCCTCGCACTGCTCTTCGAAGACGCCTGCGACCCAGCCTCGGGGGAAGAACGAGGAGTCGGTTCCGAACAGGAGGCGTTCGGGGCCGGCGACGTCGAGCGCTCGGCGGAAGATCTGGAAAAGGGAGAGGCCTTCGGCTTTGCGCCAGTTGTTCGAGGAGGAGGTATCGAGGAAGACGTTGGGGCAGAGGCTGGCGACGAGGAGTGCTTCGCGGAGGAAGCCGGCGCCGAAGTGGGGGACGATGAAGCGGATGCGGGGGAACCGGAGGGCGACAGCGTTGAGGTGGAGGGGATTGGAGAGGCGGAGGTCGAAGGGCGAGGGGAGACCGAGGCGTTTGCGAATGCCGACGCTGAGGACTCCGCAGTGGACAAAGGCGGTTGGGGCTGTGGGGGCCGTGGCGGTGTCGAGAATTTCGAGCAGGGCGGTGGCCTGAGGGTCAGCGAGGGAGTAGCCGTGCATGGCGGGGAAGAAACACGGGACGTGGAGACCGGAGTCGAGTGCGGCCTGGAGGCGCCGCGGGGCGCCTTCAGCCGTGGGGTTGACCATGAAGTAGCCAACGAAGCGGCCGGGGGTGGCGGTGATGGCTTCGGCGACGGCCGGTTCCTCGCCGGGGAGGCTGGCAATGAGGGCGGCGCGGTGGATGCCGCAGCGATCGAGTTCCGCGGCCCAGTGGGAGGCGAGGGTGGCGGGGGATTCCGGCGGCAGGGTCCAACCGAGGTGCAGGGCGGCCTCTTCGGCGGAGAGCCCTTTCTGGCCCGCGAGCGTGCCGAGGAAGGAGCGGGAGAAGAAATGGATGTGAGCGTCGTTCGGGCGAAGCGGTCCCCAGGGGGTTTGGCGCACCTCTAGACGCCGGCCTCGCGGACGGTGACCTCGAGGGGCCGGGCGAGGCCCGCTGCGATGGCCAACTGGGTAAGGCCGGCTACATTGCCGACGCCCAGCTTCTTCATCATGGCTTTGCGGTAACTGCGGACGGTTTGCACGCTGAGGTTGAGTGCGGCAGCGATATCCTTGCTGGTGTTGCCCTGGGCGACAAGCCGCAGGACCTGGCGTTCCCGGGGTGAGAGTTCATCGACCACCGCATTGTTGGCGCGGGCGGAGATGTCGCCGCGTTGGATTCGGTTGAGCAACTGGTCCGAGACCTGGGATCCCCAGTAGGAGCCGCCTTTGGCGACGGCGCGGAGGGCATCGATGAGGTCGATGTGCGAGGCTTTCTTGAGGACGAAGGCTCTGGCCCCGCTGCGAATGGCCCCCATGACGCTTTCGTCGTCGCCGTACATGGACAGGATGACAACGCGGGTCTGCGGGCAGTGGCGTAGAACCTCGGCTGTTGCCTCGATGCCGTTCAGGCCGGGCAGACCGATGTCCATCACGACAATGTCGGGGCGCGTTTTCCTTACCACGCGAACGGCGTCGGCGCCATTTTCGACTTCACCGACCACAGAGAACTCAGCGCCATGACTGAGAATGGCCTTGAGGCCGTCCCGCATGATCTGGTGGTCGTCAATCAATAGGATGCTGGTGGTTTTCTCCAAGTCCCCGTACTCCCAGACCTCCGATCAGGCATCTTGAGTATCCTTATATTTTTGCATGAGTTATGCCACCGCCGCTGGAGCTTTGACGGGCATGGTCAAAGTAATCCTGGTACCTCCCGCGGATGACTGGACGTCCAAACACCCGGAAAACTCCCGCGCCCAGTAGGCCATGAGGGGCAGGCCCAGCCCCACGGGCTTGGGATCGTCCTGCCGGTATTGAAAGCCCTTGCCATCGTCGATCACGTTTAGGGTAAGGGATTCTTCAATTTGTTTCAAGCCAATCGTGACGGACCGGGCGCCGGAGTGGCGGACGGCGTTGTCGACGGCCAGTTCCGCGACGGAGACGATGGCACCGGCCGGGGGGCCGGCCACGCGGACCGAGACGCCGGTGACTTCCAGTTCGACGGCGATGGAGCCCCGGGCGGCGGAATTGTAGCGTTCGGCGATGCGCGCCAGGGCGTTTGAGAGGCCGAGGCGGGCGACGAGCCGGGGGTCGACCTCATAGCTGAGTGAGCGAACCTGGCTGAGCGCCTGCTCAAGGATCGTCTGGATTTCAGACACACGTTTGAGCAGCGGCTCTCTGGCGGTGGCGCCTGCCTGAAGGTCCATTTCGAGGAGCGAGAGATGGAGACCGGCGGCGGTGAGGACCTGGCCGACCTCGTCGTGCAGAACTTTCGCCAGACGCAGGCCCTGATGATGACGAGCGGCTTCAACCTTCTCCAGGAGTTCGTGGAGGCGGTCAGCGGCGGGCATGGTGGCCCCTCCTTGAACGACAGATCGGTTAGCGTTTACGGGCCAGTGCACGGCGGGCCGCCGCGACGACCTCGCGCGCGACCAGACCGTACTTATCCAGGAGGCCTTCCGGTGTACCCGATTCGGCATAGGTGTTCCGCACACCTACGTACTCCATGATACACGGATGAGTTTCCGATGCAACCTGAGCGATGCGGACGCCAAGGCCGCCGTCCACAAGATGCTCTTCCGAGACGACCATGGCGCCGGTTTCGCGGGCAGCGCGGGAGATGGCATCGCGGTCCAGTGGCTTGATGGTGTGGAAGTCGAGCACTCGCACCGAGATGCCCTCCTGCTCCAGGATCTGCTGGGCACGGAGGGATTCGGCCACCAGCAAGCCGGTAGCGGCCAAGGTGATATCCGAACCTGGGGTAAGTTCGACGGCCTTGCCGATCTGGAAGGTATCGCCCGGCGTATAAATGACAGGGCACTTGGCGCGTCCGGCGCGGATGAAGAAGGGCGCCGGGTAGGAGGCAGCCTGCTTGACGAGGGCGTACATCGACACTTCGTCGGAGGGCGAGAGCACCACGAAGCCGGGCAGCGAGCAGGCAAGCGCCAGGTCCTCAATGCTCATCTGGGAGGGGCCATCCTCGCCGATGGAGATACCGCTGTGGGTGCCGACCACCTTGAGGTTGACGCCGGGATACGCGGCGGTGACGCGGAGCTGTTCGAAGCCTTTGTTCAGCACGAAGGCCGAGAAACTCGAGACAAAGGCCACCTTGCCGGCCGAAGCGAGGCCGGCGCCGAGCGCCACCATGTTCGCCTCAGCGATGCCGCAGGAGAAGAACCGGTCCGGGAACTCCTTGGCGAACAGGTGGGTGAAGGTGGACTTGGAGAGATCCGCGTCGCAGACCACAACGTCCCTGTTTTCGCGGCCGAGTTCGACCAGGGCCTTGCCCCACGCCTCGCGGGTGGCAGCGCCCATCTTCAGTTCATAGCGCACGTTGGTTGCCGTCGTTTTACCCCAACTCCTTCAATGCTTTCTCCAGTTCCTCGGCCGTGGGCGCCACACCGTGGTACTTGGGATTGTTTTCCATGAAAGAAACGCCCTTGCCTTTGACGGTGTGGGCGAGGATTGCGGTGGGCTTGCCCTTGGTGGCCGCCGCTTCGGCAAACCCGGCCTGGAGGGCGGCGACATCGTGGCCGTCCAGTTCGAGCGTGTGCCAGCCGAAGGAGCGCCATTTATCCGCCAGCGGCTCAAGCCCCATGATATCTTTGACAAAGCCATCGAGCTGGATTTTGTTGTAGTCTACGATGCAGACGACATTATCCATCCGATGGAACGCCCCGAACATCGCCGCTTCCCAGACCTGGCCTTCCTGGATTTCGCCGTCGCCCAACACCACGAAGGTCCGGGACGGGCTGCCATTGAGGCGCGCCGCGGCGGCCATGCCCAAGCCCAGCGAAAGACCCTGCCCCAGCGACCCGGTGCTGGCTTCAAGCGACGGGATGTAGCGGACGTCGGGATGCCCCTGATAGATGGACCCCATCTGGCGGAGCGTGTTCAGACTCTCAATGGGCGTGTAGCCGCATTCGGCCATGGTGGCGTAGAGGACCGGCGCGGCGTGTCCCTTGCCGAGAATGAACCGGTCCCGGTCGGGCCATTTGGGCTCCTGGGGGCGGTGGTTCATCACATCGAAGTAGAGAGTGACCAGCGTTTCGACCGCGGACAGCGACCCACCGGGATGCCCGGATTTGGCGTGCGTGATCATGGTGACGATATGCCGGCGCACACGTCTGGCGATCGCCTGCAACTCGGCTACATTGCTCGTTTTTTGCATTGGGGAGTGATACTCCAGTCTATCATCGGCGGGCTAGTACCCGTACACTGTGCTATCGGCAGAGTCCTTTGCCGGCATGAGGGTCTTTCTCCTGTTCTTCGATGGGGGCCGGCATGAACAAAGCCTGGCGGAGGCAGGTCCGGCTGCTGCTGGCGGGGCTGGTGCTGTTCTATCCGGCGTGGTGGGCGGGCGGCTCGATGGCGCTTTCGGCCACCGGTCTGGCAACGACGGCGGATGTCCCCTGGATGGCGTCGCCGATGTTTGCCGGTCCGGCGATGTTCGGGGGGCGGAGGCTTCTGCCGGTTCTGACGGGAGTGGCGATGCTGCTGGCGGTGGCGTCGTTGTGGTTGTTGCGGCGGTGGCCGCTGGCCGCGGGTTTGCTGGCCTTGGGGTCCACGCTCGCGATCCTGCGGTTGGCCGTGACCGGGAGGCCGGGAGTGGCTGTATCGGCGGCCTGCGCGGCGGCCTTGGCGGTGACGGCGGCGGGGGGCGCCTGGCGGGCAGGGAGTCCTGCTTTTCTGACGGGGGCTCTGGCGGCTTTCGCGCTGGCGGTGCACTTGACTGGCCGGTTCCCCGGGGGCCCATGGATGCCGCTGGCGGTGGCCGGGGCGGCGATGGCGGCTGGAGGCTGGCTGGCGCGGCGGCGGGAACCGGTTGGAGCGCCGTCGTGGGCAATGGTGGCCGCAGGAGCTGTGTTGAGCCCCGTGATCTGGACGGGAAGCCTGGCGGTTGGCACGCGCCTGGACGCCGCGCGGGAGGCCCGGGAGCGGCGGGAGACTCAGGCCGCGATGGCCGGCGTGACGCGGCCTTCCCCGGAAGAGGCATACACGGTGAGTTTCTTTCAGAAGGGCGTGAACTTCACGGCGGAGGGTCCCACAAATTACCGGCCGGGGCCGGCGGGAGCGATGCTGGAACAGTTGAAGCCGCTGGGGGTGAACGCGATTGCCCTGGTGCCGTACGCTTTCATGCCCCGCAAGGACGGCGGTGAGGTGCGGTTCCCGGAGCGTGGCGGGATGGAGGATCCGCCGGGCATGGAAGCGATCGCGTTGATGGCCCGGCAGAAGGGCTTCCGGGTGATGTGGAAGCCGCAGGTGTGGGTGGGCGGGGGCAGCTTTCCGGGCGATGTGGACATTCCGGATGCATCGCAGCGGCGGGCGTGGTTTGCAAGCTATACGCGGTACATTCTGTTCCACGCAGGAATCGCCGCCCGGGCGCATGCCGATATTTTTTGCGTGGGTGTGGAGTTCGCGCAGTTGACAAAATACGAACGGGAATGGCGGGAACTGATTGCCGCGGTGCGGGGGGTGTACAAGGGTCCGCTGGTGTATGCGGCGATCCAGGGCCAGGACTTTGAGCAACTCCGGTTCTGGGACGCTCTGGATTACATTGGACTGAACAACTATTACCCGCTGCCGGACAGCCTGGACACCGCCGAGATGATGGCGAAGGTTGAGACGGTGCAGAAGCGCTTTCAAAAGCCGGTGATCTTTCCGGAAGCGGGCTATACGAGTCTGGAGAACCCGCACCGCGCGCCGTGGGATGAGACGCCGCGGCGGATTTCGCTGGAAGATCAGGCCCGGTGCTACGAGGCGCTGATGCGGGCGTTCTACCGGAAGCCGTGGTTTCATGGCGTGTACTGGTGGAAGGTGGGGACAAACGGCTATGGCGGACCGGAGGACGGGTGGCACACGCCGTGGCGCAAGCCGGCGATGGCGGTGGCCGCGCGCTGGTTCCAGACGGGAGGACGGTAGATGCGGCCCGGCATGAACTTGCGGGACGATCCGCGCAATCGGGAACTGAATCGCGATCTGGGGTTGGATGGGCGGCTTTCTGAACAGAGCCAGAGGATGATGAACCGGGACGGCAGCTTCAATGTGAAGAGGCACGGGCTGGGCTGGCGGCGGTCGATTCATCTTTACCACGTGCTGCTGACGATGAGTTGGCCGCGGTTCTTTGTGCTGATCCTGTGCGGGTATCTGTTCGTGAACGTGGTGTTCGCGATGGGCTATCTGCTGTGCGGGCCGGGGGCGCTGGCGGGGGGCGAGGCGCCGGATTGGGCCGGACGGTTTGTGAATGCCTTTTTCTTCAGCGTGCAGACGGTGGCGACGATCGGCTACGGGAAGATGACGCCCGAGGGCGTGGCGGCCAACCTGCTGGTTGCGATTGAGGCGCTGCTGGGCCTGCTGGGGTTCGCTTTGGGAACGGGCCTGCTGTTCGCGCGGTTCTCACGGCCGTCGGCGCACGTGGTGTTCAGCCGGGGGGCGGTGATCGCACCGTATCGCGGGGGCCGGACGTTGATGTTCCGGATCGCGAACGGGCGGTCGAATGAGTTGACGGACGTTTCGGCGGTGGTGACGGTGGGACGTCTGGCCGAGGTGGGTGGGCGGATGATCCGGAAGTTCGATGCGCTGCGGCTCGAACGTGACCGGATTGTGTTCTTCTCACTGCAGTGGGTGCTTGTGCATCCGATCGACCGCGCGAGTCCGCTTGCTGGAATGACGGAGGAGCAGTTCCGCGCAAGCAAGCTGGAGGTGTTCGTTCTGCTGACAGCGATGGATGAGACGTTTTCGCAGGTGGTGCACACACGGACGTCGTACCGGTTCGACGAGATCGATTGGGGGGCGAAGTTCCGGGACGTCCACTCGGCGGGCAGCGATGGCGCATTGCGGCTGGACGTATCGAGGCTGGATGAGACCGAGACCGTGGTGCTGCCGGAAGGAGATGCATGGCCACAGGGATGACCCGGCGCGGGTTTGTGTCGGCGGCACCCGCGTTATTGGCTCAGCGAAGCCGGTCAAAGCCGAACATCCTGCTGCTGATGTCCGATCAGCACCGGGGAGACACGATGGGGGCCGCCGGGCATCCGGCGGTGCGGACCCCGAACCTGGACCGGTTGGCGCGGGAGGGGTGCCGGTTCACGGCAGCTTACTCATCGACGCCCACGTGCACGCCGGCGCGGAACGGGCTGCTGACGGGCTGTTCGCCCTGGGTGCACGGGATGCTGGGGTATGGGCGGGTGTCGCAGCGGCCGTTGTTCGAGATGCCGCGCATGCTGCGCGAGGCGGGCTATCACACGTTTGGGATCGGCAAGATGCATTGGACGCCGCAGCGCCATCTGCATGGGTTCCACGACACGCTGCTGGATGAGTCTGGGCGGGTGGAGTCGCCGGAGTTTCGCAGCGACTACCGGGCCTGGTTCCGGAGCCAGGCGCCGAACCTGGACCCGGACGCGACGGGGATCGGCTGGAACGACTTTGAGGCGAAGCCTTACGCGCTGCCGGAGGAACTGCACCCGACGCGGTGGACCGGGGATGCGGCGGTTCGTTTTCTGGCCGGGTACGAGCGGCCGGAGCCGTTTTTCCTGAAGGTCTCGTTCGCGCGGCCGCACAGTCCTTTCGATCCGCCGAAGCGGCATTGGGACCGGTATGCGGAGGCTCGGATTCCGGCGGCGGCGGTTGGCGGGTGGGCGGGAAGATACGCCGCGCGGTCCAGTGACCGGGCGGATGTGTGGCATGGCGACCTGGGTGCGGCGCAGGTGCGGCGGTCGCGGCAGGGTTACTACGGCGCGGTGTCGTTTGTGGATGAGCAGATTGGCCGGATTCTGGAGACGCTGAGGAAGCGTGGCTGGATGGAGGAGACGCTGATTCTGTACACGTCGGATCACGGCGACATGACGGGCGATCATCATCTGTGGCGGAAGTCGTATGCGTATGAGGCGTCGGCCCGGATTCCGATGCTGGTGCGTGCGCCGGGGGCAAGGCCCGCGGTTTCGGCGGCTCCGGTGGAGATTCGGGATATTCTTCCGACATTTCTTGAGGCGGCGCGGGCGTCGCGGCCGGATGGGATGGATGGGCGGAGTCTGCTGCCATTGACGCAGGGACGCGAGGAGGGCTGGCGCGAGTTTATCGACCTGGAGCATGACGTCTGCTACGACCGGAAGAACCACTGGTGCGCGCTGACCGATGGGCGGATGAAATACATTCACCATGCGCTGGATGGGGAGGAGCAGTTGTTCGACCTGACTCGCGACGCGGGCGAGGTGAATGATTTGGCGGGTGTGGCGGCGCAGGGGGGTGAGTTGGCGCGGTGGCGGGGGCGGATGATCGAGCATCTGGCGGTGCGCGGAGAGAGGTTTGTGAAGGCGGGGCGGTTGCAGACGCGGGCAGAGAGTTACTTGTACTCGCCGAACTACCGGACGTAGCGCCAAAGGATCAAGCCTTGCGGGAGCAAGGATTAACCGCGCGCGACTTCGATGCGGCGCATGCTGCCCAGCAAGCGGCGGACGACGAAGTAGGCGATGACATGGAAGGTTCCCATGGTGAGGAACACGGGCGTGTAGCCGAAGTTCTGGACCACGTAGCCGGGGATAAGCGCTGAAAAGAGGATGCCGCCGAAGCCGCCCATGGCTCCTCCGATGCCGGTGACGGAGGCGACGGCGGAGCGTGGGAAGACGTCGGAGACCACTGTGTAGAGGTTGGCGGACCAGCCCTGGTGGCCGGCGGTGGCGATGCAGATGAGTCCGACGGCGACGATGGGGTCGCTGACGAGCGCTGCCGCGGCGGCGGCGGGCATGGCGAAGGCGAAGACGGCCATGCCGATCTGGCGGGCGCGACCGGCGGTGGCTCCACGGCGGATGAGGTAGCCGGAGAGCCAGCCTCCGGCGACACTGCCGGCGGCGGCGAGGCCATAGATGACGGGCAGGGCCCAGCTTATCGCCTTGAGGTCAAAGTGGCGGACGTCGTAGAAGTAGGTTGGCAGCCAGTTGAGGTAGAACCACCAGACCGGGTCCGTGAGGAACTTGGCGAGACCGAAGCCCCAGGTTTCGCGATGGCGCAAGGCGGCGGACCAGCCGATGGAGGGCTCCGATTCCTGGCTCACGGTGTCGCTGTGGATGTAGGCGAGTTCGGCCGGGTTGACCCCGGGGTGGTGGCGGGGCAGACGGTAACTAACCCACCAGACGATGAGCCACAGGAAGCCCGAGGCGCCGGTGATCCAGAAGGAGGCGCGCCAGCCGAATTCGGCGTTCATCCAGAAGAACAGCGGCGGTCCGGCGATGGAGGCGAGCGTGGTGCCGGAGTTGAAGATACCGGCGGCAAGAGCACGGTCCTTGAGGGGGAACCATTCGCTGAGGCCTTTGATGGCCGCGGGGAAGTTGCCGGCCTCACCGATGCCGAGGACGGCGCGCCAGGCGCCAAGCTCGAAGGGCGTACGGACGATGGCGTGGAAGCAGGCGGCGACGCTCCACCAGGCGATGGAGACGGCATAGCCGATGCGGGTTCCATAACGGTCGATGAACTTGCCGGCGATGAGGAAGCCGATGGTGTAGGCGGCCTGGAAGGCGGCGGTGATCTTACCGAACAGCAGAGGGCTGATGTCGAGTTCCTGGCGGATGACGGGCAGGAGCACCGAAAGGACGATGCGGTCCAGGTAATTGACGGTGGTGGCGAAGAAGATGAGGGCAAGGATCCACCACCGGACACGGGTCATGGGGGACTGCGATTCCAGCGGCGAGACCATTCAAGCGATTATAGAGTACTGTGCACAAAGCCGTGATTCTGGCCGCGGGACGCGGCACGCGAATGGGAACGCTGACCGAGGATCTGCCGAAGCCGATGCTGCCGGTGGCCGGCAAGCCCATGCTGGAGCATGTGCTGGATGCGGTTCGGGCGGCGGGTGTGAGCGAGGCTCTGGTGGTGACCGGGTATCGGGCCGAGGTGATTGAGGAGCACTTTCGCGAGTACGCAATTCCGGTGCAGTTTGTGCGGCAGACCGTGGTGAACGGGACGGGCGCGGCGGCGCTGCTGGCTCGTGAGTTTGTGGGCAACGGCGATTTCTTGTTCACGTTCGGCGACGTGATGGCGGCCGCCGGGGACTATCGCGGGATTCTGAAGCGGCTGGCGGAGGACCCGGAGGCGGTGGCGGCGGCAGGCGTGAAGCGGGTGGATGATCCATGGCAGGGAGCGGCGGTCTACGAACGCGGGGGCTTAGTCGAGCGCATTGTCGAGAAGCCGCCGCGGGGGACTTCGAGCACGCACTGGAACAGCGCGGGCCTGTATGCGTTCCGGCCGGCCGTGTTCGACGAGTTGGCGCGGATTCCGGTTTCGCCACGCGGCGAGTATGAGCTGACGAGCGCGGTGGAGCAGTTTCTGGCGGCGGGACGACGGGTGGTGCTGTATGCGCTGGAGGGCGAATGGAAAGATGTGGGGCGCCCGGAGGACTTGGCGGCGGCGCAGCGTATTCTTACCAAGGATCGGATATAGTAACCCACATTTCCGTTTTGAGCCGCGCGTGCGAATCTCCTGGATGCTCGTCCGCATCAATATCGATAGGGGTTTGAAGGCAGCGAAGACCCCTGCGGAGGACAGCACCCAATGGGTGACAAACAAAACCAGCCCTTTCAGCTCTCGTTCAACGGCCTTCTCAAGATCGACTTCCAGGGATCGCGCGTTACTTCCGATGGTGGTCTGATCCTGGTGCGTGAGTTGGATGAACGGCTGGGCTTCGGTGCTCTCATTGCCCAACACCTGACTGACTCACGGCGCGGCAAGAATACCCAGCTTCCGCTGGCGGACCTACTGCGCCAGTCCGTCTACAGCCGGATTGCCGGCTACGAGGATGTCAACGATGCCGAGCGGCTCTCGCAGGATCCAACCTTCCGGCTGA
>VFZY01000205.1 GCA_016870915.1 Acidobacteriota bacterium | reverse complement strand
TCAGCCGGAAGGTTGGATCCTGCGAGAGCCGCTCGGCATCGTTGACATCCTCGTAGCCGGCAATCCGGCTGTAGACGGACTGGCGCAGTAGGTCCGCCAGCGGAAGCTGGGTATTCTTGCCGCGCCGTGAGTCAGTCAGGTGTTGGGCAATGAGAGCACCGAAGCCCAGCCGTTCATCCAACTCACGCACCAGGATCAGACCACCATCGGAAGTAACGCGCGATCCCTGGAAGTCGATCTTGAGAAGGCCGTTGAACGAGAGCTGAAAGGGCTGGTTTTGTTTGTCACCCATTGGGTGCTGTCCTCCGCAGGGGTCTTCGCTGCCTTCAAACCCCTATCGATATTGATGCGGACGAGCATCCAGGAGATTCGCACGCGCGGCTCAAAACGGAAATGTGGGCTAAACCAAGAGGAGATTCGAGGAGCACAGCATGCAACCGATGCAAGATCCATACAGCGTGTCGCGACGGCCGCTGGACATGGAAGATTACATTGACATTATCCGGCGGCACAAGGGATGGATTCTCGGACCGGCGTTCGCGGCGCTTGTGGTGAGCGTAGTGGGGGCTTTCCTGTGGCCGGATACCTTCATCTCGATGGCTACGTTACGCGTGGTGCCTCCGCAGATTCCTGACCGTCTGGCGCCCAGCAACGTGAACGTGGACATGACGCAGCGCATTCAGATGATGTCGGCGCTGATGCAAAACACGGCCACGCTGAGCAACATCATCAATCAGTACAACCTCTACCCGAAGGACCGCAAGAAGTATCCGATGCAGGACCTGGTGGAGGATATGCGGAAGGACATCCGGATTGGCGAAGCGATACCCATGGCGCGATCGATGCTGGGCGGCGGCAACAACCGGAACATCATGGCGTTTTCGATCACGTTTGCCTACAGCGACCGGCTGCTGGCGCAGCGCGTGGTGAACGATCTGGTGTCGCGGTTCATCGACGAGCAGATCCGCACGGGCGCCATGTCATCCCAGCAGACCACGCAGTTCATGCAGGACGATTTCACCACCAAGCAGAAGTCTCTTGAGGAGATCGAGAAGAAGTTTGCCGAATTCCGCGCCCGGAATCAGGGCCGGCTGCCCGAACAATTCCAGCAGAACATGAGCGCTCAGGCGGGACTGGAGAACCGGATTGCCGCCACAAACTCCAGCATCAACCGCGTGAACCAGGACAAGATGCTGCTTGAGTCGCGGTTGGCGATCCTCAATGACCAGTTGAAGGTGAGCCAGGCGCAGTCGCCCGAGGATCTCACGGTGGAGAAAGCCAAGAACGAACGGCTGGTCGCCATCGACAGGGACATTCTGGCGACGCAGACGGCCCTGGAGGCACGCCTGGAGCAGTACCAGGAGAACCATCCGGATGTCCGGACGCTTCGTGCCAATCTTGCGGTTCTGAAGAGGACTCGCGACAACATGGCGCGCGAGGAGGAGTCCAAGCCGCCGGAGGCGAACCCGCGGGAGAAGATTCTGGGCCGGGTGCAACAGAAGGAAGTGCGTGACCTGGAGGCGAACATCCAGGTGACCCAGGCCCTGATCGAGGCGCGGAACGTCGAAATTGAGAACCTCACCAAGGAGGTGGGCAACCTGGAAAAGCAGGCCAAGTCGCTCACCGAGCGGATCATGTCCTCTCCCTCCAACGAGCCGGAGTATGACCTGCTGCTTCGCGAGCGCGCCATCGCCAAGGAACAGTACGAAGCGGCCACGGCGAAGAAGACGTTGTCGGAAAACGCCACCAAGATCGAGAACCAGAAGCAGGGCGAGCGCCTTGAAGTGCTGGACCCCGCCAACGTTCCGCAGACGCCGGTTTCTCCCAAGCGCTGGATGGTGATTCTGATCGGCTTGGGCGCCGGACTCTGCCTGGGTCTGTTCCTTGCCGGTCTGCGCGAAGTGAAGGATACAACGCTCAAGAACCTGAAGGATGTTCGTGTTTATACGCAGTTGGCAGTGCTGGGCAGCATTCCGCTGCTTGAAAATGACGTCGTGGTCCGGCGCCGCCGCCGGCTCGGTTGGTTGATCTGGTCCACGGCCTGTCTGGCCGGCGTGGTGATGATGGCCAGTTCATTCCTGTACTACCGCAGCCAGAACCCGGGCTTGTAGGGACATCGCCTGAGGACACGAAACCAAAGGATATACGATGAGCCGAGTATTTGATGCACTGAAGAGAATGCGCGACCAGGCGCCGCCGCCCGCCGACCTGAGCGTGGAAGCGCCCGAGGCCGTTGCGCTGCAGGCAACGCCCGCCCCGCCACCGGCGCCCGCACCGCCGCCGGCGAGGGAACTGCGCGCCCCGGAAGTGGCTGCGCCCGTCATGACTTCCACCGCCGTGGAGGAGCCGCCTGCTGTCGTTGCGCCCCCGCCGGTTCCCCGTGAAGAACCCGAGCCTCCGGTGATGATTCCCGTGCTGCCGCCCGTGGCGGAAACGGTTCGCCCTCTGCCTCCTGCCGCGGCGGCTCCTCCGCCCGTGCCAGTCCGGGAGGAGGTCCCGGCTGTTGTGGTTCCACGCCGGCGGCCCCCCGCAAACGGCATCACGCTCAACGGAACTCCCGCGCCCACGGTGGTGATTCCTTCCGACTGGAGCGCCGTGCTGGCGGCGGTGGAGGAGATCCCGTATGATCCGTTTCCGGACGCCCACCTCATCGACGCCACGCGGCCTCACGAGGCGCCCACGGAAGAGTTCAGAACCCTTCGCACCAAGCTCAATCACATCCAGACGCAGCAGCCGATTCATTCCCTGGTAGTGACCAGCCCATCCCCGGCTGAAGGCAAGTCGATGGCGGCCGCCAATCTGGCGCTGGCTCAATCGCAACTGGCCGGCAACATGACTCTGCTCTGCGACTTCGACTTCCGGCGGCCCAATACGCATAGCCTGTTCCGCATCGACCGCAGCCCCGGCATCACCGATTTCCTTCTGGGCAAGGCGCCCATTCAGGATTGCATCAAGCGGTTCGCGGGCACGAACCTGTACGTGTTTCCGGCCGGCGAGGCCGTCATCAACCCGCTCGAACTGCTCAACCTGAAGCATGTGCGGGCGCTGCTGGCCGAGTTGCGCGAGGTTTTCAACTGGGTGATTCTGGACAGCCCGCCGCTGCTGTTCGCCGCCGACGCCAACCTGCTGTCCACGATGTGTGACGGCACGATCCTGGTTGTCCGGATCGGTTCCACCACCATCGATTCGATCACCCGCGCCATGCAGTCGCTCTGCGAAAACAACGTGCTGGGCATCGTTGTCAACGGGGCGCGCCGCGGGGAATTGTACTCGAAGTACACCTACTACCACTCGTATTACTACTCGAAGCCCGAATAGCGCGGGCGGTCGGGCCGGGGGGTGTTAGAACCGGCGTGAGATGCCGAAGAGAATCGAGTAGTCCGCGAACGCGGCGTCGCCGTGGAAGTTGTTCTGATAGTCGGGGACGCTCTTCTTGCGGTTCCGTTCCACGGCCCAGGGGATGTTCATCGAGAACGTCCAACTTCGATAGCCGTACAGCATCCCAGGGTCCGCAGAGATGGCGTAGCCTGGCCGGCGGAATCCTTCGCTCCGTCCGAAGGCGTCGCGCACCGGCACGCCTTCCATGCGTCCGCCAAAGCTGAGCGCGAGGCCCCGAACGCCCGGCACCGCTTTTGTCACTCCGCCGCGGTACAGATACTGATCCGACACCGAAAGCACGGTCTCGCCGCGGCGCGTACGGAACGTTGAAACGCCGTTGGTATTGGCAGGCGTGAAGAGATAGGTGGCCTGGAAGTAGAGGAACGTGTTGAACACCGACGGCGTATAGGCGTTGATGTCCACTACGTAGCCCAACCGCCCGTCTCCGGGCTGAATCGATTGATCGGCCGTCGCCTGAATCGGATTACCGTTCCGGTCCGTTGCCCGGCCCGAGATGTTGTAGCGGCCCGTGGGCAGCTTGAAGGACATGCCTAGCGAGACATTGCGCCGTGATTCGGTGGGCGGCCGGAAAAGCCAGAACCGGGTGCCCACGGTGGCGTCGCCCTGGCTGACGAACGAAAACTCGCCACGCGGGAAGTACAATTGATTCCGGTAGCTCTTGACCACCGGTACGCTGGTGGTCAGCGCCCAACGGTTGTTCAATTGATAAGAGAGGGAAAAGTCGAGCAGGTGGACGTTGTTCTGAATCTGATTGTTGAGCCGCTCGCGTTCCGTCTGCTCCACAGTGCCAATGAAATGGCGCGACGAGGGCAGGTAGCGGTACCCGATGCCCATCTCAAAGCGCTGCTTGCCGGGGGCTTTTCCCTTCTGGGGACGCTCACAGAGCACACCAAGCACGGGCGCGCCAATACGTGCGGCCACTCAACCCTGGCCGCTGGCCGGCCGGGCCGCCGCCAGAATCATGACGGTCACGCAATACCCAAGGCAAGGATACTTCCGCACTACACTCTTATGGTAACAGGGCGGGCCAACTAGAACCCCTTCTCGAAATTGGTGAGGAACGTCTTCACCGCGCTCTGATCCGGGAAGGGCGTCTCGACAACGATGAACAGCGCGTCCTTTTGGGAAGCAAACCGCCCTGGCGACGGACGCCAGCGCTGCACGCTTTCGAACGCCGAGGCTGGCGTGCTCATCTGGTAGACGGTGGCCCGGATGTTCATGGGACCCTCATAATCAGCCCGTCCGATCGACTTCACGCCCAGCAGCGAGATGCTTTCCGGGGCTTCCGTGACAGGGAGTTGTTCGGCCGTTTTCCGGGTCCACACGCCGGAGACGACCGCGGGCAGGATGGGTGGGCTGGAATCGACGGCGGTGGCACAACCGGTGAGGAAGGCAGACAGAACAACGGATGCCAGAAGGAGTATGGACGTCATGGGGTTCCCAATCGCTGGAGCGTGGCGGCGGTGTAGTTCAGGAGATCGCCTCCGGACCGTGAGATTTCGGCCAGCAGCGCGTAGTCACCGGACCGCTGGCACAGTTGAGGAATCGAGGGGCAGATCAGGTACTGAGGGCTGACGCCGGCCAGCTTTTCGCGCGACACCTCCACGGCCTCGCGGTACTTGCCGGCGCGCGCCAATAGCACCACCAGCGCCTGGGCCGCGGCGCCGCCGTCCACCTCGACATCGGCGGCCGCGGCTTTGGCCCGGAAATGATCGAGAGATGCCTCGACATCTTCGCCCAGCAGAACCTTGAGATACGCCGCCGTATCCGCGTAGATGTTCTCAAACGGCGGATCGCCCCGGTGATGGAACATCTCATTCAGACAGGCCCCGTAGGCGGCCATCTCAATGGCCATGCGCAGGTGTTCCGGGCTTTCCAGATCGATGGCATAGCGGAGCACGGTGACGAGGTGCGAGGTATCGATGAAGTAGTTCATGCCCTCGAACAACCAGGCGCGGCCGGCAATCAGATGGATGACCCGCGTGGAAGCCGGTGCGGCGCCTTCCGCTTCCTCCACCGAGCGCGCGAGATTCGCCGCCAGTTCCTGATAGATTGTGGCCACCAGCAATTGCAGGGATTCCTCGCGAGCTTCAGGTCCCGGATACTGGCCAAAGATGGTGATCGCGCGGCAGGTGCCGTAGTTGGCCAGGATCAATTCAAAGGCCTTCCGCGGATGCACACGCTCATGCAGCGCGATTTCAAGAATGGCATCCTGGCTTTCTTCCCCGCGCGCCGGCGCCAGGGATTCGATCGCGGCCTTCACGGGTGCGGGATCGCCGATGGCGCGGAAATAGGGCCATGCGCGGACGATGTCGCCGTCCGAAAGGAAGAGCCCCCCGGTCTCGCGGGCGGCGTCCAGGAAGCAGCGTTCGTACTCCGGCCGCAGCGCCGCCGGAATATCTTCCATGCCTTGTCCGCCCACCAGCGGCAGGCCAAGTTCCAGCCGTTTGGCCAGGGTGCGAAGTTCAAACAGCGCGGGGTATCGCTTTTCCTGCTGAAACCGTTCGGCCAGGAACCGGAAAGCCGCGCCCGCGCCCTGCGAGGCGATCAGGCTATCCAGGCAGTCGAACGGATCCGTGGCCTGCGCCGTCACTGCGCGTCGTAGCCCTTCAGGCGGCGCACCCAGATGCTGCGGAAGCGCACTTTGGTGTCGTGGTTCTGCAAGCCCAGGGGCTCTTCGGCCTCGTGGGCCTCGTACTTGCGGACCACGCGATGCGCCATGGGGCCGATGATCTCCTGATCGTGGTGCATCAGAACTCCGTTGTGGAACACCGTCGCCCGGGCCGGCTTCACCAACTGCCCGTTGGCGAACCTGGGCGCCACGAAGACGATATCGTAGGCCTGCCACTCGCCGGGCTTCAGGGACGCATTGACGAAGGGCGGCCACTGGCCGTAGATGGACGCCGCCTGTCCGTCGGCATACGTCTTGTTGTCCCAGGAATCCAGCACCTGGATCTCATAGCGATCCATCAGCAGGATGCCGCTGTTGCCGCGCCACTGGCTGTTGCCGGCAATCACCACCGGCGCCGCCCACTCCACGTGAAGCTGGACATCGCCGAACTTTTCTTTGGTGCGTAGGCTGCCGCTGCCGGTGGTCACTTCCATGTAGCCGTTTTCGAGTTTCCAGCCGGGCGCGCGTGAGCCGGCTTCACCACCATACGCCTCCCACTTCGACATGTCCTTTCCGTCGAACAGGATAATGGCGTCCGATGGCGCCCGGCCAGCCTGCGCCGCGGTGGGCTGGGTCCCCGGTGTTACCACCGCCGGACGCGGCCGGGTGTCGTCATGCACTTTCCAGGGCTGTCCGGGCAGCACGGGCGTATCGGTGTAGCCGGTGGGCGTGTTGAAACGGTCCACCTTCTTCTTGCCCTTCTTTGCCTGAGCTTCCACCTGGTGCAGGAGCGGGCTGACAGCCAACCCTGCGAACGCGACCGTCACGGCCATGGCCGTGCGGACAAAATACGGTTTCATGAGCATCCTCGAAACGATCAGGGTAGCAGAGCGCCGAGTCTACCGCATGCTGGAGTAGAGCCAGGTGATCAGGCCGATGGCCGAGGCAAGAATGATGCTGTGTTTCACCGTGAAGCGGAACAGTTGCGCCTCCTCGCCCTTTTTCATCCCTGTGGCGGCTCCGGCGACGGCGATGCTCTGCAGGCTGATCATCTTGCCCATGACGCCGCCCGAGGAGTTCGAGGAGGCCATCAGAACCGGGTCCAGACCCAGTTTGTCCGCCGTCACCACCTGAAGGTTGCCGAACAGGGCGTTGGCAGAGGTATCGCTGCCGGTGAGAAACACGCCCAGCCAGCCGAGCATGGCGCTGAAGAACGGGAACGCCGCGCCGGTGGCCGCAAACGTCAGGCCCAGGGTCGCCGTGGCGCCGGAATAGTTCATCAGGAACGCCAGGGCCAGAACGCTCGCGATGGTGAGCATGCTGAGCTTGGACTTCTTCACGGTTGTAGTGAAGACCGTCACCCACTGGGCGGGCTTCAATCCCAGGATGAAGCCGCTAAGAATCGTGGCGAACATGCACGAAGTGCCCGATGCGGCCAGCCAGTTGAAGTTGAACACGGCATCGTACGGCGAGGCCTTTCCAACCACCGGCGGCATGCGCTCGATCAGCCCATGGAGTCCGGGCCAGTTGATCCGCATGGAGACGGAGTTCACCATGCTCTTCACCGGGTCGTGACCCCAGGCGATCACGAACAGCACCAGCAGGAAATACGGCGACCAGGCGTGGAGCGTGGTGCCCAGCGAGTGCTTCTTGATCTTCATCGCGCCGGCCATGAAGCCCTCGGCCTGGAAGTTATCCTTCGGCTTCCACACCAGGAACAGGATGATCAACGCACCGATGGCGGAAAGCGAACTGGCAATGTCTGTGACCTGGGCGCCCAGGTAGTTTGACGCCAGGAACTGCATGCCGGCGAAAGAGATGCCGCAGACGGCGACGGCGGGAATCACTCCCATCAGGCCACGCCGGCCGGTCATGACGGCAATCAGATAGGTGGGCACAATCAACGACACCGGGGCGCAGATTCGCCCCACCCACGCCGAAAGCTCATTCTGCGGCAGTTTTGTTACGCCTTCAAGCGCAATGATCGGCGTGCCCAGGGACCCGAATGCCACGGGAGCCGTGTTCGCCAGCAGGCAGATACCGGCGGCGTAGAACGGCGAGAATCCAAGCCCCGTCAGCATTGCCGCCGCCACAGCCACCGGCGTGCCAAAGCCCGCCGCGCCCTCAATGAAGGCTCCGAAGGCGAAGGCAATGAGCAGGGCTTGCAGGCGGGGATCGCTGGTGAGGCTGCCAATCGAATCCTTGAGCACTTCGAACCGGCCCGTGATGAGCGTCATCTCGTAGAGAATGAGGGCCCAGAACACCACCCAGCCAATGGGGAACAACCCGAATGCCGCGCCGTAGCCGATGGCTCCAGCCAGCAGGCTCACCGGCATGCCATAGGCGAACAGGGCCACCGCGGCCGCGGTCCCCAGGCCGGCCAGAGCCGCCACCCAGGATGGGGATCTTCGCACCCCCAGCAGGTACAGGAGCGTTGCGATGGGCAGAGCCGCGGCGAGCGTGCTCAGCGGAAGACTGCCGGCGACCGGGGTGTAGACTTGTTGCCACATAAAAGGGGGTCCCTCAGTGATACTTGCTCCGGGGGGGCCTTGTCAAGCCGGGGCCGAAGGGCGGCAGGGTTTCCGCGACAGGGATTCCGTGATCCAGCGGCAGCCGCACCGCCGCTGGATCGCCCGGCGCCGCGCCTACCAGCGGATCCGCGCGTTGTACTGCAACTGCCGGCCGAAGTACGCCCCGCGCTGTGTTGTGATACGGCCGAACAGTGAACTGAAGATGTTGGTGTTCGGACCGCCCTGCACCAGGACATTGGTGGTGTTGTAGGCTTCGATGCGGAACTCCATCTCGATCTTTTCCGTGAGCTTGATGTTCTTGGAAGCCGTGGCGTCCAGCGTTGCGATGCGCGGACCGGTCAGCCCTTCGAACTGCAGCGGCGCCACGCGCCGTGTGAACGGCGGCAGAGGTGTGAACTTCGAAGTGTCGAACCACTGGTTGCGCGTGGGGCTGTCCTTTGCCGGGTTGCCGCTGACGATGGTGTTTCCCGGAATCCGAATAAAAGCGCCGCTGATGTGCTGCCAGATGCCGCTCACGGCCCATCCGCCCAGCACCAGATTGGCCGCCTTGTTCATGCCGCCAAAGTAGCGGCGGCCCTTGCCGAATGGCAGTTCATAGATGCCCGTCAGGTTGAACTTGTGCCGCTGGTCCGTGGCTTCCGTCATCCGGAAGTTGCGGTCGAAACGGTCCTGATCGTCGAAGAACTCATCGTTCTGCGCCCGATGGTAGTTGTATCCCAACAGGAAGTTGAACCCGTTGACAAACGGTCGCTGCGCCTTGAGCTGCAAGGAATTGTAGCGGCGCGCGACACCGCCGGTGTGCCACATCGTGATGTCGCCATAGTGCGGGTAAGGCCGCAGCAGGCTGCCCACGGTGACTTCGCGCTGGTTGCGCAGCGCGCCCGGGAACTTATCGGGAGTGAGAATGTTGAAGAACGGATTGGCCACGCGCTGGCTGAGGGCGGCGCCGTTCTGGAAGCTGTAACGCGGGTCGACGCCATTGATGTTGTACTGCGTGTAGTGGTTGCTGCCGATGCTCATGAAGTACGTCACATCCACCACGATCTGGCTGAAGATCTGCGTCTGGTAGGAGAAATTGAACCGGTCGTTGTAGGCGTTTTTCAGGTTCTGGACAAACAGCGGACTGTTGGCCGTTGTACCCAGGTTGGTATAGCGTCCAAAACTCTTGCCGATCACGGGATTGAGCGGGTTCACACCGCGGGGAAACGGATCGCTGAACCGGGCCTGCGGCACGCCTTCCAGGGCCGGCAGCGGGAAGGACTCATTCTCGTAACCTGGGTAGGGAACCGTGTCATTCAGGTTCAGACCGCCTTCGGCGTGCACCGAGGGCGGGATCACATACCGTGCGTAGCCGAACCGTACCGACGTCCGGTCATTCACGCGGTAAGCGATGCCAAGGCGCGGCAGCAGGGTGAACCGCGGCGACCGGTAACCGCCGCGGTTATTCGCATCCGTGAAGATCCACTCCCCGTTAGGGCTGAACGGCTGGTTGCGAATGGCCATCACCTGCGCGGGCAAGCGCGGAGCATTGGCGCCCTGGAACTCCGGAATCGGCGAATCCAGGCGCAACTCGCGCGACAGGCGGTCGTCCTTGTCGACGATGTCGCTGTCAAACTCATACCGCACACCCATATTGATGGTGAGCCGCTGGTTCACCTTGAAGTCATCCTGAATGTAGCCGCCGTAGAACGCGTTGCGGATCCCATAGAGCGGCGAGGTGCGGATGCGCGTGGAGTTGTCGAGCGCGCCCAGCAGCATCGTCGCCCAGGCATCGCCACGCAGCCGCAGGTCGGGCTGAATGAACGTGTCGGCGGTCATCGCCGGGTTGAACCGGAACTCGGTGGGCTGGAAGAAGCCGGAGTTGCCGCGGTAACGGCGGAACTCGCCGCCGGTCTTGAGGTAGTGCCGCCCCATCTGCATGGAGACCTTCGACTGCATGTTCCAGAAGTCGGGCGCCGAGTACCACCAAGACGGCCGGCCGAACGTCGAGCCGCCAACGATCAGGCCGGGGTAGTAGATGGCCGGCAGCGTCTTGGCGTATTCGTCGTACCAGGGATTGTTGGGCCAGAATTCGTTGTAGTCCTTCACCTGCGCCACCGGGTCGATGAAGCGGTCCACCGGCTTGTTGTAGGAGCCGCGGAAGTTGAACACCGTCCTTGGATTGATCGTCCACACAGCGTCTCCCTGCGCGGTCAGCGAATTCCGTTCAGACCCGCCGGTGGCTCCGGCGCGGCTACCGGTGGGGTTCGGCGAGAGCACGTTGGTATGAAGCCGCGAGAAGCGGCCGAACACCTTCCACTTGTCGGAGACGTTCCAGTCCACGCGATCCGTGAAGTTGTAGTAGTCGTAGATGCGCGGGAACGTGTTCTTGTAGTTGTTGACTCGCGTTAGATCGTCGCCGGGATTGTTCGGCTTCCAGATGTCGTTGAGGAAGCGCGCTGATACCGGGTCAATGCGGGAGGGCGGAATCATGTTGCCAGCGAAGGGCGTCCGCGTGGCGGTGTTGGTGGCCGCGTTCAGACGCGTCGTCGCCGGGTCAAAGATCGGCCGCAGCGCGCCGCTGGGGGCGAAGGTCTGGGAGAAGTTCCCGGTACGCTCCAGGTCTGTGGGCAGCGTCGAGAACTGGTTCACCGGTTCGCGCAGGTTCTGGCCTTCGTAGGAGACGAAGTTGAAGATCTTGTTCTTGACAATGGCGTTCTGGGACGTGCCGCCCCAAACGTTGTGCCGGATGATGTTCCGCGACCGGCTGATGCGGTCAGCCAGTGCGTTGAGCTTCGGGTTGCGGCCGAAATAGTAGAGCGTGCCGTGCCAGTCATTGGTTCCCGACTTCATCTGCAGAGAGATGATGCCGCCGGCGGAATGTCCGTACTCGGCGTCGGTGGCGTTCTGTTGCACGTTCAATTCGCTTACTGCGTCCATGGGCGGAACGTAGTTGGTCTTGGGGCCCCAGGTGTTCGGCGACCCGTCCACAATCACGTCGTTCTTCAGCCGCGTGCCGCCGCCCACATCGATGTACGAGGCGGCCCAGTGATGGTATGGACTCTGCTCACCGCCGCCGGTGTAGGTGACCTGCGGGTCGATGGTGAGCAGCAGGAACGGGTTCCGGTGGATGATGGGCAGTGAGTTCGACATCTTGGTATCGAGCGTCGTCTCCATCGACGTGCTGTTGAACTGCACCGCCACCGGGGTCTCCACGACTTTCACCGTTTCCGTCACGGAGCCCACTTCCAGGCGCGCCGAACGGTTTATTCCATTCTGTCGCGGCCACGTGAAAAGTTCCTAATCGAGCCAAGTAGAAAGTTCCTCTTGACAGCCTTTAATGGCAGAAGGATGGAACGAATAGCGATGAGCCAGAGGGAGCGAGACGAACTGCACTGGTTAA
>VFZY01000204.1 GCA_016870915.1 Acidobacteriota bacterium | reverse complement strand
AGAGCGAAGCTGCTGAACTCCGCGCGTACCGACATGATTCACGCTGAGGGTCGTCTTCTTCGTGAGTTGCCGTTCGACGCCCAGGCTGAACTGCATCGTGTTCGGCAGCTGAACTCGGGAATCGAGGTCAATACGTTCTTCGACGACACGTGGCGCGTATCGAACAGGCTGACCGTTAACTACGGCGTGCGGTATGAGCTGCTTTCGCCGCCTTATGAGGTGTACGTACAACCGGTGGTCGAACTTCAACGTGACGACGGCGCAGCTTGAGATTGCGGGCAAGGATGGTCCGAACCGGAGCCTGCGCTACCTGGATACGAACAACGTGGCGCCGCGTTTGGGCATTACGTACATGCTGACTTCCGATCGCAAGACGGTGCTTCGCATGGGCTTTGGCAGTTCGTTCGTGGAAGCTGGGCAGGGCGGGGGACAGCTTTATAAGAACCTGCCGTTCTTTTATTCGAATGTGCTGGCGACGGATCAGAACGCGGCTCCGGTGCTGCGGCTGTCGCAGGGCCTGCCGGCGCCGGCACCGCCGGATGCGGGGAATCGCGCGCAGCTTTCGGGTGGGAATCCGAATGCGTGGGATTACCGGCTGCGTTCGACGAACACGCTGCAGTGGAGTCTGGGCATCCAGCGTGAGATCCTGACGGACCTGCTGTTCGATGTGACCTACGTGGGGACGCGGACTCTGGGGTTGATCTCGAACATCAATGTCAACCAGAGCGTGCCGGGGCCGGGCGCGCAGCCGCCGCGGCGGCCGTACTTCGCGATCAACCCGAACGTGACGAACATCACCTACAGGACGAACATGGGTGCGGCGAAGTACCACTCGCTGCAGGGGCGCGTTGAGAAGCGGGCCCGGGGCGGGTTGACGATGTCGCTGGCGTATACGTGGTCGCATTATCTGGCCAATGGCGGGAACATCAACGGAGGCGGCAACTCACCGCCGCAGGATGCGCGGTGCTACCGGTGCGAGTGGGGATCGATGCCGGAGGACCGGCGGCATGTGGCGGTGTTCAACCATGTGTGGGAGCTTCCGTTTGGCCGGGGCCGGCGTTTCGTGTCGACGGGACTGGGGTCGTGGCTTATCGGCGGGTGGAATGTGAACGGCATCTGGTCGATGGCGACGGGTGAACATTTCACGCCGGGGCTGGCGGCGGCGGTGTCGAACTCAGCGGGCGGCGGGGGTGACCGGCCGAACCGGATTGCCGATGGGAATCTTTCGAAGGGGTCGCGGACGATTGACCGGTGGTTCGATCTGGGGGCGTTTGCGACGCCGGCTCAGTTCACGTTCGGGAATGCGGGGCGGGGGATTCTGGTGGGTCCTGGGAACTTCAATGTGGATGCGGGGATCCACCGGCAGTTTCCGATTGGGGAGCGGTACAAGGTGACGTTCCGTTGGGAGATGTTCAACGCGTTCAACCGGGCGAATTTCGGGTTGCCGAACACGGCGTTGGGGAATCCGCAGGCGGGGCAGATCAGCGGGACGGCACCGGCGCGAATTCAGCAGGCGGCGCTGAAGTTCGTTTTCTGAAGGTGTGCTCGGGCCGCTTGATGTCAAATGGAGAGCGCCGTGGCGAGATTATGTACCGTTCGGATGAAGTGATCAGAGCCCCGCGAGATCTCCGTCCCCATGTGGTGATTCTCGGCGCTGGAGCGAGCCGTGCAGCGTGCCCAGACGGGGACGCCCGTGGGAGGAAGGTGCCGTTAATGAACGACCTCGCCGAAACCGTGGGATTGACTTCGATCCTAGGCTCCGGCGAGAACTTCGAACTCGCGTACGAGCAACTCATCCGCCAGGGATGCGATCATGAGGCTGCGAGAGTTCGCAGGGCCGTCTGGGATTATTTCGTTGATCTCGAACTGCCGGACGACGTGACCGTCTACGATCAGTTGATCCTTTCACTGCGGGCCAAAGATCTGATTTTCACCTTCAACTGGGATCCGTTCCTGTTCGATACTTGGGCCAGGAATTCATGTATCGATGGCGTTCAGCTTCCGGAGATTCATTTCCTGCATGGAAACGTTCGAGTAGGTATCTGCAAGGGTTGCTGCGGAAAGTGGGGGAGGGTCTTCACAGTTTGTCCGGAATGCGGTGACAGGTTTTCCGAGCTGCCGCTGCTATTCCCTGAATCGGACAAGAACTACGAGGGGAACTGGTACATAAGGTCGGCCTGGGAGCAGGCCAAGGAGTTGATCGCAAATGCCTTTACCGTTACAGTTTTCGGTTATGGCGCTCCCGCTTCAGACAGGCGGGCCGTTGAACTGCTGAAGCGGGCATGGCTTTCGCAAGAAAGCCATGTATTCAAGCAAGTGGAGGTTGTCGACATAAAGAAGGAAATCGACTGTGACTCGCTGTATAACTCGGCGAAGGCCTGTTCGAAGTAGATGTTGTTTTCCCAGAGCGTGTCATCGGCATCGATGAGCAGGTGCTGTCTCATGTTCCTTCCAGGGCCTCCGGGGGCATGTGCCCGTGGCCGTTGCGCGGGGCCACGCGCCGTCCGTGATTGGTGCGGACCCGCTGAGCGGCCAGTTCCGGGAAGTAGGCCGCCAGGCGGCGCAGCCGGGCGCCTTCCTCGCGGAGTTCAAGCAACTGCTGCTTCAAGTCGAGATCGGGGGCGTGCTGGGCCAACTGGAAGCTGAGTTGGGTGTCGTCCCAGCGGGGCTCAAAGCGCGCAGCGCCGGGCTCGGCAAGGTGGGCCTGCTTCCAGCCGCCGATGGCTGCCTCGCGCAGCGATGGGGGGAACCCGCGCGCCGGTTCCAGATCATCGAAGAAGTCTACTTCGGCTCGAAGGTACTCCTGTTCATCGTTGAGGCGTCGGACTTCGAACCGGCGCCGCCCGGCGGTGAGAATGTCGAGCCGTCCATCGGGGTAGCGGTTGATGACCTTCTCAGCGATCGCCGTGCAGCCGGCGGGGGCCAGGCCGCTCTCGCGCGCCAGGATGACGCCGAACTCGCCGCCGGATTCGAGGATCTGGCCGATCATGAGGCGATAGCGCGGCTCGAAGATGTGCAGAGGAAGATAGGTGCGCGGCAACAACACAACACCAAGAGGGAAGAGAGGGAGGAGACCGTTCGGCACTGTACTATTATTACTTTGCCGTGTGGGGAGGACTGTGCGGATCAAGGACTCAGTGGTGCTGATCACGGGCGCGTCGGAGGGGCTGGGCGCGGCGTGCGCGCACGAGTTTCGCCGGCGCGGCGCCCGTCTGGTTCTGACGGCCCGGAACGCGGAGAACCTGGAGCGTGTGGGCGCCGGCGAAGACTGCGTGATTGCTGGGGACATCACGGTGGACCGGCACCGCGAGCAACTGATTGCGGCGGGGCTTGGGCGGTTTGGCCGGATCGACATTCTGATCAACAACGCCGCCCATGGCCTGTATGCGCCGGGCTCGAGTTCGCCGCCGGAGTTGGTGCGCGCGATGTTCGAGTTGAACTACATGGCCGCGGTGGACCTGACGGCGCGCGTGGCGCCGGGAATGCGGGAGCGGGGTACGGGCGCGATCGTCAACATCAGCTCGATTGCGGGACGCATGACTCTGCCCTGGTTCACTCACTATTCGGCGTCGAAGGCGGCGCTGGAGGCGTTCACGCGCGGGCTTCGCATGGAGCTTGGGCCGCACGGGGTTCACGTGATGTCCGTGGCGCCGGGCTATCTCAAGACGAATTTTCAGGATCATGTGTCGGGCGGGACGCCCCCGGCTTCAATTCGCGGCGGGCGGCGGTTTGCCACGACGGCCGAGCGGTGCGCGGGGGATATTGCGCGGGGCGTGGAGGCGGGCAAACGGTCCGTGGTGAGCCCGGGCGTGGCGGGCTGGGCACTGCTGGCGATGAACCGCGCGCTGCCTGGCTTGACCGAGGCTATCCTGGCACGCTTGAATGGGAAGTTGGACAAACAGTGAACCTTAAGCTGAAGCGAACGCCCGGGATCTATCTTGCCGGTTTCATGGGATCCGGGAAGGGCACCGTGGGGCAGGCGCTGGCCCGGGAACTGGGCTGGCCGTTCGTGGATCTGGATGCGATGATTGAGCGGCAGCAGGGCACGGCAATCGCGGCGATCTTTGAGAAGCAAGGAGAGCGTGCGTTCCGGGAGATTGAGACGGAGGCCATCCGCTGCTGCATTCGCGACGTGGAAGCGGGCCATCCACGCGTGGTGGCGCTGGGCGGTGGAGCGTTCGTGGAACCTGGAAATTTCGAGCTGCTGGAGAACAACGGCGTGACTTTGTGGCTGGACTGCCCGTTCGAGATGGTGCGGCGGCGGGCCGCGGCCACGCCGGAGCGTCCGCTGGCCCGCGATCCCCAGCGGTTTGAGCAACTCTACAACCAACGCACGGCGGGCTACGCGCGGGCCGATTTCCGGATCCCGATTGAGTCGGATGATCCGGCCGATGCGCTGCGCACGATTCGCGCGTTGAAGATTCTGAGTTGAACGGCGATGAACGTTGCAATCACAGGCGCCACCGGATTTCTGGGGCGCGCTATTACGCAGAGCCTCCTCGAAGATGGCCACGCGGTACGGCGCATTGTGCGGCGCGCCGCCTTGCCGGGCGATTTCGAGACGGGTGCGGCGGGCGAGATTCCGGAACAGGCGCTGGACGGCGTGGACGCGGTGATCCACCTGGCGGGGGAGCCGGTGGCGCAGCGCTGGACGGCGGAGGCGCGGCAGCGGATTCGCGCCAGCCGTCTGGATGGGACGTGGCGGCTGGTGGAGGCGCTTTCGACGCAGGCACACCGGCCGGAGGTGCTGATCAGCGGGTCCGCCGTGGGGTTCTATGGCGATTGCGGCGAGGAGGAAGTGGCTGAGGATGCCGAGCGCGGGTATGACTTCCTGGCGAAGCTGGCGGTGGAGTGGGAGTCCGCCGCGGATCTGGCGCAGGCGCTGGGCATTCGCGTGGTGAAGTTGCGGACGGGGATCGTGCTGGGCGCCGAGGGAGGCGCGCTGGCGAAGATGCTGCCTCCGTTCCGGTGGGGCGTGGGCGGGCGGCTGGGAAATGGGCGGCAGTGGATGCCGTGGATCGCGCTGGATGACTTCGTTTCGCTGGTGCGGTTCGCGCTGGCGCCGGGCTCGATTGCGGGCGTGGTGAACGCGACGGCGCCGAACCCGGTGCGGAACGCGGAGTTCAGCAGCACGCTGGCACGCGTGTTGGGACGGCCCGCCATCTTTCCCGTGCCGGGATTCGTTTTGAAAGCGCTACTGGGTGATATGGCGCAGATGCTGCTGGGTGGACAGAAGGTGATGCCGCGCGCGGCGCTGGCGGCGGGGTTCACGTTCGCGCAGCCTCACCTTGAGGGTGCGCTACGGCAGGCGTTGGCGGGGAGCCGGAGCGGTTAAACCCGGCTAATGAGCCGCGGGTTCGTCTTCCTTCTGCCTGGGAGCGGGCTTGGGCGGCGCGGCGGCCTTCGCCGGGCCGATGATGACATGGAAGGCGCGGCCTTCGAGTTTGGGTTGACCTTCCACCTGGCCGATGCCCTGCAGGTCCTGCGCGAAACGCGCGAGCAGTTTCTGGCCCAGGTCGACGTGCGCGATTTCGCGGCCCCGGAACTGGACAACGGCTTTCACGCGGTTACCTTCCCTGAGGAAGCGAATGGCGTGGTTCTTTTTGAAATCGTAGTCGTGATCGTCGGTGTTGGGACGGAATTTTACTTCCTTCACCAGGATGATGTGCTGCTTCTTTTTCGCCTCGTGCTGCTTCTTCTTGTTCTCGTATTGCCATTGCCCGTAGTCCATGGCTTTGGCGACGGGCGGTTCGGCGGTGGGGGAAACGACAATCAGATCCAGGCCAAGTTCCTGCGCCCGGCGGATGGCAGCCGAGGTAGGCATGACTTCAACGGAACCATCGGGAAACACGGCACGCACTTCGCGCGCGCGAATGGTTTCGTTGACGTTCTCTCTGACCTTGATGGGGCGGCGGTTGGGAAAATTTCTGGGCGGAAACATCGTTGCGTGGGTCTCAGCGACTGCCGCCAGGATTTGACAGGGAGTGATGTGTCATCAGGTGTTCACCTTGATGCTATCAAATTTCCCGGCCAGTGCAACCGCCGGGCCTGGCATGTCTAACTCGCCGCCAGGGAACTCCGGAACTCTCAGAATCCCGGGGGCGGCACTCGCTTGCGGGTTGCCTGCTCAAAGGAGTAGGCGAGTTCGATCAGCTTTGGTTCCGAGCAGGCGCGTCCGGTGAAGCTGACACCAAAGGGCGATGGCCTGGGAGTGAAACCTTCGGGCCACTTGGCGTTCGGCTGATTGGCCACCATGGCGAAGGGCACGATCACGGTTGGGTAACCGGGGCGGGCCGCGATGGCGGCTCCGTTGGCGCCGGGGAAGAGCAGAGCGTCCAGGTTGTGCTGGTTCATCACGGCGTCGATACCGCGCACGGCGGCAACGTCCAGGTCGCGAGCGCGGTCCCCTTCGTAGCGGGCCTTGTCGGCCACCAGGTCCATCTCGTCGGAGATATCGAGCCGGGATTGGCCGTAGCGCATGGCGCCGGCGCGTTCGTGGGCACGGTTCCAGTCGCGGAGTTCGGTGAGGGTCTTGACGGGCGCGGTTGGACCGAGGCTGGCGAGCCAGGCGTTGAAGTCGCGCTTCATTCCGTACTTGAAGACCACAGAGCAGTTGGAATCCTTGCCCTTGGCTCCGTCGGCGCCGCCGCAGACGCCCCAGCGGATGACGTTGCGGGCGGGGTCCGGTTCGACGACGCTGGGAACAACGGCCGGGTCGACGATGACGGCGCCTTCGCGCTTCAATACTTCGATGGCTTCCGCCATGGCCCGTGCCTCTTCGGGTTCAAGGCCTCCGCGGGCGCGATCCTCGCCTGGCAGACGGTCATAGTAGAACGGCCGGGGGATGCCGATGCGCGCGCCGGCCAGGCCGCGGCGGTTGAGGAACTTCGTGTAGCCGCCGGGCGGGGGTTGGCAACAGCCGGTGGCGGCGTCGGCTGGGTCCTTTTGACGGCTTTCGATGGCGTCCAGAAGGAGGGCCGCATCGGCGACGAACCTGGCCATGGGGCCGGCGGTATCCTGATCGGCCGTGATGGGAATGATGCCATTGCGGCTGACACGGCCGACGGTGGGCTTGATGGCCGCGAGCATGTTCTGGTTGGCCGGGCTGAGGATGGACCCGGAGGTTTCGGTGCCGACGTTGGCGGCCCAGAAGTTGGCCGCGGTGCCGATGCCCGAACTGGAGCCGCCGGTGGCGAGCACGGGCCGCAGGTCCCATTCGCGGGGGTCGCGACGGGGGTCATAGGGGTTCCAGCCGAAGCCGCCCACGGCGTTGTAGTTGCCGGGCATGGGCGTGGGTGCTCCGCCGATCCAGTTTGCCAGTTCCGTCATGCCGGTCTTGGCCAGGATGATGGCCCCGCCGTCTCGAAGCAGCCGCGTGAGGGTGGCGTCATACGGAGGAACGAACCCGGTGAAGGCCAGCGCGCCGCCCGTTGTCGGCATATCCGTGGTGTGGATGTTGTCTTTGAGGGCGACGGGGATGCCGTGCAATGGTCCGCGGAGTTTGCCTTGGCGCCGCTCGCGATCAAGGCGGTCCGCTTCCTCAAGGGCGCGTGGATTTATGTGCAGGGCGGCGTTCAGGCGGTCCTCATGCAGGGCGATTCGCTGCAGGTAACGCTCCACCAGTTGGCGCGAGGTTACGCGGCGTCTCTTGAGAGCGGCCTGCATGTCCGCGATCGAAGCCTCTTCGATACGGAACGGCGTCTGCTGGGCGAAGGCGGCGGCGGCCAGCAGGAGGAGGAGAGTGCTAGTCGGCCGAGGTATGGTCATGGATCACCTTCCAGGCGCCTTGCGTCCGTTTCAGAACCAGGGTGTAGCGGCCGCTGGCGGGACCGCCCCCCGCCACGGTGCGGGCCAAGGCAAAGCGGCCCAGGACCACTGCGGCAGTGTCGCCGACCAGGCGCACTTCGATCTCGGAGAATGTCAGGGTGCCCATGGCTTCACGCGTGGGGTATCGCTTGCGGTAGTTATCGAGCACAGGACGGTAGCCTCGGGTGATGCCGCCTTTGCCGAGAAACGTGGTCTCGGCGGTATTCTCGTAGGCTTGCATGAAGGCCTCGACGTCGCCGCGGTTCCAGTCCGCGGCCTGGCGGAGGAGGAGGGCTCGGATTTCGTCGCCGGGCGCGGCGGAGAGCGCCAGAGCGGCGAGGAGTGTGCTCAGCATGCGTCGAGTGTACCGTATGCGATGGTACCGGGCTCGTTTCCCATGGGTACGAACGGGCGTGCTATTCTGACGGCAACGCTAGTGTGGTGCGCATTTCATCCTGAAAGGATGGCTTGCCAATGTCAGGTGTTCGTCTCGCGCTATTGGGTCTTGCGGCAGGCACGCTCGCCGCGCAGAACCTGGGCCGGTTTACTGGCCGTGTGGAGGATCCCGCCGGGGCCGCCGTGCCCGGGGCGGCCGTGGGGTTGTCGCTACCCCGATCCCAGGCCAAGCTCTATGTGACTCAGACGTCCGAACAGGGGTACTTTGCCTTAACGGGTATCCAGGCCGGTGAGTATGACGTGCACATTCAATCGCCGGGATTTCAAAACAAGCTGATCTCGAATCTGAAGATCGACCCGGGGCGGGAGTTGAGCATTCCGCGGATCGCGCTGGAGATCGGCGCGGTGACGGAGACGGTGAACGTGACGGCGGACGCGGCCACCGTGCAGACGGCGAACGCCGAGGTGGCCACCACGGTCACCGCCGGGCAGGTGCGGAATCTGCCGGCGCTCGACCGGCAGGTGATCAATCTGATCAAGACGCAGCCCGGTGTGAATACGGGGCGGGGGCCGACGTCGATCAACGGACTTCGCACGTCGACCGCCAATGTGACGCTCGACGGCATCAATATTCAGGACAACTATTTCCGGCGTAACAGCCTGGATTTCATGCCGAACCGTCCGACCGTTGACCAGATGGCCGAGTTCACGATCACCACCTCGAACTCGGCGGCCACGGTGGGCGGCGGCGTGGCGCAGGTGGCGATGGTGACGCCCTCGGGATCGAATGACTTTCATGGCACGCTGCTGTGGGCCAACCGGAACAACTCCTTCGCGGCCAACAACTGGTTCAACAATCGCAACGGGTTGGCCAATCCTTTCCTCAATCAGAACCAGTGGGGCGGGTACATCGGCGGGCCCGTTCTGCGGAACAAGCTGTTCTTCTATTCGGGGTATGAGCGGCTGGATGCCCGGCGCCAGCGGGTGGCCAACCGGCGCATCCTGACCAATCCGGCGCGCGGCGGTGTGTTCACGTATGGCACCGCGGCGGCGCCGCGCCAGGTGAACATTCTACAGTTGCTTGGCGTGACGGCGGACCCGATCATGCAATCGATGATGGCGAATGTCCCCGACGGCGGCAGAGCGAACAACTTCGATCTGGGCGATTCCCTGCCGGGGTTCAACCGCAACACGGCGGGCTATGCCTTCAACATGCGCGCGAACAACACGCGCGACAACGTCACGGCGCGCGCCGACTACTACGTATCGACGAAGCACACGATTTCCGGCACTTATCTCTGGAACAATGAGTTTGTCGATCGCGGCGATGCGCAGGACGACAGTGCGGCGAACCTGAACGGCTACGGTGTGACGCCGGGGATGTTTACCGATGCGAATCGCAACCTGGTCTCGCTGACGTGGCGGTGGAACCCGGCGTCGCGCTTCACCAACGAGGCGCGGGGCGGGTTCAATCTTGCGCCCACCGCGTTCAGGATCCCGGGCGACCTGGCGGAGTATTGGGTGCTGTTCCCTCTGTATTCCAATCCGGCGGTGAACCAGGGCAATCAGGGCCGGTCAAACAACACCTTCCACTATTCGGACAACGCAACGTATGTGCAGGGACGGCACACGCTGCTGTTCGGCTTCAACATGCATCAGCTGCGGGCGGGGCCGTATGACAACTTCGTTGTGCCGTCGTTCCGCATCGGCCTGGGCCTGTCGCGCGGGCTGACGCAGGCGGAGTTGCCGGGCGCCAGCGCGCAGGATCTGGTGAACGCCAACACGCTGCTTGCGACCCTGGCCGGGTACATCGATCAGGCCGCGCAGACGTTCAATATCCGGGACCGGAGCAGCGGTTTTGTGCCGCGCTATCCACAGATTCGCAACATGCGCGCGATGGACTATGCGCTGTACTTCCAGGACAACTGGAAGGCGCGCAAGGGGCTGACGCTGACGTTGGGCGTGCGGTGGGAGCCGTTCATGCCCGTGGACGAGCGCGATTCGCTCTACCTGCTGCCTACGCTGGTCGACGGCAATCCGCTGCGCAGTCTGGGTGGGAACAACACGCTGGACTTCGCGGGGAAGTCGGCCGGGCGGCCGTGGTACAGCCGGGACATGAACAACTTCGCTCCGAACATCGGGCTGGCGTGGGATCCGTTCGGCGACGGCAAGACATCGTTCCGCGCGGGCTACATGGTGAGTTTTGTGAACGACAACCAGGTGCGCACGGTTCAGAACAACGTGGGAACCAATAGCGGCCTGCAGCAGACGGTGCGGCTGGGCGGGCTGGCCACGACGATGTCGCGGCGTCCCACGATTGCCCCGCCGGCGTTCCGGGTACCCACCACGTTCGCCGAACGCTATGCCCTGGACCGCACGAACGCCGTGGGCCTGCCCGACCCCGGCCTGGTGACACCGTATGTGCAACAGTGGACGGCCGGCATTCAACGCGAGTTGGGGGGCAATGTGCTTGAGGTCCGTTATGTGGCGAACAAGGCCACAAAGCTGATGCGCGGCATCGATTTCAACCAGATCGACATCCGGGCCAACGGCTATCTGGACGACTTCCTGCGGGCGTTCAACAACGGCAATCTGGCGCGTACGGCGACAGGCGTGTTCAACCCAAACCACAATCCGGCCATTGCCGGCAGCCAGCCCACGCCTCTTCTGGCCGCGCTGCCGAACAGCGGCAGCATGAACAACGCGTTTTTCCGGGGCCTCATTGAACGTGGTGAGGCGGGCGCGTATTTCAACAACCTTCAGATCAACGGACTCAACGGCAACGTCAGCTTCTACCGCAATCCGGTGGCGCTGGGAACGAACATGCTGACGAATTACAGCAACTCGAACTATCATTCGCTGCAGGTGGATGTTCAGCGGCGGATGAAGCACGGCTTGCAGATTCAGGCGAACTACGTGTACGGCAAGGTGTTGAGCGACTCCGGCAGCGAGACCGACGAGCAGTTTGAGGCGCTGCTGGACATCAACAGCCCGAGAATCGAACGGGCCCGGGCGACGTTCGATCTGACCCACGCTTTTAAGATGAACGGCGTCTGGCAGGTGCCCCTGCGGCGTCCTTCCAGCCGCCTGGCGCGCGCCCTGATGCACGGCTGGATGATGAGCGGCAATCTCACGTGGCAAAGCGGCCAGCCATTTTCGGTTTTCTCACAGCGCGGTACGCTCAACCGCGATGGACGGTCCAACGTCAACACGGCGAACACCACGCTGAACAAGAAACAGCTGGATGAGTTCTTCCGGTTCCGCATGACGGGGAGCGGCCCGATGTTCGTGCCGGAGAGCGGACGCAATCCGCTGGATGGACGGCCGGTGGCCGTGGATGGCGCCGCGCCATTCCAGGGCCAGGTATTCTTTCACCCCGGTCCGGGCCAGCTTGGGCAGACACAACGGCGCATGTTTTCGGGGCCCAGCGCATTCAACCTGGACGCGGCCGTGCTGAAGAATATCGAGATCCGCGAAGGGCAGACCGTGATGCTCCGGATGGAAGCGTTCAACATGACGAACCATCCGACGTTCGCGATTGCGGACCAGACTCTGGCGAACACGAACTTTGGCCGGTTAACGGGGTTGTTCTACGACCGGCGTATCCTGCAGTTCGGATTGCAGTACCGGTTCTGATATGAAACGACCTGTCAATACCTTTCAGGGATATTGACGCTTCTTTTCTCTGGTTTCAAGTGCCTCCAGCCCGCCAGGGCTGGAGGCACTTCCGTTTGCAG
>VFZY01000203.1 GCA_016870915.1 Acidobacteriota bacterium | reverse complement strand
CTCCTCCAGAGTCACGTAGCTGAACATCCCGGACTGCTGCTGATCGTCGCCGCGCATACAACAATCATCGCCCGAAATGTTCCGAGAGGGAATGGGCTCGATCAGGAGTTTTTCAACAAGTTCCTAGACGGGCGAAACCGGCTTCCCAGAAGGATTGTTTGGCCAGTTCCAGCTCGGAAAACATAGGGGGTAATCAGGCCAGCAGCGCCCGGATCACTTCGCCGTGCACGTCGGTGAGCCGCCGGTCGACGCCGTTGTGCCGGTAGGTGAGCGAGCGGAAATCGATGCCAAGCTGGTGGAGCATGGTGGCGTGAATGTCGTAGCAGTAGAGCGGCTTCTCCACCGCTTTGTAGGACCATTCGTCGGTTGCGCCATAGGTCACCCCGCCCTGGAATCCGCCGCCCGCCAGCCAGGTGCAGAACCCGAATGGGTTGTGATCGCGGCCTTTGCTGCCCTGGCTGCAGGGCATGCGGCCGAACTCGGTGGCCCAGTGCACGATGGTGTCATCCAGCAGCCCGCGGCTCTTGAGGTCCCGCAGCAGCGCGGCGATCGGGCGGTCGATGGAGGCGCCGAGCTCGCCATGATCCTTCTCCAGGTTCTCGTGGCTGTCCCAGTTGCGGCGTGGGTGGCCATTGTCGGCGCCACTCCAGACCTGCACGAAGCGCACTCCCTTTTCGAGCAGACGGCGGGCGATGAGGCAACGTTCGCCCATGTCGCGCGTCACCGGATCGTCCACGCCATAGAGTGCGCGGGTGGCCGCCGATTCTCCGCTGATATCAAGCACCCCGGGAGCGCTCAACTGGAGCCGCGCCGCCATCTCATAGGACTTGATGCGGGCATTCAGCCTTGAGTCAGCGCCGCGCCCGTCCAGATGTGCGCTGTTCAGGCGGTTCAGGAGCGCAAGGCCTTCGCGCTCGGCCTCGGGCGTGATGTAACGGGCCGTTTGCGGCGGGAACAGATCCTGAATGGGCGCCGGGCTACCGACGCGGATGGTTGTGGCCTGATGAGCTGCGGGTAGGAACCCCGATGACCAGTTGGCAGGGCCGTTGGGAGGCACGCCCCGCGGGTCAGGCAGCACCACGAAGGTGGGCAGGTTTTCGTTGAGCGATCCCAAAGCGTAGGAGATCCAGGCGCCTGCGCTGGGGAAGCCAGGCAGCACGAACCCGGTGTTTTGCATGAACGTGGCGGGGCCGTGGATGTTGGTCTTCGACATGAGGGACATGACGAAGGCCATGTCGTCCACCATGGCTCCGGTTTCAGGCAGCAGATCGCTCACCCACTTGCCGGATTGGCCTCGCTGACGCCATCCCCAGGGCGATTTCATCACGACACCCGGATTACTTTGGAAGAGTTCCACCTTGCCGCCGGGGTCCCAGGGTTGGCCGGCGCGTTCGACCAGAAGGGGTTTGTAGTCGAAGGTGTCGCATTGGCTGGCCGCGCCCGACATGAAGAGCTGGATGACGCGTTTAGCCCGGGCACCGGGCCGGGGCTGCGCGCCCAGAAGACTGGCCAGGGCGATGCCGCCCAGACCACCGTGTTGAAAGAGAAAGCCGCGCCGTGTCATCGAATCAGTCAGCGAAAAGAAATTCGTTGTGGTTGAACAGCACGCGGGCCAGATTCGCCATGCCGTTGCGCCGCGCATAGGCGGCAAGTGCCTGTGCCTCATCCGGAGCGGCGTCCCGCCCGAAGGCGAGTTGAACCGCCCGCCGGATCTGGCCGTCAAGAGTGGCCTCCTCGCGCGCCAGACGGGCGGCGAAGTGCTCGGCCATACGGGTCATGAAAGGATTGTTCCACAGCGCGAGCGCCTGAATGGCGGTGAGCGTGGTGGATCGGCGCGGTGCGAGCAGGGATGGGTCAGGGCAATCGAGCCGCTCAAAGAAGGGATCCGCCACGCTGCGCACGATGAAACGGTAGATGCTGCGGCGGTAGGATTCCGGCGCATCCGGATCGAAGCGTGCGTAGTCGTAGACGGGCGAGTGGTCATCCTTGAAGAAGAACATCCGGGCGCCGGGGCCGCCTTCGGTCAGGTCCAGTTTGCCGGCCACCGCGAGCACGGAATCGCGCACCGCCTCCGCCTCCAGCCGCATCCGGTTGGCGCGCCAGAGAAAGCGGTTCCCGGAGTCGATGGCCGCCGATTCCGGGCGATGCGCGGAACTCTGACGGTAAGTGGAACTCATCACCAGCAGCTTATGCAGCCGCTTCAAGGATCCGCCGGCTTCATCGCGGAACCAGACCGCCAGGGCGTCCAGCAACTCCGGGTGCGTTGGCGGGGAGCCCATACGCCCGAAGTCGTTCGGCGTATCCGCAAGAGCCGCGCCGAAATGATACTGCCACACTCGATTGACAATGGACCGCCAGGTGAGCACATTGCGCCGGTCCGTGAGCCAGCGCGCCAGCGCCGCCCGGCGCTCGCCTTCGTCCTCCGGGCTGGTGATGGCAAGCTCACCGCCCAGCCCAGGGGCTGCGGAAAGTGCGCCGGGCGCCACTGGCTTGCGCGGCGATTCGACGCTGCCGCGCGCCAGCAGGTGGATGGGCCGGGGCCGCAGCGATGGACGGAAGTTCCCGGCTCGTTCGAAATAGCTGGCCGCCGCGTACACCAATCGCGGCTTGGGGAGTGTCGCGAGTTCCGCGTCAAGCTCTTTCAAGCGCCCTCGAAGCCTGTCGATCGCGGCATAAGCCTCCGCGCCCACCAGTGCGTCCAGCACTACCTTGCGTTGCGCCTGATCGGCAGCCACGCGGGCCTCCAGGCGCTGCTTTTCCGCAGCTTCGGCCGGTGTTTTCGGCGTGCCCAGGTGAGCGACCAGACTGCGCGCATCCCGGATGCGGTCGTCGAGCAACGTCAACTCCGCGCTGGATGCGAACTCCACGCGGTCAAGATGCGGCTCCAACTCGATCTGCACGGCCCGTTTGCTCTTCCACAGCGCCTGGCGACGGGCATTGATTGCCGGATCGTCGTCGAAGGAACGGTCCGCGCGGTCAACGCCGGCGAAGACGGCTTGGAGGGCGTAGTAGTCTTCCTGCGGAATCGGGTCAAACTTGTGATAGTGGCATCGCGCGCAGTGGACCGTCGTGCTGGTGAAGGTGGACATGGTGGCAGCCACCACGTCATCGCGGTCGAGGTTGCGGGTGATCTTCTTGTCCACGGTGCCTTCGCGCAGTTCCTGATGGCCAACGAAATCCCAGGGTCCCGCGGCCAGAAAGCCGGTGGCGGTGATGGCGAGCGGATCGGCGGGGAAGAGCACATCGCCTGCCACCTGCTCCTCGACAAAGCGCGCGTAGGGCTTGCCGGTGTTGAGCGCGCGAATCACATAGTCGCGATACGGCCATGCGTTGGCCCGCACCTTGTCCTTGTCGTAGCCGTGCGAATCGCCGTAGTGAACCACGTCCAGCCAGTGGCGCGCCCAGCGCTCGCCGTAGCGCGGGGAATCGAGCAGCCGGTCGACCAGTTTCTCATACGATCGCGGATCGCTGTCATTGACGAACGCAGCGATCTCCTCCGGCTTGGGCGGCAGCCCGTGCAGACCGAAAGTTAGCCTCCGGATCAACTCCCGGCGGCTGGCCGTGGGAGACGAAGCGAGGCCCTTTTCACGGAGTTTGGCCGCGATGAAGCTGTCGACGTCCACCGGGCCGGACGTAGCCGGCAACGGCTTGAGGGACCACCATGTGTCCGCGCCTGAGAGGCCGGCTGCCACCAACCCACACAGCGCTATGGAACGTGGAATCATCCGTTGCTGAGTTTACCGCGCCGGCCGCTACCGGGGCAGGCCCACGGCCCGGATGTTCCGGAAATCGAGGTTCGTCGTGGGGTCATGAGCCTGAAGACTGATGGGTCCTGAGCCCAGCCGGGCTTCCTTGCGGCCCACGTTCTTGCCTTCCGGATGCGGATCCTCCCAACTGGTGACCGGGTAGCCGTTCACCCAGATGGAGATCTGGCGGCCCTGCGCAACGATGGTCTTCGTGAAGAACTCGTTGTCGCGGCCCACGACGCGGCGCGCCGGGGAGTGATAGTAGATGGCGCCGGTGCCGAAGTCGACGGGCTGAGTGGGGTCGCCGTTCTTGAACTCGTTGCGGATCTGGGATTCGTAGCCGGTCCAGAAGGCGTTGGGATCGCCGCGGAAGAACACACCGCTGTTGGGATGGCGCGCCGGGTCGGAGGAGTTGGCGCGGATGTCGAGCTGCAAGACGAAATCATCGAAGAGCGCGACTGTTTCAAGCTGTCCGGCGCCTTTCACCACGTGCAGTTTGCCGTCCTCGACGCTCCAGATGGGCGGCTCCTTGGTGCGCGGGGTGTCGACACGAGTCCAGCCGGTGAGATCGCGGCCGTTGAACAGCGGCGAGAGATTGAGCGGGCGCGCCTTGATGTTCCGGAAGGCGATGGGCTTGTCGCGGTTGTACTGCAACCCGATGTGCCCCAGTTTGGTCTTGGGATCGCGGGCATCCAGCACCGTTTCGCCATCCAGGCGCACCAGCAGACGGTCGCCGTTCACTTCCATGTCGTAGGCATGCCACTGGCCCCCGGCCGGAGACACCTTCTTACCCGCGAAGTGCCCCACCACGCCGCCGGTGGGGAACTGCGGATGCTGGTTGAAGATCTGCAACTCATACCCGGTGATGTGCGCCTGGCCTACACGCGCGGACCGCAAAAAGATCCCGCTGTTGCCGTCGTCGCCTGTCTTGTATTCCAGTTTCAGCCGGAAGTCGCCCAGGGCGGCCTGATGCCGCAGCCAGCCGTAGTCGCCGCCCGCCGAGGCAATGGTGCCCTCGGAAACCTGCCACTGCGCCTTGCCCTCCGGAGTCCAGCCGAACAGCGATTCGCCATCGAACAGCAACACCCAGCCTTCGGCCGCCTCCTGGGGCGTGAGCGTATTCGGTTGGGCCAGCAGGACAGGGACGGCGGCGCACAAGGCGAGCAGGGGGCGCATGCCCGATAGGCTATCACGCTGCGGGAGCGCTCTTACTGTCTTGGTGGCTTCCGGTGAGGGCCGCGGGCCGGGCCATTGAGTCTGCGCCGCCGGCGCCGTCACGATGCAGGTTCCAAGAGCGATGACCGTCATGTCGAGACCGGTCCTGGCAAATCCCAGGAACCGAATCGCTCCTGTTAGCCCATGGCGATGGGCAGTATCCTATTGCCGGGCGAGGTAGGTGACCTCTACCTGAAATCATTGTGCCGTCAGCGAACCGAGAGCAATCGCGTCCATGCCGCCCAGACGTTCACGTGGAACGTCGACGCGGCGGCCAGGGCACGGACGAGTCCGCCGGTCTGCCGGCTCAGTTAGGCCGCGCGCGAACCAACTGCTCCGGCAGAACCAGCAGCATGGCGAGGCACCTCAGCAGGTCAATGCCCTCCAGCCGGGAGTTCCCGGATGTGGACGCAAAACGGCCGCGCTTGATTCATTTCAAGGGAACGCCTGCATCGGCCAGCACACGGGCGCACGCTTCCCAATCGCCACCGGGCACCGGCTTCGCCACGGACGCGTAGGCGAGCGTGCCCCGGACATCGGCGCCAAACCCATGAATCGCCCGCCAATCGGCGCCGTGGCTGAGCAGGAAGCGGGTAAGTTCGGGGTTGCCGCGGAAAACGGCCAGGTTGAGAGCGGAGGCGTTCCAGTCGCCGCCGGGCGCATCAATGGGCCAGCCCAGTTCCACCATCAACCGGGCGGCGGCGAGGTTGCCGGCCTCCACCTGATCAGGCAGCAGCCGTAGATGTTCCGGCGGGATGACGCCGGGGAACTCCGCGCGGGCGGCCGCTTCATCGGCTGTGGCGCAGGCGGTGAGAAAGCGGTCGATTGGCGTGGGCTCGGGCGCGGCGCAAAGCTCTCTGAGATGGTTCGCGGTTTGGGTGAGCCCGCGGCGAAGGGCCTCCTGCGCCAAGGCCGGCGTGGCGATGGCGCCGTGTTCGAGCAGCAGAAGAAATGTCTCATGCGGGCGCCGCCGCCGGATGGCCCATGGCATGGCGTAGTTGGCATCCGCTCCGGCGGCGAGCAGAAGGCGAACAGGTTCCACGGCCGGATAGTCCAGCGCCTTGCGCAGTTCATTGCCGCGGGGAAGGGCGCCGTGCGCGAGCAGCAACTTCAGCACTTCGGTGTCCGGCGCTTCCAGAGAATGGTACAGCGATTCGCCGTCGTTGGGGTTTGCCCCCGCTTCCAGCAGCAGGCGCGTGATGCGGGCGTTGTGCGTGATGCCGGCCGCGCCGTAGAGTGCGGAAAGCCGGCTACCGCTTGGATGCAGCCATGCCGTGTTCGGGTCCGCGCCCTGGTCCAGCAGCGTTCGGACGCAAGCTTCGAAGTCATCCGGCCGAAGCCGGCCCAGGCTGGACTGTGTCACGGCAGCCAGTGGCGGCCGGCCGGTGGCCGGCGCGCCCGTCAGCGGAAGCCGCCCGGCGGCAAACGGGTCGACATCGGCCAGCCACGGATGGGCGGCGAGAAGGGCTTCCGCTTCCACCGGACGTGGCGGCAGGTGGCCCTCCCCGTAAACGAAACGAACCCAATCGCGAAAGATGGGGCTCTCGCGATCGGGTACGGACATGGGGTCTAAACCGCGACAGGTACTTCGGCGTGCACGGGGGTGAGCCAGCCATGCACATCGGGTTTTGTGCCTTCAATCACGGCGAAGAACTCCTTCTGGATCATCTCCGTGATGGGGCCGCGGCGGCCGGAGCCAATCTTGATGCGGTCCACCGAGCGGATGGGGGTTACCTCGGCGGCGGTGCCGGTGAAGAACAACTCATCGGCGATGTACAGCAGTTCGCGCGGCACCAGGCTTTCCACCACCGGGATGCCAAGCGAACCCGCGAGCGTCAGCACCGTGTCGCGCGTGATGCCGGGCAGGACGGAGGCGCCGAGCGGCGGCGTGAGGATCTTGCCGTCACGGATGACGAACAGGTTCTCGCCCGAACCCTCGCTCACAAAGCCGTTGGCATCCAGCGCGATGCCCTCGGAGTAGCCGTTGATCACCGCTTCCATCTTCATCAACTGGGAGTTCATGTAGTTGGCGCCCGCCTTGGCGATGGAGGGCAGCGTGTTGGGGGCCAGACGAGTCCAGGTGGAAACGCAGACATCCACGCCCTGGGCCAGAGCTTCCTCGCCCAGATACTTGCCCCACTCCCAGCACGCCATGTAGAGATCGATGGGGTTGCGTCCCGGATGCACGCCAATCTCCCCATAACCGCGCAGCAGAATGGGCCGGATGTAACAGGAGGGCATCTTGTTCAGACGCACCAACTCACACATCGCGTCGCAGAGTTGCTGCTGGGTGAACGGCACATCGTCCATCCGGTAGATCTTGGCTGAATCCAGCCAGCGGCGGACGTGCTCCCGCAGCCGGAAGATGGCCGGGCCGCCCTGGGTGGCGTAGCACCGAATGCCTTCGAATACCGAACTGCCGTAATTTACAACGTGAGACAGGACGTGAATCTTCGCGTCGTCCCAATCGATGAACTGTCCATTACGCCAGATTTTTTCGGTAGGCTTCAACATGGGATTATTATATCGTAGGGGTTGTTTCCCCAAACGAGAGGCATACCGATGAGAAGGTCCATTCTTGTTTTGTGCGCGGTCCTTTGGTGCGCGCCGGGAGTCTTGGCACAGAAGAGGCTCAAACCGGGCTTCAACCTGTTTTCGAAGGAGCAGGATATTGAACTGGGCCGGCAGGGCGCGGCCGAAATTGAGAAGAAGATCAAAGTGGTTCCCTCGGCCGAGGTGACTGAGTGGATCAACCGCGTGGGCAAGAAGCTTTCGTCCTCACCCGCCGCCGGCGAGTACCCATACAACTTCAAGGTGGTGGTGGATCCGACGATCAACGCTTTTGCGCTGCCCGGCGGCCCCATGTACATCCACACCGGGCTCATCGCCGCCGCGGACAACGAGGGGCAGCTTGCCGGCGTGATGGCGCATGAGATTGCCCATGTCGCGCTGCGGCACGGAACGAACCAGGTCTCGAAGGCGCAGTTGCTGCAACTGCCGGCGATGCTGGCGGGTGAGATGGCTCAGGCCAAGGGCGGATTGTGGGGCGTGCTCGGCCAGATGGGTGTCGGCGTGGGCGCAAATTCACTGCTGCTGCGCTTCTCGCGCGGGGCGGAGACCGATGCCGATATCCTGGGCACGCGGCTGATGTCGGCGGCGGGCTACAACCCGATCGAAATGGCCCACTTCTTTGAGAAGCTGCAGGGGGAAGGGCACCGCGAGAACATGATCGCGCAGTTCTTTTCCGATCATCCCAATCCGGGAAACCGGGTAAAGACCGTGGAAAAAGAGATCCGCTACCTGCCTCGCGGCACCTACAACGCGGAAACAGGGCAGTTCAGCCGCATGAAGGAGATGGTGTCGCGCATGGCCCCACTTCCACCACCCGCCAAGCCCCGGCAGTAGGCGTCAGCCGGTATACCCGGCGGGGTGGCTCTGGCGCCACTCCCAGGCTGTTTTCAGAATGTTCTCGAGCGCCGAATGCCGCGGCCGCCAGCCGAGCGTCTCCATCGCCCTCACCGGCGACGCCAGCAGGATCGCCGGATCGCCCGGGCGCCTGGGAGCGTGGCGCACCGCCAGTGGCCGCCCCACAATCCGGCTGGCGCAGGCGACCAGTTCCTGAACCGAGTGCCCGTTCCCCGTTCCCAGGTTGAAGACACCCGCGCCGGGCTGGGCCGTACGCTCCAATGCCAGCCCATGGGCCGCCGCCAGGTCGGCCACGTGGACATAATCGCGGACACAGGTGCCATCCGGCGTGGGGTAATCCGAACCGAAGATCACGAACGGCTGCTCTGGCGTGGCCTGAAGCAGACGGGGGATCACGTGCGATTCCGGGCGGTGATCCTCACCCAGGTCCTGCCACGCGCCCGCGGCATTGAAGTAGCGCACCGCAACGTAGCGGAAGCCAAGAATCTGATGGTAGCGTGCCAGCACCCGCTCGAAGTAGAGTTTTGATTCACCGTAGACGCTGATCGGCCGTTCGGGGTGGTCTTCGGTGATAGGCGTGCATTCCGGCTTGCCGTAAACCGCGGCGGTGGACGAGAACACCATGCGATGGACGCCACATTCGATCATAGTGTGCAGCAGGGCAAGGCTTCCCATCAGGTTCTGTTCGAAGAACAGCACCGGCTGGGTCATGGAAAGCCCCACCTCGATCATGGCGGCAAGATGAACCACGCCTTCGATGCCGCGCTCGCGAAGAAGGCCCGCCACCAGGGGGCGGTCGGCGATGTCGCCCACGGTGAATCGCGCGCGCGGATCGACGGCCTGGCGGTGTCCCTTGCTCAGGTTGTCCAGAACAAGGACATCGTGCCCTTGTTCAATGAGGTGGCGGACAGTGATACTGCCCACGTACCCGGCGCCGCCGGTTACCAGTACGCGCATGAATCTCCATCTTCGCGCGTTCAGGCCCGGGAACGGGATGTCCCTTCGCAAGTAACCGGTTCTTGCCGCGAAACCGCGCCTCCCTACGGAGGCCTTTCGCACTGGCGTAACGTACAATGAAATGAAATGAAAGCGCGCGTCTACGTCGCCATGAAGAAGACGGTCCTGGACCCTCAGGGCCAGGCCATTTGCACGGCCCTCAACCGCCATGGACATACCTCCATCAGCGAAGTGCGCCAGGGCAAGTACTTCGAAATTGAGATCGATGGCGCCACGGACGCCCAGGCCGAACTGGACGAGATCGCGCGTGAAGTACTCTCGAACCCGGTGATCGAGGATTACCGGGTGGAACTCATCGCCTGACCGGCGCGTGGCGGCAAGATGCCGCGGCGCAGCAGCCAGACTTCCATTGCCTTCGCGCCCGATTGCAGCAGGTGCTCCCGCCGATTCAGGTAGACTGGTGTCGATTTATGCGAATGCACCTTCTATCGATGCTCGGCGCCGGCGTGCTTCTGGCCGCCCATGCGCAGGCTCAAAATGCCACCACGGCGGGCCGGTTTACCGTGGAGCATCCCACGCTGCTCAATCTCGGCTTCGAGTGGGAGATCACAGGCGATGCCAACCGCAATGCGTCGGTGGCGGTTCAGTTCCGCGCCGCTGGCGAGACCGCGTGGCGGCAGGGGCTGCCCCTGTTGCGGATCGGTGGCGAGAACGTCTACCGCCGCCGCGAGAACCTGGATTATACAGTGCCCGATGGATTCGCTGGAAGCATCCTCAACGTGAAGCCGGGCACCGAGTACGAGTGCCAGTTCAAGCTCACCGACCCCGACGGCGCCTCCGGCCAGACCACCCAGACCGTCCGTGTGCGGACCCGTACGGAGCCGCAGCCCTACAAGGGCGGCCGCACGCTTCATGTCTATCCGCCCGATTATCAGGGGAAGCGCGAGGAGCCGTCTTTCACCGGCATCCTGCAGGCCTATTACGGCGCGGGACTGGGGGACTGGAGCGTGGTTTGGGAACGCCGTGCAAAGCCGGGCGACACTCTGCTGATGCACGCCGGCCTCTATAAGACCGAACGCGTGAACTACGTCGACCCGTTGATGACACCCTTTGACGGCTCCATGTCCCTGACGCTCAAAGGCACCGCCGAAAAACCGATCACCATCAAATCCGCCGGGGACGGCGAGGTGATCATCGACGGCGACAACAACCACCGGCTGCTCGACGTGATGGCCTCCGAGCACCACATCTTCGATGGCATCACCTTCCGAAACACCGACGTGGCCATCTTCGCCGGCCAGAAGGAAGTGACCGGCGCCGTCGGCCTTACAGTGCGGAACTGCCGCTTTGAAAACGTCGGTTTCGGCATTTGGACCGAATACGCCGGCAGCAGCGACTTCTACATCGCCGACAACCTGATTCTGGGCAAGGAAGACCGGCTCCGGCTGATCGGGTGGACCTACCCCGGCATCATGAGCGCGGGCATCTACGGGTCCCACGGGTTGAAAAGCTATTACGGCGTGAAGGTCTACGGAACCGGCCACGTGATCGCGCACAACTCCATCGCGTACTTCCACGACGCCATCTCCATTTCCACGTATGGCACGCCGGAAAAGGACCCCCACCGGCGCGCATCCTCCATCGACATCTACAACAACGACATGCACGTACTTAACGATGATTTTGTCGAGACCGACGGGGGTGTGCACAACATCCGGGTGTTCAACAATCGAGGAGTCAATGCCGCGCATGGCGGCTACAGTTCCCAGCCCGTTTTCGGCGGCCCCGTCTACTTCATCAGGAACCTTCTCTATCACGTGCCCAGCGGCGTCGCGTTCAAATTTTCAGCGAAACCGGCCGGCCTGTTTGTCTATCACAACACCATCATCGGTGAGCATGTCATTCGCGACCCCTCCTCCAACATGCACTACCGCAACAATCTTTTCCTGGGCCGCGACACACCCGAGCGCGGCATCATGGCGTGGGCCAATGCCACCGGGCAGTACAGCTCCGACTACAACGGCTTCCGGCCCAACCGCGGCGTTCAAAACCAGTATTCGTGGCTGGCGCCCAAGCCCGGCGAGCGGACCTACGAACCCAAGCCGGACGACTGGAAGACCTTTCCCACTCTGGCCGCCTTTCGCGCCGGAACCGGACAGGAGCAGCACGGCATTGAGGTGGATTTTGACATCTTCGAATCCATGCGCCCGCCCGACCCCAACAAGCGCCACCACGTCTACCATTCCATGGACCTGAACTTCCGGCTGAAGGCGGGTTCCAAGGCGGTGGATGCCGGCGTGCCGCTGCCCACGGTGAACGAGGGCTTCGCCGGAAAAGCCCCGGATCTGGGAGCGCTCGAGGTGGGCCAGCCGGAGCCGCACTACGGTCCCCGCTGGCTGGACTGGAAGCCGTTTTACCGGTAACAGTGCGGTGTTCCCAATCCGATGTGGCAAATACGGCGTTATTAATCAGACCGTTGGTTAGTAGACATTGAGTTCAACCTGCGGCGTACACGGTGTCCTTGGTCAGGAAGAACATTTTGATAGTCCAGGGCAGGCGTTGCAGGGATCGTAGGCGCGCCAGGACGGCGCACTTGAGGTCGTCCGCTTGGCGCAGCAACATCCGCCCGATTCCGTGGTTCTTCACGTAGTTCCACACCTGCTCA
>VFZY01000202.1 GCA_016870915.1 Acidobacteriota bacterium | reverse complement strand
CACCGCGCGGCGGTGTTGCCGGGGCAGTGCGCCCCAAAAATTCCCTTTTCGCACCGTTTTGCGATGTTCGGATCGAACGGATCGCGTCGATGCTGACGCGGCGAAGCGTATTTCAACAAGTTCCTAGGGCCCGAGCACCCAGATACGCTCACGTCGATGAACAACCTGGCTTCGACCCTGTTGGCCAGCGGGGATCTGGCGGGCGCGAGAGAGCTTGGGGAGAAGGTTCTGGCAAGCCAGAAGCGAGTTCTGGGGCCGGAGCACCCGGATACGCTCAGGTCGATAGGCAATCTGGCTGAGACCCTGAGGGCGAGCGGGGATCTGGCGGGCGCGCGAGAGTTTGGGGAGAAGGTGCTGGCGAGCCGGAAGCGGGTGCTGGGGGCGGAGCACCCGGATACGCTCGCGTCGATGAACAATCTGGCCGGGACCCTGAGAGCGTGCGGAAATCTGGCGAGCGCGCGAGAGCTTGGGGAGAAGGTGCTGGCGAGCATGAAGCGGGTGCTGGGGCCGGAGCACCCGGATGCGCTTTCGTCGATGAACAACCTGGCTTCGACCCTGTGGGCCAGCGGGGATCTGGCGGGCGCGCGAGATCTTCAGGAGCAGGTGCTGGCGAGCCGGAAGCGGGTTCTGGGGCCGGAGCACCCGGCCACGCTCACATCGATGAACAACCTGGCTGTGACCCTAAGGGCTTGCGGGGATCTGGCTGGCGCGCGAGAGCTTCAGAAGCAGGTGCTGGCGAACCGGAAGCGGGTTCTGGGGCCGGAGCACCTGGAAACCACGGCTTCAGCGTGGAACCTCTTCGTGACGATGCGCACCATGAAGGATGACGGCGCGACGGGCATCTTCCGGGAGTACCTGGCCCGATTGATTCCGATGGACCCTGGGGTTCTTAGCGCGGATGAGCGCACAATTCGCGAGCGCCTACTTGAGATGCTGCGCCAGGGTTCAAGCGGGCAGTGAACGCGAACGCGGTCCACGATGCCATGCAAGGCCGGGGCGTGGCTCCGGCGCGTGTCTGGTGGATTGACCAAGCGGTGAGAGCGTGTTCGAGCCCGGGCGGGGATTGGGCTGGGAACGGAGAAGCGATGAACAAGGCTGCATGCGCGCGGCCCGACGAAGTGCATGGACTGTTGGGCCATAAAGCTTTCGCCGGCCACCAGCCTCACGAGACGGCACGTTCCAGCGGGTAGACGACGGAAGCCTGGAGCGCCTCCGCCGCAAATGCCAGAGCGGCTCGAATGCCTTCGCTTGTGATGTGCGGATGGGCTCGAAGAATCTCCTGTTCGGTTTGACCGGCGGCGAATTTTTCGAGGATCAGTTCGACGGTAATCCTTGTGCCGCGAATGACGGGCTTGCCCATCATTACGTTCGGGTTGGAAGTGATCAGACCGGGGTCTTTCATTCATGCGAACACCTTTGGTGACCAGTTTATCGCCGTCACCAGGTTGAGCTCGGCGTTGAGGGATGTGCCCAGCCGCCGGTGGTGACGAGCGGGATGCGGTTCGTGAGTACTTACTCGAGATGACGCGGGCGTCAACACAACCCGTGGCGAAAACCGCTCCCTTGCGGTCGCGGCTCGGCAGCTGACGCCGTGCCGGCGAGCGAGCGGTCCATATGGACTTCTGTCACGGGCTGTCAAGCGGTTGGGGGTGGCAGGGGTTTGCCGTCGCGCCGGTAGAGCTCGATTGCTTCTTCGACTGCGGCGCAGAGTTGCTCGAAGACGGCCACCTGGTTCTTGCCATGGCAGCCGCCGTAGATGATGCCGGGGCAACTGCCGACGAAGCACTGGTCTTCCTCAGACCATTCGACGATCTTTGCGTAATTGGCGCTTTTCGTCATCGTGTGGCCTCCGCGATGGCCGCTTGAACGGCTCTTTCCTCTCTTTCCTGGTACTTTCTGGTCCCCTGGATTGCCGGAGATGGTTACAGGGCGGGCGAAGTGAAGATGGGCTTTGCGCTCCCTATGAGCGATCAATTCGCGCACCTTCCTTTCGCATCGGTCAGACTGTTTGGATTATAGCCGCACAACAAGATGCCCCGAGCTGCGTTCTAAACTTGAAGCCATGATGGTAGAATGTGGACAGGATTCTACCATGGGATTGAACATCAAGAACGTGGAAGTGGAGCAATTGGCTGCTGAGGTGGCCGGTATGGCTCATGAAAGCAAGACCGAAGCTATCCGGCGTGCGCTGCTCGAACGCAGGGCGCGGATTCGGGCTCGCGGCGGGGTACCGTTGGCACGCCGGAGTGTGCGGGAGTACATGGAACGCGAAGTCTGGCCGCTGATTCCCCCGTCGCTGTTGGGACGCGGGCTCACCCGGCAGGAAGAAGACGAAATTCTGGGTTACGGGCCAGAAGGCTTTTGACCCATGGTACTGGATAGTTCCGCCATCGTTGCTGTCCACTTGAAGGAACCTGGGTACGAACGATTCATTGAGGCGATCGACAGCGCCGAGGTGGTGGTGATCGGCGCTCCGACTGTGTTGGAGGCCGCGATGGTGTTGAGTTCCAAACTTGGCCGTGATGCACGCCCGATCCTGCAGCGGTTTCTCCGCGGCATCGGAGCGGAGGTTGTTGCGTTCAACGAACAACACTCGGAAGCCGCTACAGCCGCATTCCTCCGGTATGGCCGTGGGCGTCATCCCGCGGCCTTGAACTTTGGCGACTGTATGTCATACGCGGTGGCTTCGGTGGCTGGAATGCCTTTGTTGTTCACCGGTGAAGACTTTTCCCAGACAGATGTTGCGCGAGCCTAGATCCTCTGGCGTTTGCGGCATTGGATGGCGGTGACGAGGTAGGTTCGCGGGCCGAGGTTCCAGCGCCAGGGGGTGGAGAGGGAGGGCGGGGCGGCCCAGAGGTTGGCGAGCGGGGGTTGGGTGAGGTCCTGGTGGATGTGCCAGGGGTTCATGCCGATGAAGTGGTTGCCCTGGCTTAGCGCCTGATTCATGAGGGCTGGCAGTTCTTCTTCGGCGGCGTGGCGGAGGGCGGGGAGTGTGTCGGAGGAGACGAAGTCGGCGAGGAGGAGCAGGTGGCCGCCGGGGGCTGTGAGTTCGGCCAGGGTGCGGAGGTGCTGGAGGCGGGCGAGTCCGGCGAGGGGGTCGAGGTGGGGGCTTGCGGGGCCGAGGGCGTGGCGGATGAGGTCGGTTAGTTGGGAGAGGATGCAAGTGGAGGCGACGGCGGAGAAGCGCTCCGGGATTTGCGTGGGGGCGGGGGTCTGGAGGAGGGCGTGGCGGAGGCGGGCGAGGGCGGCGGAGGTGGGGGTGTGGATGAGTTCGTGGAGATGCTCGAGGGCTCCGGTGAGGTCGCAGGTGGTGAGTTCGAGGTGCGGGGGGACGGAGGCGCCGAGTTGATGGGTGAGGCCGGAGCGCATGGCTTCGAGGTCGATGTCGATGAGGCGGAGGCGGGACCAGAGGGCGGTGAGGCGGGGGAGGTCGAGGTCGTTGCAGTTGCCGGCTCCGAGGATGCAGAGGGAGTTGGGGGTGGGGGTGGTGGCGGCGAGGGTTTCGAGTAGGTGGAGGACGCGGGCGCGGTGGGGGGCGAAGGCGGCAAAGTTGGGGCGGGAGGCGCGGTTGAAGTCGCGTTGGCGGACGAAGGGGTTGATGGCCTTCACGTTGGCGGCGTTACTTCTTTTTGGCGGCGATTTGCCATTCGGTGAAGGGGCTGCGGGCACCCTTGATGTTGACGTTGAGGAGGGTGGGGCGGCGGGAGGCGAAGGCTCGGGTGACGGCGGGGACGACCTGGTGGAGGGTATCGATGTTTTCGCCTTCGCCGCCGAAGCCTTTCATCACGAGGTCGTAGCGGGAGCGGGCCAGTTCGCAGGCGACGGTGCTGCCGCAGAGTTCGCCTTGCAGTTCGCGTTCGAGGCCCCAGCCGCCGTCGTTGCCGACGATGATGACGACGGGGAGGTTGTAGCGGACGAGGGTGTCGAGTTCAGCGAGGTAGAAGCCGAGGGAGCCGTCGCCGGTGATCATGACGATGGGCTCGGCGGGCTCGGCGAGTTGCATGGCGATGGCGTTGGGGAGGGCGGAGCCGATGGTGCCGAGGGGGCCGAGGCGCATCCAGGCTCCGGGCCGGGTGGCGGGGAGGGTGGCGCGGCCCCAGTGGATGAAGTCGCCGCCGTCCCAGGCGTAGCGGACGTTGGCGGGAAGGGCTTTGGCGAGTTCGGCGAAGAACGCCGCGGGGTGGATGGGTGTGCCGGTATCGGAGGCGGTGGCGGCGAGGTTCTTTTGCCAATCGGCGCGGTAGAGTTTGAGTTCGCGGATCCAGGCGGAGCGGGGCTTCCAGGGGGTTTTGCCGGCCATGAGGGTCATGGCGTGGAGGGTTTCACGGAGATCGGCGTGGATGCCGAGTTCGAGGTTGCGGGTGAGGCCGAGTTCGGGGGCGTGGATATCGACCTGGATGAATTTGGCATCGGGTGAGAAGAGGCGGGTGCCGCCGAGGGCGAGCCGGTAATCGATGCGCTTGCCGAGGACGAGGACGACGTCGGCGCGGGGGAAGCCGCGGTGGACGGCCTTGTTGAGGGCTCCGTCGGCGTAGCCCATGTTGAGGCGCCAGGAGTCGCTGACGATGCCGCGGGCCATGGTGACGCTGTAGTAGGGGAGGTTGGTGCGATTGAGGAATTGCTGGAGTTCCTTGCCGGCGCCGCTCCACCAGAGGCCGCTGCCGCCGATGACGATGGGGCGTTCGGCGTGGGCGAGGAGTTTGAGGGCGGCGGCGACTTCGGAGGATCGGGGGACGGCGTGAGGGGGCGGCGGGGGCGCGGGCATGGGGAGCGGGGCTTCGGTGTTGCCGGCGAAGACGTCGACGGGGATGGTGAGGTGGACGGGTCCCATGCGGCCGGTGGTGGCTTCGGCATAGGCGCGGCCGAGGTGGAAGGGGACGTGGGCGGGAGAGGTGGTGGTGGCGGACCACTTGCAGACGGGTGCGGCCATGGCGACCTGATCGATGACCTGGAAGACCTGGCGGCCGGCGAGGGCTTGGGAGGGGGCTCCACTGACGGCGATGAGGGGGCTGGCGGCCTGGAAGCAGGTGGCGATGCCGGTGAGGGAGTTGGTGTGGCCGGGGCCGCCGGTGACGAGGGAGACGGCGGGGCGGCGATGGATGCGGCCAAAACAATCGGCGGCGTGGGTGACGCCGGATTCGTGGCGCATGTCGATGGTGCGGATGCCGCGTTGGCCGGCGACGGAGAGGACTTCGTTGAGGTGGTCGCCGACGAGGGTGAACATGTCGCGGATGCCCAGTTTTTCCATGGATTGGACGAAGAGTTCGGCGCCAGTTGGCATGATTTTGTCATTAGAGCAGAAGTGGGTGGCGCGGCGCTTGCGGAAATGGGGGATGGAGTATACTGGGGGTAGCCCACCGCAAGCGGCGCTATCGTCTAAGGGTTAGGACGAAGCCCTCTCAAGGCTTAAATACGGGTTCGAATCCCGTTAGCGCTACCAAAGTTCATAGACTTGTGGGGATTGGGCGACCACGCGATACACTACGTCTTCGAGGAACGGGCGGTTGGGGACTTTCATTCAGGCCGTGATCGAGATCTTGAAGCAGGTTCCTGCGACAGTGTGGGTCACGCTCGCAACGTCGGTGCTTACGCTGTCCGGCGTCTTGCTGTCGCTCCGCCACGACAGCAAGCTTCAAGCTAATCAGTTGGCGCACGACGCGCGAGAGCGCAACCGGGAACGCCAGATGTCATGGCGGCGCGAAGTGTATCTGCATGCCGCCGAATCAGTCTCCAGGCTCAGCGGCGTCGTCGGCCGCATCGCGGACCTGAACATTCCGGACCAGGAACTCTCGCGCGTGTACCAGGATGATATCGCGAAGATCAACAGGATCCAGGTCATCGCGAACGACAAGACCGTCGCCGCAGTGAACGCCTTTACCTCGGAGTTCGCCGCAGTCTACGTCCGGCTCTTTGTGGACCGGTCCCTGCTTCTCGCTCAAAAAGGCGAAATCGAATCTCTTGGGGCGACGCTTCAGCGCAGCACCGAAGCGAAGGAGCGGTACGAGGCGCTTCTCCTGCAACTAAACGCCACTCAGAACCCGGACCAGGCGATTCGTCTAGCCGCCGCCACGGAGATCGAGGTTAACCGCCGGAAAGCCGAGTACTGTTCGCGACGCAGGCAGGAGTTGATGGATGGCCTACCAAGAGCCCAGCAGGCGTTAGTGAAGGCGTGCATTGAGGCCACCTACCAGTTGAGTCCGCTCATCGCTCCGGCGTTGTTTGCCGCGCGGGACGAGCTTGAGTTGCCGCTTGATTCGGCGAGTTACCATCGGCGCAACAAAGAGATCGAGGAGCGATTGAAGGGAAGGGTGGACGCCTCGATGCAGAGGATTGATCGAATCATCGAGGGCGATGCTACCGACGATACTCGAAAAGCCGAAGGCGCGGGCGCGTAGGCACCTTGTCACTCGATGCGCTCGCTCGAGTCGTTCAGATGCTTGGATAACGCCGAGCCGGTCGCCTGGAATCGAAACGGGTTTCAACGGCGCGCCCTGCGGATTAGCGAAGCTCGGATCCTTTTCCGGACCGACGTGCATGGAGGAATTCGGGGGATCGGCGGTTGATGACGACTGCCCAGACCATGGTGGGTCTCCCTGCCTGATGGTTCCGCTAGACTTGTCGCACAATGAAGACAATGAAGACATGGTCAGTCTGGACACATTGCGGACGGAACGGCGGGCGGAAATCCTTCGGCTCGCCGGGCAGCGCGGTGCCCACAGCCTGCGTGTGTTCGGCTCGGTGGCCCGTGGTGAAGCCAATGAGAATAGCGACCTCGATCTGCTGGTGACCTGGGAGCCTGGCCGAAGCCTGATGGATCACGCTGGGCTCGTCGAAGATCTCCAGGAGTTGCTCGGAATGAGAGTCCACGTCGGGACTGAGAAATCGCTTCACTGGTACGTGCGCGACCGGATCCTTCGCGAGGCTACTCCGTTGTGAAGGATGACCGTCTGTACCTGCACCACATACTGGAGCGCTGCCACTGCTGATCCACGACTACATCGGCGTCGATCTGGACGAGGTCTGGAACGTGGCCCACTCCCGGATTCCAGAACTTCAGACTGTACTGGAGCAGTTCCTCGCCGGTGAAGGCCACGCGCCGCCGGCGCTTCCATGACATCCGCAGACTCCGCAGACAGCCCACGCCGGTACGCGCTGAAACAGGCTGTCCTCCCGGAATTCAGAAGCGCGTAGCATCCAACAACTGGCACGGAATGGCACTAGCCGGAATGCCGCTCAACGCCGAATCCCGTTAGCGCTACCACTTCCACAACTCACCCGCCAGGCTCGGTTTGCCCTTCCCCCTCTCTGGAGCGGAGTGGGGCAAGATCGGTCATTTCGCCCAGGTGTTGGGTGAAGCCGCGCAAATTGCCTTTCAAAGGCCGGTACGTTCGTGGTCCTTTAATTGCTCAGCCTGGGTGCGGATACAGGTTATCCGCTTCGATGCTTACCATGACACCGGTATTCGCGGTTCGAAGGTTGAGGCCCGGCGAGGAGGCCTCTGACGAACAGGCACGGGATTTCGCGATGAGGTGATGCAGAAACCGTGCCGCCGCTCCGTGCCGACATTCCGGGTGAATGCTACCATGCAGGATTGATCTCCTGCCAGGCGGCGTGCCCGGTTCACACGGATGCTCGCGGCTATGTGCGAGCGATCGCGGAGGGGCGTTTCGAAGAGGCGTACCTGATCGCACGGGGCCCGAATCCGTTCGCCTCAATCTGCGGCCGAATCTGCGGCGCGCCGTGTGAGGCGGCGTGCCGGCGGGGCAAGATACCGCGTGTGGACGGCGATGGGCAGTTTGTGGCGCTGGACCAGCCGGTGGCGATTCGGGCGCTAAAGAGGTTTGCCTGCGAAGCGGCCGGACCGGACGGCGGCGGGTCTCCCACGGAACTCCTGAAGAAGATCGTTGGCTTCGAATCACCCTTGCCGGGGCATGTGGAAGACATGGCGGCGCTGGTGCGCTCCTGCGTCGATGGCCGTATTCGCAAGGGGCAGGGTGAACGGGTGGCGATCATCGGGGCGGGGCCGGCGGGTCTTTCCGCCGCGCACGATCTGGCGCTGCTCGGATTTCGGCCGGTGGTCTATGAGACGGAGCCTGTTCCGGCGGGAATGCTCTCGGTGGGGGTGCCGGCGTATCGCCTGCCGCGTCAAGTGATCCAGCGCGAGGTTGCGGTGATTGAGGCACTGGGCGTGGAGTTGCGCTGCGGTGTCACGATCGGCAAGGATATCCCGTTCGCGGAGGTGCGGCGGGAGGCGGCGGCGGTGATTGTGGCGGTGGGCGCCAAGACCTCCCGCGCGCTGGGTCTGCCCGGCGAGCGCGGGCCGCGGGTCTATGGCGGCGTGGATCTGCTGCGCGCGGTGTCGCTTGGGGAGAGCATTGACATCGGCCGTGCCGTGGTGGTGGTTGGGGGCGGCAATGTCGCCTACGATGTGGCCCGCACGGTGGTGCGGCAGATTGCCTATGACACGGCACGCACGGCGGCGCGGCTGGCGGGCACGTCGCGCGTGGTGCTGGTATCGCTCGAAGGTCTTGAGGAGATGCCCGCGGACACGGTGGAGATTGTGGAGGGGGACGAGGAAGGGATCGAGCGGCTGAACGGCTGGGGTCCGGTGGAGATTGAACGCGACGGGGCCGGGCAACCGAGGGCGGTGGTGTTTCGCCGGTGCCATCGGGTTTACGACGAGAACCGCCGCTTTTCGCCTGTCTTCGATGACTTGGACCGCCGCGCGGTTGCATGCGACACGGTGCTGCTGGCGGTTGGCCAGGCGCCGGCACTCGGTTTTCTGGATGAGGGCGGGGCGGATGTGGAGATGGCGCGGCCCGGATGGCCGAAGACGGACAGCGCATCGCTGGCGACGACGGCGCCGGGGATTTTTATTGCCGGCGATCTGGCGCACGGCACGCGGCTGCTGATCGATGCCGTGGCGTCGGGTAAGAAAGCGGCTCGGTCGGTGTATCAGTTTCTCACGGGCGAGACGCTTCAAACCGAGATTGTCACCACGCACGCCGTGCTGGAGCGTTACCGGCGGGAGCGTGGCTACGAATCTATCCGCCGGCAAGCCGTGCCGGTGTGCGAGCCGTCCGAGCGCCTGAGCCATCCGGAGACGCTGGTGGAATTGGGTTACACCGCGGAGCAGGCGCAGCGCGAGGCGTCGCGGTGCCTGGACTGCGGCGTGACGCCGGTGTTTGACGGCGCCCGCTGCGTGCTGTGCGGCGGCTGTTCCGACGTGTGCCCGACGCAGTGTCTGAAGCTGGTGGCGCTGACCGATCTGCCACCGGACCTGGCTCTGGGAGCCGAGGCCGACCGCGAACGGGATTCGGCGATTCTCAAGGACGAAGATCGCTGTATTCGCTGCGCACTCTGTGTGATGCGATGCCCGGTTGAGGCCATCTCGATGGAGCGCGCGATTACGCGAGCAAGTTGGAGGTGTCAATGACTGTGATTCCCGGAGGCTCAAGGTCACGCCTGGATCCGGAGGCGACACCGAGGCGGGACTGGCTTGGGCTGACAGCGCTCTGGTCGATGGTGTCGGCGCTTTCGTTTGGATTCCTGGGCGCGCTACGGCTGCCGAAGGCCGCCGTTGTGGCCGCGCCTTCAAAGTCTTTCAAGATCGCGATACCGGAGGCGCTAGCGGCCGGCGAAGCCCTGGTCCCGCAGGGCCACGCGGCGGCGGTGTTTCGCGACGAGGAAGGAGTGTATGCGATCTCAACGATCTGCACGCATTTGGGCTGCGTGGTGAAACCGAACGCGGAAGGCTTTGAGTGCCCGTGCCACGGTTCGCGTTTCGACAAGACCGGCGGCGTTGTGAAGGGCCCGGCGCCACGGGCTCTCCCATGGCTGCAAGTACGCCTGAGCGGGGACGAGGCGCAGATTGACGAGGGCAAGACGGTGCCCGGCGGGACCAAGGTAAAAAGCGCATGACTTCCGCGATGACCGAATTCTTCGGCAATCTCCGGGCGGCTCCGCGCCGCATCCTGGAGGCGGCCTTTCGCGGCGGCGCGCCGACAACGGACCGGACGCGGTCGACCTTCATCTTCGGCAACGTCTTTCTGCACCTGCATTCCGTACGCGTGCATCGATGGACACTGCGCTGGCCGGCGACGATGGGGCTGGGCATCGCCACGACGGCAGCCTTTTTGATCACGCTGGTCACCGGTGTGCTGTTGATGTTCTACTACAAGCCCTATCCGGAGGCGGCCTACCAGTCCATTAAAGATATCCATTTCGTGGTGCCAACGGGCCGCTTCATGCGCAACATTCACCGTTGGGCGGCCAACGTGATGGTGGTGTGCGTGCTGCTGCACATGGCGCGCGCGTTCTACACGGCGTCATACCGCAAACCGCGGGAGTTCAACTGGCTGGTGGGCATGGGCCTGCTGTCCCTGACGTTGGGACTTTCGTTCACGGGCTACCTGCTGCCGTGGGATCAGCTTGCCTATTGGGCGGTGACGATTGGGGCCAACATCGCGCAATCACCGCGGGAGATCACCGACGCGCTGGAGATCACGGAGTGGTTCGATCCGGGCGGCTTCCAGCGGGCGCTGCTGCTGGGCTCGGAGATTGTGGGCGAAGAGGCGCTGATCCGCTTTTACCTGCTGCATGTGATGGTGCTGCCGCTGGCGCTGGTGTTTCTGATGACGATTCATTTTTGGCGCATCCGTAAAGATGGAGGCCTGGCCCGTCCGGACGACGTGGACCAGCGTCTGGGGCCGCCGGAAGGGGAGGTCTACCCGGTATTCACGCAGGCGCCGGAGAAGACGTATCAACTGGCCGCGATTGTGCGCGGACGCACGCCGGCGGTGGGAAGCGGACCGGAAAACACGGTGCCTTCGATGCCCCATCTGTTCTACGCCGAACTGGGGGTGATGATGTTCACGACCCTGGTTTGCGTGGCGCTGGCCATTGTTTCGGACGCGCCGCTCAAGGAGTTGGCCAACCCGAGCGTGCCTGAAAATCCGGCGAAGGCGCCGTGGTACTTCCTTGGCCTGCAGGAGTTGGTATCCTTTTCTGCCTTCACGGGCGGGATTGGGATTCCGGCGATTGTGCTGCTGGGCCTGGGATTGATTCCATTTCTGGACCGCGAGTCCGCGGGCACGGGGCGCTGGTTCGGCGGGCCTGGGGGTTGGCCCCTGGTACAGCGCGCGCTGCTTGTGGGTTTTGGCGCCGCTCTCGCCGTTGAGGCGCTGGTGATCCGCTTCGGCTGGATTCGGGAGTGGTTCCCCGCCGTGGGCCAACTGGTGGTGACGGCCATCAATCCGGGCACGATACTGACGTTGATCTACGGCGCCTATTCGGTCTGGCTGGTCAAGCGCCACAACTCAGCGCGGGCCGGAGCGTTGGGTTTGTTCACGTGCTTTCTGTGCGGCTTCCTGGTACTGACCATCATCGGCACGTACTTCCGCGGGCCGAACTGGGTTTTCTACTGGTCGCCGGCGGACTGGCCCAAGCATTGAGGAACGCAACGCGATGAGGAAGAACAAGCTTCTACTGCTCGGTTCAAGTCTCGGCGTACTGGTGCTGTTTGCCACGGCAGCGGTTCAGGAGCACTTCCTGCGCGGCTGGCGGCGGGTTCAGGCCGCCGGGCGCACGGGGGATGGCGCGATCAGTGTGCAGTTGCGCCAGGTGGTGAATCAAAGCCTTCGCACGGCGGACCGCTGCACGACATGCCACGTGGCCATGGGCCCGGGGGAAGGGGAAGTGACCGGCGCTCCGCTTTTCAAGAAGCATCCACGGGTGACGCACGACCCGGCGGTCTATGGCTGCACGATCTGTCACGGCGGACAGGGAGCGGCGACGGACAAAGAGGACGCGCACGGCGACGTGCACTTCTGGCCGGAGCCGATGATCCCGGTCAAGTTATCCGAGGCGGGGTGCGGCACCTGCCATGCGGCACCAGGCATTCCGGCACGAGCGGAACTCCGGGCGGCTCAGGCGGTGTTTGAGAGGCTGGACTGCCACGCCTGTCATCGCCTGGACGGCCGCGGCGGGACGATCAGGCCGGACGGCGGGGGGATGGAAGGCCCGGACCTGACGAGCATTGCGGTGAAGGGCTGGGATGAAGCCTGGCACGACAAGCACGCCGCCCAAGCGGAGCGGGCCGCGAGCGGACCCTGGAAGATTTCGTTCGCACCTGTCCAGGCGGAGGACCGCGCGATGCTGACCCGGTTCCTGCGAACGCGCCACGGCGCGTCGCGCCTGATCGAAGCCAAGGCGGTCTTTTTCAGCCACGGCTGCCT
>VFZY01000201.1 GCA_016870915.1 Acidobacteriota bacterium | reverse complement strand
CCAAGCGGACGACCTCAAGTGCGCCGTCCTGGCGCGCCTACGATCCCTGCAACGCCTGCCCTGGACTATCAAAATGTTCTTCCTGACCAAGGACACCGTGTACGCCGCAGGTTGAACTCAATGTCTATTAACCAACGGTCTGATTAATAACTGCGGGAGAATGGCATCCATCATAGACGGTGTGTTTAACGCATCTCCCGCTGGAGTTTTATCGCTTGTATCTGGCCCCCCATTTTCGCGAACGATCTTGGAAGCCTTTGCAAGGGCTGTTGAGCGTGCGGCGTCCAGTGGTACCACAATAGATGATCTGCGGAGAGAGGTGAGCCAGCTTGACCCAAGGCTGGCCACTTGGATGGCCCAGAACAAGACAATAGCTGCGCTTCTTGTAATAGTCTGGTTTCTCAAGTCATGCAATTTTACCGTTAACGCGAACATCGACGTGAACCGCCTGTTCGAGCAATGGTCAGCCAATGGCACCAAAACTATTCTCGCCCCCTCGCATAGCGCGAATTCGAACGATCCCCCGGCCGATAAGAACTCATCGCCCGAGCGCAAACCAGCTGTCGATACGACTATCGACTAGCGTGACATTTCGGTAGCGGTGGCTGAGGTAGAGATCTGCGCCTCGGCGCCCTTCCCTAGTAGGCCGCCAGCCGGCGCGCTCTCTCCACCACCGTAGCGGTGTTGGGCAAAAACGCCTCCTCAAGCGGCGGACTGTACGGCACCGGAGTATCCGGCGCCGCGATCCGCACCACCGGACCATCCAGCCACTCAAACGCCTTCTCCGTGATCCGCGCCGCGATCTCTCCGCCGATCCCGCCCGTGATCGTCGCCTCATGCAGCACAATCACCTTCGACGTCTTCCGCACACTCGCCAGAATCGTCTCCTCATCCAACGGCAGCAGCGTCCGCAGGTCGATCACCTCAGTCGAGACGCCCTCTTTCTCCATCTGCGCCGCCGCCTCCGCCGCCACATGCACCATCGCCCCGTACGTGATGATCGACATGTCCCGGCCCTCCCGGTGCACACGAGCCTTCCCGATCGGCACCGTGTACTCACCCTCCGGAAGATCCTCCTTCACCCGCCGGTACAACGCCTTGTGCTCGAAGAAAATCACCGGATCGTTGTCCCGGATCGCCGCCTTGATCAGGCCCTTGGCGTCATAAGCCGTCGCCGGCGTAATCACCTTCAGCCCCGGCGTGTGAACAAACCACGCCTCCGGATTCTGCGAATGGTACGGACCCCCGTGAATCCCGCCCCCCGAAGGCGCGCGCACCACAATCGGCGCCGGCGCATTCCAGCGGTAGCGGCTCTTGGCCGCGAAGTTCACAATCTGGTCGAAGCCGCAGGTGATGAAATCGGCGAACTGCATCTCGGCCACCGGCCGGAGGCCCATGAAGCTCGCTCCAATCGCCGCGCCCACAATCGCCGACTCCGCGATCGGCGTGTCCACCACCCGCTTGTCGCCAAACCGCTCCAGCATGCCTTGCGTCACCTTGAACGCGCCGCCGTAGATCCCAATGTCCTCGCCCAGCAGGAACACATTCGGGTCCCGCTCCATCTCTTCCCAGATGCCCTGGCGAATCGCTTCCAGATAGGTTGTCGCGGGCATCGTGTCAGGCTTCCTCGTAGACGTTGCGTGTCAGTTCGGAGGCATCGGGATACGGGCTCCGTTCCGCCCAATCCACCGCCTCATCGGTTTCGCGCTTGATCGCCGCCTGCATCCGCTCCAGATCGCCCTCCGTCGCCCAGCCGCGGTCCAGCATCTTCCCCGCCAGCTTCAAAATCGGATCCTTCGCCGCCCACTCGCCCCAAAGATGCTTCGGCACATAGTCCCCGCCATCGTGTGCCGAATGCCCCGTCATCCGGAACGTCTTGCACTCAATCAGATAAGGACCCTTCCCCGCGCGCGCATGCTCAGCCGCCCGCTGCGCCGCCTGATACACCGCGAACACATCGTTGCCGTCCACAATCTCGGCCGGAATCCCGTACGCCACCCCGCGATCCGCCACATGACGGCACGCCATCTGCTTCTCAAGCGGAGTCGAATAGGCGTACTGATTGTTGTTGCAGATCAACACCAGCGGAGCCTTCTGCACCGCCGCCAGATTGATTCCCTCATGCCAGTCCCCGCGGCTCGTCGCCCCGTCGCCAAAGAAATTAAACGCAATGCTCGAACTGCCCTGATACTTCAACGCCATCGCCGCCCCCGCGGCCACCGGCACCGAGGCCGCCATGGCGCTGATAATCGCCACAATGCGGCGGTTCAGGTCCCCCATGTGCATGTTGCCGTCCTTGCCGCCGGTCAGGCCGCCCACGCGCCCCATGTACTGCGCGAACACCTCGCGCGGGCCAATGCCGCGAATGAAGTACAAACCCAGATCGCGATGGCACGGGAACAACACATCGTCCGGCCGCGCCACCAGGCCCGCGCCAATCCCAATCGCCTCCTGCCCACGGCCCACATACACGCCGCCCAGGATCTTGCCCTGCCGGTAGAGCTTGCGCTCAATGCGATCCTCCACCTCCCGCTGCAGGCTCAGGAAATAGTAAAACCGCCGCGCAAGCGCAGCTTCCGAATCCTGCGATTCGGGGGTGGAAAACTCAGGAGCGCCAAAGCCGGATGGATTCAACTCAGGGAGGGTGACGGACTTCACAGCAGCCATTTCGCGGGACTCTCCTTCCACGGTTCTCAAACGACAGGTCCCAAAGGCACTAGTATACGACACCCCGCCCGAAATCCGGCTTCTATTGAGTACGGGGTAAGGCCGCTTCCCGTCCCGCCGCCTCGCGCAGCCGCCGGGCCGCCTCCGGCGGATGAAGCCTCCAGTTCCCCGCCGGTTCCGCCGGAAACGGACGGCTCGAAAAATACTCAATCAGCAAGTCGCGAATCTCCGCTCCGCTCCGCCACACAACCCGCGCGCCGCGAAACATCTCATACCCCCCGCTGCCCGCCGCCCGGTAATTGTTCACGGCGATCCGCAGCCTCCGCCCGTCCTCCAGCGGCCGGCCACGATACGTCAAATCGCGAATGCGGCTTCCCTCCGGCCGGCTTACATCGATCACGTAACTCACCCCCGCCGCGGTGTCGTAGTTGAACCCCGGCACCGCCGCGTTAAACCCGCATGGACCCTCGGGACAAGCCCCGAAGTACCGCGCGGCGTTCTCCAGCGCCAGCCGCACCATCCGGCCGGTCCCTTCAATCGCGTAGAGCTCGTTGTCGTAGAGATACAGCGCCGCCGCCTGCCGGATGCTCACCGCGCCGCGCGGAATCACCACCCGCGGGTTGAACAGCGCGGCGAACGAAACGTCGGCCTTGGCATAGTGCAGTTGCACCTGATGGATCGCCTGCAGCGCAGCCGTATCCTCCACCCGCCCAAACATCCCGGCCAACTCCGCCGGCGACGTCGAAAACGGAGCCGCCAACTGCGCCTCAACCGCCTCATGATACGGCCGCGCAATCTCGAGAATCGCCCGGTCGGCGGCCACCTCCGCCGTCACCGGAATCACCCGGCTGCTCTTCGCCGCCACCCGCCACGGGCCAACCTCAGCGCGCTCCAGCACAAAATCCAGCCGCGCCAGCGACATCCCCCAGTTCCGTGGCTGCGCCATCAACACGCCGTTCACCGTCGCCGTGGGCAGTTCAAGATGCGTGTGCCCAAACACCACCGCATCGATCCCCGGCACCCGCGAGGCCACCTGATACGCTACGTTCTCCCCCGGTAAATGCGACCCCCGCGCAACCCCCGTCGCCGCATCCCGGTCCAGCCCCGAATGCATCGCGGCAATCACCAGGTCCGGCCGCTCCCCCCGCACCCGTTGCACCGCCTGCCTCGCCGCCTCCACACCATCCATCCACCGGTAACCCCGGTAATTCTCAGGCTTCTCCCAGTGCGGAATCGCGGGCGTCGTGATCCCGATCAGAGCCACCCGGATCGCCCCCGCCTGAACCATCACGTGGCCCTCGAACCGCGCCGCGCCCCCCGCCGCCACCGTGTTCGCCGAAATCCACGGAAACCGCGCCGCCCCCCGGGCCTTCGCCAGATTCCCCAAACCGAAATTCAACTCGTGATTGCCCAGCACCATCGCGCTGTACCCAAGCTCGTTCATCGCCAGCATCATAGGATCCGGCGGAAGCCCTGCCGCAAGCCCCGGAAACGGCCGTCCGTCCCGCACCCGCGCCTGATACAGGCCCTCCAGCGGCGATCCCTGAATCGTATCCCCGCAATCGATCAGAATCGCCCGCGGATCCTCCGCCCGCACCGCCCGCACCAGCGTTGCGATCTTCGCCAACCCCCGCTCCGCCGGCCGCGACGTGAAGTAGTCGTAAGGATAGAGGTAGCCGTGAAGGTCCGTCGTCGCCAGCACCGTCACCCTGGCCGTCTCCGCCCCCAGCCCCCACGCCAACAGCGGAACCAACGCCATCCGCTTCACACAAAAACCCTCCGCACCCGCGCGCTGATCCCGCACAGCACGCTGTACGCAATCGTCCCCGCCGCCCGCGCCATCTGCTGCGCGTCAATCGCCGCATCGCCCTCGCGCCCCAGCAGCGTCACCGCGTCCCCCGGTTTCAGATGGGCGGCATGAGTCACATCCACCGTGATCACGTCCATCGACACCGCGCCCAGAATCGGCGAGATCTTCCCCGCCGCGATCACCCGGCCCTTGTTCGACAACCGGTGCGGCAGCCCGTCCGCGTAGCCTGCCCCCACAATCGCCACCCGCATCGGCCGCGGCGCCCGGAACATCGCGCCATAGCCCAGCGGCGCGCCTTCCGGCACCTCTTTCACCAGCAGAATCGACGCCTTCCACTGCAACGCCGGTTGCACCTCAAGCACGCGCTCCGGCGGCTCCCCACGGCCCGCCGACGTGTAGCCATACAGGGAAAACCCCGGCCGCACGATATCGCCCCACGCCTGCCGGATGCCAAAGTGCAGCGGATTGGTGCTGGAAGCATGCACGTACCTCGGCTTCACACCGCCCGCCTCCAGCGCCCGCAGCACCCCGCGGAACGCCATCAGCTGATCGCGTGTCTGCCGGCTCTCAAAATCCGCCGACGCCGCAAAGTGCGTCATCACGCCTTCCAACGCGGTCCCGGCCACCGCCCGCGCAACCTCTTCCGCCGGCTCGCGCGTACCCATCCGGCCCATCCCCGTGTCAACCTTCAGGTGATACGGCACGCCCGAAAGCTGCCCGATGTCCGCCAGATCATGCACCACCGGCGTCAGCCCGTACTCTTTCCACGCCGTGCGCCCGGCCGCCACCGTGTCCGCCATCACCAGAATCCGGCACCGGATGCCGCTCTGCCGCAGCACAATGCCCTCCTCCACGTTCGACACCGCCAGCCACCGCACACCCTCCGCCTCCATCACCCGCGACACCTCCACCGCGCCATGCCGGTACGCATCCGCCTTCACCACCGGCATCACCTCAACCGCCCCGGCCGCCGCCTTCACGGACCGGTAGTTCCGCGCCAACTGCTCCCGTGAAACCTCAACCCAGCACCGCATACCAGACACCTCTAACCAAACTGCGCCCCTTCTCCCAACCGCGACACCATCCCGAACTCCGGCAACACCTCATGCCAATCCGCGACCGCAAGGCGGCCATCCCCCATCCATTCACCCATCCAACAACCTCCCAAACAACCCCTCATAAGCCGTCGTCACCGCCTCCCACGAATACCGCTCCTCCACCCGCCGCCGAGCCCTTCCCCGCCACTCCTCCCTTTCCCCATCCGTCATCGCCAATGCCCCCCGCATCACCTCCGCCAAAGACCCGTGCGTAAACGGCAACCCCGCCCCCCCCGCCACCTCGCGATTCTCCGGCGTGTCCAGGTACAACGTCAACGCACCCCGCCCCATCGCCTCAATCAACGCCGGGTGCGTCCCCCCCACCTCCGTCGCATGGATATACGCAAAGCAGTGCGACTGCAGTTCGTGATAACCCGTGCCGTAAATCGCGCCCGGCAGCACGACCCTTGGGTCCCGCGTGTCCCGAATCCGCGCAATGTACGCAGCCGCGTAAGGAGCATCGCCAACCAGCGCCAGCCGGTGCCCCGTGGCCACCTGTTCAAACGCCTCCCGCACCAGCAGCCCGTTGTTCTCCGGCTCCAGCCGGCTCACATAGAGAAAGTAGCGTCCGCGCTCCAGACCCAACCGCCCAAGCACCCCATCCGTCTCCACCGCCCCCGGCTCCGCCCCATAGGGGATAAACACGGACTCCGCGCCGTACCGCCGCCGGTAGTACCGCTCAATCTCAACCGCATCCGTCACAATCGCCGTCGGGAACAGCGTCGCCAGCCACTCAGAAAGCAGATACCAGGCACGCGCCAGCCGGTTCCACTTCTTCCGCTTGCGCTCCAGGCCATCCACGTTCAGCGCCACCGGCATCCCCGCCAGCCGCGGCAGCCACGTGAAAATCGCGTTCGCCGCATTGCAGTACAGCACCACGTCATGACGCCGCCCCAGCAGGTGCAAAGTGGAAAACGCCGTGTGAGCCAGCGTATCGAGATACTTGTGGCGAATCGTCGGCAGGTGGACCAGGCGCGCGCCAACGTGTGTCGGCTCCGAATGACGCTCCCGGCAGTAGACCGTCACTTCGTGGCCGCGCTCAACCAGCCTTCTTGAAAGTTCCTCGGCGAACGTCTCGAAACCGCCATACCGGGCCGGGATGCCCCGCGTGCCCAGAAGCGCGACACGCATGCGCGTCCCGCTACCCGCGCACAGCCTTCGTGCGAGGCACCATGCGTCCGGCCAGCTTCGGCGCCGGCATCGAAACCGGCTGATACCGGAACCACCGGGCCATGTACTCGTCGGAGACCTTGCGATGGCGCATGATCTCCTCGCGCTTGGCCTTCAACCGGCCCCAACTCTTGGCCAGCATCACAAAAGCCTTGAGAGAACTGTGCTCGCGCAGCAGACAGCAGCCCACAACCACAATGTCGCGCAGGGTAATCGAGAAGAAGTTCCGCCAGTACAAATCGGGTGTGATGTTCTTCACCCGCATCATGAACCGGTTCTTCACCGAATGCATGTTGATCTCGGGCGGCAGCGCCCGCCGGTTCCCCGGAAGCACGCTGCGAACGTGATAGCCCCGCGCAAAGGGCGTGTAGAGGCACTTCCAGCCATAAAGCTGGGCCCGCCACGCTACATCCGCGTCCTCCCGGTAGACGAAGAAATCCTCATCGAAAAACTCGTGGCCAAGCGACACGTCATCGATCATCTGGCGCCGGTACAAAGCCGCGGCCGCCGTGGCGCCGAAAACGTACTCATGCTTCAGGTAGTGCCCGTTGTCCACTTCCCGGCTGCCCCGGTCCAGATGCCGCAACATCGGGTTGAAGTAGATGCCCGTGGAATCCACCAGCGGCTGCTCGGGCAAATCGAACGCCGCCGTCATCGCCAGCAACTTCCCGCAAACGGATCCAATCGACGGGTCAATATTACCGGCATCCACCAGCGCCTGAATGAAATTCGGCATCAGCAGCACATCGGGGTTCAGCGTCAATACCCAATCGCCGCTCGAAAGCTGAATTGCCTGATTCTGCGCCGCGGCAAAGCCGACGTTTTCCTGGTTGTAGACAATCCGGCACCGGTCTTCAAACCGTTCCAGAATGTCCACCGTGCCGTCGGTGGAGGCGTTGTCGATGACGATCAGTTCCTTCAGCCCATACCGCTGGGCAAGAACCGACTCGACGCACCGCTTGATGAACCGCCCGCTGTTATAAGTAACGATGGTGACGGAAACGAAATCCTGTTGAGCCATTCAGTTCCAGACGGGCGGTTCCCCTAGCGCCGAGCCTGCTCCTCCCCTGTGATTCCCGGGGCCGGCGCACTGCTCTCCCGGCGCGTCCGCAGGGAACGAATTGCCAAACCGTACACTCTCGGTTCCCATTCAAATCTAAACCGTGTCATCATCCCCGCTACCGTTCGCAACGTCGCGCCAATCATCACCATCAGTGCCAGCCAGTAGCCATCGATCTTTGAGTAATGCTTAGCAGCGTATTGTAGTAGGCTACCATACCAGAATAGCGCTTTGGAACCGGGCGCCAGCGCATTCACCGAATGCCCGCCCTCATGAACCGCCCGGGCGCCCGGGTTGTAGCGCACCTTCCAGCCCCCCCGGCGCAGCCGAAGACAGAAATCCACATCTTCATACCACACCGGATGGAACTCCTCGTCGAACCCGCCCAGCCCTTTCCAGGCCTCCCGGCGCACCATCAGAAACGCCCCCGCCGGCTGCTCGGCGTCCTGCGGCCGCCCAAGGTCCACATCCAGGCACCGGTACCGCCGGTTCACCGCATTCCCCGGCCAGAGCCGGTTCACCCCCAACAACTCAAAGGTAAGCGCCGCCACCGTCGGAAACCGCCGCAACGTGAACCCGGTCTGCGGCTCGCCGGATTCGCCGGTCAACAATCCGGCCGCCGCGCCCACCGCGGCGTCCCGGAACTCCGCCGCCAACACCTCCACACCCCGCACCGCCGAAACATCGGGATTCAGAATCAACACCAGCGCCGCCTCCGTCGCGCCCACGCCCTGATTCACCGCCGCCGCAAAGCCCCGGTTCACCGCGTTTGAGATCACCTCAACTCCCGGCCGGCCGCGCACCACCCCCAGCGTTCCATCCGTCGAGGCGTTGTCAACCACCACCGCCGGAACGCCGCACGCCGCCAACGCGTCCAGACACGGCCCCGCCACCCGCTCCGAATTGTGGGTCACCACCACCGCCGCTAGTGAGCCCATGTCCACCGGAAGTACAGCCTCCAGAGCCGCTCAAAACCGTGTCTCTTCTGAAGCTCCAGCAATTCCCGCTGCTGCGCCGAAAGGAACTCCGCCACCTGGAGATCCGGGGCCCGTTCCCGGCCTGTCAATGCGCGCGCGCCCTCCCATTTGCCGCGCGCCCAGGCCAGCCCGGCCCCGTGCCTCCATGCGGCTGCGCCCCATAACAACTGGGCGACTACAACCTCGCATCCGAAATGCCAAACCCAGTTGGCCGGATAATGTTTTGCGATCAACAGCAACTGGTTCCGGGCAATCCGCCGCACTGTGTCGGGATGCCACGCGCCCAGGGTACCGCTTCCCCAGTGGCTCGCTACCGCCTCCGGCACGTACCGCCCCTTCAGGCCGGCCAGCGCGCACCGGATCCCGAAATCCACATCCTCCAGGTAGGACTCGAACCGTTCATCCAACTCACCCACCTTCTCAAACACACTCCGATGAAACAACGCCGCCGTCAACGGCGCCAGCGCAATCCCCCGCGGCTCATTCCAAGCCTCCCCGTCAGGCCTTCCGTGCCCCGCCCGCTCCGCCACCGCACCGCGCGAAATCAGATCGAACGTTCCATCCAGACGCCCCGGATCCCGGGCATCCAGCAGCTTGCCGCAGCCATAGGAAACACCCGCCGCTTCGCAACCGGCCACCAGCTTCTCCAGCCAGTCCCGCCGAGGCTCCACGTCGTTGTTGAGAATGGCCAGCCAGGGTCCGGCGGCCCTCCGTATGCCGGCATTGACCGCCGCGGCAAAACCACGGTTTCGTTCAAAAAGCACCACCCGGGCCCCCAGCCTCTCCGCCTCCTCCGCGGACCCGTCGCTCGACCCGTTGTCCACCACAATCACCTCCGCCGGCCGCAGCGTCTGTCCGCCCAGCAGCGGCAACAGCACCGTCAGCAACTCCCGCCGGTTCCAGTGCGGAATAATCACCGAAACGGCGCCCGGCATCGCCTTAGTCGAACCGCTTTCTCAGCAGGAACAACAGATTGTGGATGCCGTCCCGCCACGGGTTCAGCTTGATCTCACCCAGCCGCGACGAATACGTGATCGGAATCTCAATGAAACGCACCCCGTTCTTGAGCGCCTCAATCTTGATCTCTTCCGAAAACGCCATGCCATCCGAAACCAGCTTCATGTCCGCCAAAATCGACCGCCGGAACACCCACATCCCCGACTGTGAATCCCGCACCCACCGGAAAAACAGCACCGACATGCAGATCGAAAGCACCAGATTCCCGAACTTGTGCTTGAAGCTCATCGCCCGCCGGTCCAGCACCGGAAACCGCGACGCGTTCAGAAAATCGGCCTCCAGATGCTGAAAGGCCTCCAGCAGATAGGAAATCGCATCGGGGGGATAGCTGTGGTCGCCATCCAGCGTAATGATGATGTCGCCGGTTGCGTGCCGGAAACCGCGCTTGTACGCCCGGCCATACCCGCGGACATCCTCCCGGATCACCTCAGCCCCAAAACTCTCCGCCACCTCCCGCGTCCGGTCCGTCGATCCGTTATCCACCACAATCACCTGATCCACAAACCCCGGCATCCGGCGCAGCACCTGCTCAATGCCCTGCTCCTCGTTCAAACACGGGCTGATCACCGTGATGCGCTGGTCCCTGTACATGAAGGCTCACCAAGTAGAGTAACGCGCCGCGCGGCCCCCCCTGGCCGTTCTCCATGCCAAGGAGCCGCCGGCAACCCCTCCGCCTGACCTCCTTCTGCCGGATCCCCACGCACGGCTTTGCTCGGGAGCTGTCGGGATCGAACGCTCAACCTCCGTATCAGTAGTACCTTGTTATTCTTAACGAATCATGAAGCGCTCGCGTCTCTTGGTTTGCAGCGCGATGGCCGGAGCAGTCGGTCTGCTTGCGCAGCCCAGTGCGGATCATCATCTGCACCTGCTTCGTTCCTCGACTACGCCTCCGCCGGGATTCGCGCTGAACGCCCGCGAGTTGGTTCGGCAGATGGATGATGCCGGAATTCGGCGCGGTGTCGTACTCTCAATCGCTTATCAGTTTGGCAACCCTTTTCGCCCCACTGTTGCGAATGAGTACGCGCGGGTCAAAGCTGAGAATGATTGGACAGCGTCGCAAACGGCAGTCTATCCAGATCGATTGGTGGCCTTTTGCGGTGTCAATCCGCTGAAAGATTATGCGCTCCGGGAGATTGACCGCTGCGCGAGACATCCTGGGCTCCGGCGAGGTCTAAAACTCCATTTTGGCAATTCGGACGTGGAACTGGATAAGCCCGGCCATGTGGCGCAAATGCGGCGCGTGTTCGCTGCGGCAAACCGCCATCGGATGGCGATTGTAGTGCACGTTCGGCCGAACATCGATCACGGCCGCGCATGGGGAGAGAAGCAAGCCCGCATTTTTCTCGAAAGCGTCTTGCCGGAAGCGAAAGACATTGTGGTTCAAATCGCGCATCTGGCAAGCGCCGGACGATATGAGGACGCGGGCGTGGACAAGGCGTTGGGCGTTTTCGTGGACGCGATTGTGGCCAGGGATCCTCGCATGAATCGCGTCTACTTCGATGTATCCGTCGCCGAATGGGAGTCCAGGAAGGAGCAGTTGCAGCGGCAACTCCGGGCCATCGGAATGGAGCGGCTCCTGTACGCCTCGGATTCCCCGCCGCCATCGGCGTGGAAGGCTTTTCGACAACTGCCCTTGAGTGAAGGAGAGCTAAACCGCATCGAGACGAACGTCGCGCCGTACCTGCGATAGATTTCGGACAGGCGTTTGGGCAATGCGTTCGATCCCGTATCGGCCTCCATCCGAGGCCCCAGACTAACTTACCTCGCAAAGTCGCCAGGCGACGCTACTGCCAGCGCATGATTTTCGCGATCGCAACCGCGCCAAGCGCGGAGGCGATGATCGAGTCGGCAGTGCCCGCCAACACGAACATCGGCGCGAACGCATACCAATTCCAGAACGGCGCCAGATATCCGATGGAGGCAAACAGCGCCAGTGCCGCGGCGAATGCGATCTTCGCTGGGAGCCCGGCCAGTTGCGGCGCGGCCTTCGACAGCAGCCACGCCAGCAGCAGGCCCACCAGGATGTCGTTGCCGCATTGAATGCCAAGTTTGGCGCCGAACGAGAATGGCACGCCCGCCGGAATCAGCGTCAACAGTCCGCGCGGGTTCTGCTGCACTGACGCTTCCATCTTCGCCGGATCGGTCTCATACGGGAACAGATACATGCCCGGACCCTTCGCATGCTCCTTGAGCGCACTCAGCAGGGGCCCCTCGCTCGGGAGCGATTGAACCCACATTTCCGTTTTGAGCCGCGCGTGCGAATCTCCTGGATGCTCGTCCGCATCAATATCGATAGGGGTTTGAAGGCAGCGAAGACCCCTGCGGAGGACAGCACCCAATGGGTGACAAACAAAACCAGCCCTTTCAGCTCTCGTTCAACGGCCTTCTCAAGATCGACTTCCAGGGATCGCGCGTTACTTCCGATGGTGGTCTGATCCTGGTGCGTGAGTTGGATGAACGGCTGGGCTTCGGTGCTCTCATTGCCCAACACCTGACTGACTCACGGCGCGGCAAGAATACCCAGCTTCCGCTGGCGGACCTACTGCGCCAGTCCGTCTACAGCCGGATTGCCGGCTACGAGGATGTCAACGATGCCGAGCGGCTCTCGCAGGATCCAACCTTCCGGCTGA
>VFZY01000200.1 GCA_016870915.1 Acidobacteriota bacterium | reverse complement strand
AAACCGTGGGAGCCGGAGGGAGCCCGTTCTTGTTGCGAGTCTGAGAATTCACGCTGATTCCTATTCTCGCCCTGCTCAGTAATTAAGGCCAGGGGAGTTGTCTCAGCTATGTTGGCACGGAGGGGCCGGCCGGAACGGGAAATGGGGAGCGGCGTTGAAGATGAGCTTATGAGTGGCGGTGCGGACGGCGCGAATGGGGTCGAAGTTGTCGTGCCAGTTGCGCTCGGCGAAGACTTCGGTGCGGGCCTCATAGGCGCGGCCTTCCAACAGAGGCAGGAAACTGCGCCCCTGCATCTTGGCCTGCCGCGGAATTCCCGCGGCATCCAACCAGGTCGGAGCCATATCGGCGTGCGAAATCAGTTCTTCGCTCACGGAGCCCTCCTTGATCCGGCCCGGGGCCCACGCAATCATCGGAACACGGATCCCTGCGTCGTAGCAGGTGCCCTTGGCGCGAGGAAAGGGCCAGCCGTTGTCGCCCGTGAACACCACGATCGTGTTCCCGTGCATGCCGCGGCTGCGCAGCAGTTCGAACACTCGGCCGCATTCGGCGTCCATCCTGGCGATTGCGTCGTAGTACTGCGCGATGTCGGTGCGCACTTCAGGCGCATCCGGCAAGTAGGCCGGCACACGCACTCCCGCCGGCTGGTGAGCAGGCGAGAATACACCAGGCCGGTAGGGACGGTGCGGATCCGTGAACCCGATGTGCAGGAAAAACGGGCGCCCGGCGGGTACCGCATCAAAGAAGCTGGCAAACGAATCGCGCACCGTGCCAACAAAATCGAACCGCCGGTTGAATGCATCGCCTTGGTGCACCTTCCGGAGTGCTCCCGTGAAGTAGCCCTTCCCTTTCAACGGCTCCAGAAACGACGCCTCCCAGGGAGGCATCGGGGTATGCAGCCGTGACGTGGCCGTGGTGTGCGCGGTACATCCGGTGAAGATGGCCGAGCGATTGGGACTGCACTGCGGCGAGGTAACGAAACAGTTGCGAAGAATCATGCCTTCGCGCGCCATGCGGTCCAGGTTCGGCGTGTGAACGGCGGCATTGCCAAGGCAGCCAAGATCGGGGAAGCTATGATCGTCTGAGATGAGGAAGATCAGATTGGGCGGAACAGCCTGGGCGGCCAATGGCATGGCGGGCGCGGCCAGCAGGGTGCGTCGCGAAAGGCGGCTCATGTCGAACCACTGTAGCGGATTGCGTCAGGCAGGTGGCCGGTGACACTGTGCCTCGCCTGGCTCCCGTTGGCGCTGGCCCAGCTGCCCCACGCCAAGCCTGTCCCTGAGCTCCGCGCCACGCCGCTCCCCGGCGATCAGATCGCGTTCGAATGGCACGATCGCGAGATCGCCCGCTACCACTTTGCCCCAACCCTGAACCGGCCCTTCCTCTACCCCATCATCGGACCCTCCGGCCGGCCGCTCACCCGCATGGGCCACCCGGGTGATCCCCAGGGCCACAGCCATCACAATTCAGTCTGGTTCTCACTGGCCAAGGTCAACGGCGTCGACTTCTGGACCGATGCTCAAGCAAAGACCGGCAGCCGCATCATTCACTCCGCCATCGATCAGATCGAGGAGCAGGCCGGCATCGCCTACGTCATCACCCGTGCCCGCTGGATGCCCGCAAACGGCCCCGCAGTCCTTGATGAACGGCGAGTTGTCATCATCCGGCCGCTTCCGAATCGCGAGTGGCTACTGGTCCAGCAACTTGAACTGTCGGCCTCCGCCGGCAAGGTTACCCTGCCCAAAGCCCAGTTCGGACCCATCGGCGTGCGTGTGGCCAAGACCATCGGCGAACATCATGGCGGCGGTCTGCTGCGCAACTCGGAAGGAGCCAGCCGTGAGGCCGCCATCTTCCGCAAACCAGCGCGCTGGGTGGACTACTCGGGTCCTGTCGCGAACGGTGTCATCGAAGGTCTTACTCTCTTCGACTACCCGGCGAACCCCGGCTTCCCGTCCCCCTTCCACGTTCGCGAAGACGGCTGGATGGGCGCGATGCTGTCGATGAGCGAGGACATCGTCATTGAACCCGGCCGCCCGCTGCGGCTTCGATACGGCCTCTATGTGCACGCCGGGCTGCCGGCGCCCCTCGCTATCAACGCCCAGTGGCGTGCGTTCGCCAACGGCCAACTCTTGCCAAACTTCGGTCCGCCCATGACCGAATCCGATTGCCGCCACGGCAGCCACCGCCGCTACACGGTGCCCAGAGTGTTCCGCACCCAGGCCGATTGCGTCGCGTTCGTTCTGGACAAGTAGCCAGCCCGGCAGAGGCCGGGGCGGCCTCACGACTGCTCAAGCCGACACCCCCTGTCCGTCTTGCGCGCTCCCCCTGGCGATTTTGCTCCACCGCCGCAAAGCGCAACACCGTTAAGACTCGCCTTGCGCTCGGCCATTCCATTGCGTTACCAATGAAGATTCCCCAACCACTCAACAAGGAGACTCACTCGCCACATGGGCAAGCAGCTACGCATAGGAATGATCGGTTATGGGTTCATGGGTCGGGCCCACTCAAACGCCTACAAGCGCCTGAATGACTTCTTCCCGGTGGAGCACCGCATCGTCCTCCAGGTGGCCTGTGCTCGCAATGAGGAAAAGGCCCGGGCCTTTGCCAGCAACTGGGGATACCAGCGTTTCGAGACCGATTGGCGCAAGGTGGTTGAGGCCCCCGACGTCGACGTGATCGACATCTGCACCCCCAACGACACCCATCAGGAGATCGCCATCGCCGCCGCCCGCGCCGGCAAGATGATCCTCTGTGAAAAGCCCCTCGCCCGCACCGTGGCCGAAGCGCAGCCCATGGTGGACGCCGTGGAGCAGTCCGGCGTCCCGAACATGGTCTGGTTTAACTACCGCCGCGTGCCCGCCATCTCGCTCGCCAAGCAGTTGATCGACGAGGGCCGCATCGGCCGGCCGTTCCACTACCGCAGCAACTTCCTCCAGGATTGGACCATCGCCCCGGACGTGCCGCAGGGCGGCGCGGCCCTGTGGCGGCTCGATGTGCAGGCGGCTGGCAGCGGAGTCACCGGCGATCTCCTGGCGCACAACATTGACACGGCCATGTGGCTCAACGGGCCCATTACCCGCGTGGTGGCCAAGACCGAAACCTTTGTAAAGGAGCGCATGCACCAGTTGACCGGCAAAGTGGAGCCCGTGGGAATTGACGACGCCTGCGCCTTCCTCGCCGAATTCGCCAACGGGTCCATTGGTGTTTTCGAATCCACCCGCTACGCCCGCGGCCACAAGGCACTGAAGACCCTCGAAATGAATGGCGCCGACGGCAGCCTGTCGTTCAACCTGGAAGAGTGCGAATACCTCGACTTCTTCGAGTACACGCAGAAGGAGACCGGCAAGAGCACGGAGTCCCATGTGCGCGGTTGGCGGCGCATCCACGTCACCAACGGCGAACATCCCTACATGAACCGCTATTGGGTACCAGGCCTGGTCATCGGCTACGAACACACGTTCCTGAATGCCCTGGCCGACTTCGTGGCCGGCCTGGAATCAGGCGTCAAAGTCCAGCCCGATTTTCGCAACGCCCTCCAAACCCAGCGCGTCTGCGAAGCTGTCATCCAGAGCGGCCGCACCGGCGCTTGGGTGGCCACCGGCGTCGAGGCCTGACGTCATGAGCGCCGCCCTGACACGCCGCGCGGCCATCGGGGCGGTCGCCGGATTTCCCGCCATCCTGCGGCCCCAAAGCGTCCGCAACCGGCCCAACTTCCTCTTCCTGATCACCGACGACCAACGGCACGATGCCATGAGTTGCGCGGGCAACCGTGTTCTCAAAACTCCCAACATGGACCGGCTCGCCTCAAGCGGCATGCGCTTCAGCGAAGCCTTTGTCACCAACCCGCTCTGCTCGCCCAGCCGGGCCAACATCGTGACCGGCATGTACTCATTCGCCAACGGGGTCACCACGAACGGCGATGGCCGCAGCAACGAAACCGGTGGCTCCCACTTTTTCAAACCCGGCGTGCCCGGCTACCCCCTGATGCTGCGCCAGGCCGGCTACTACACCGCCATGGCCGGCAAGTGGCATGTCGCCACCACGCCCGAGGGCATGGATCAATACTGCATCCTGCCCGGCCAGGGCGTCTATCACGACCCGGTCATGGTGGCCAACGGCGCCCGCGTGCAACTCCGCGGCTACGTCGACGACCTCATCGCCGACCAGACCATGGAGACCCTGCGGAGCCGCCCCAAGGACAAACCCTTCTCGCTCTGGTGCGGCTTCAAGGCGCCGCATCGCGCCTGGTTCCCTGCCCAGCGCTTCAATAAGGTGTTCGAGGACATGGAAATCCCCGAGCCCCCGGAATTCGACACCGGCCTCGAGGACCGTCCCGCCGCCGTCCGCGACTCCGACCTGCAAATCGCCAGCATGCCGGACTTCTTCGAGCGCGGCGTCAATCGAAACCTGCCGCGCGAAACCCGCAAGAAGCTCAACTATCAGTTGTTCCTCAAGAACTACTACCGCACCATCCTCGGCGTCGACGAAAACGTCGGCCGTCTGCTCGACTTCCTCGACCAACAGGGGCTGGCCGAAAACACCTTCGTCGTCTTCACCTCGGACAACGGCTTCTTCACCGGTGAATACGGCATGTTCGACAAACGCCTCATGTATGAGCCGTCAATCCGCGTGCCAATGCTGGTGCGCTACCCGGCTGGCGGCATCAGCGGCGGGCGTGTCGATCGCGACCACATGGTCATCAACAATGATGTCGCCCACACGTTCCTCGATTACGGTGGCGTCCTGCGGCCCGAACGCATGCGCAACCACGGCGAAAGCTGGCGGCCTCTCCTCGAAGGGCGCTCCACGCCCTGGCGCGAGTCCTGGCTCTACAACTACTTTGAATACCCCGGCCCGCACTGCACCGGAATCGCACGCGGCGTGCGCACCAGAACCCACAAGCTCATCCATTACGTGCAGGAACCACAAGGCTGGGAACTCTTCGACCTCGCAGCAGACCCCATGGAGAAGCGCAACCTCTATCAGTCACCCCAGCATCAACCGGTGGCGCGGCAACTCAAAGCCGAACTCGAACGCCTCCGCGATCTGGTGGGCGATGACCGCCGTCAGGATGGCAAACCGGCTCCGCCCTGCGGCAACCGCATGCCCGCGTAAGCGGAACCATCAGACCTCGCTGATTTTTACCGTGCGGTGCTCGGCCGCGGACCGGTACGCCGCGAAAAGCGCTTCAAGAACACGGACACCATCGGCGGCCGTAACATCCGCCGGGCGATTCCGCTCCAGCGAATCGATGAAAACCGTCTGATCGGACGGCGCCGGCTGAGGCGGCGTGAACCAGATCGGACCTCCGGATTTGCGCTGATCGGAACTGGCCCAGAAAGCCATCGGATCCTCGGGGTTCGCCGGCGGCGATTGCCATTGCGGCTGCCGGTCCGTGCAAACCTCGCCGTGGCCCTGGTAGGCGTCAAGGAAAACGCTGCCCTTCGTGCCAATCAGCTTCACGCGGTTATGCCCGGCGCTTCCGTGGCTCCGCCACCCGGTGCGGCCCGCGGAAATTGTGGCGGCCAGGCCGCCTTCCATGGTGAGCGAAAGCGCTCCGAAATCTTCCATGTTCCGCCGTGCATTCGTGCCCAGGAAATAGTTGCCCGTCAAGGCCCGGACGCTCACAAACGCACGGCCGCCGCTCAACCAGCGCACCAGGGCCAGCGAGTAGACCGCGATGTTGAACATCTCGCGCTTCGCATCCGGCACAAGAAACAGATCCGGCACGGCTTGCTCCCGCCGCCGGGCCAGCGGGATGCTGGCATCCGCATAGCCTTTCGCGAAGAAGAGGTCCTGGTGGAAGGCACGCAGTTCGCCGATCTGCCCGTTCGCCACAATACGGCGCAGGCGGCGCGATGACGGCATCGGCACCTGGCTGAACATCTGCGTCCGCAGGTTCTTGCGTTTCACCACGGATTCGATGGCACGCGCCTCGGCCAGGCTTCCCGCCAGGGGCTTGTCCATGTAGAGGTGCTTGCCGGCCTCGGCGCAACGCAGCGTCACCCGGCCCTGGCGGTCATGCTCGGTGGTGATCGACACTACGTCCACTCCGGGACGGGCCAGGGCTTGCGAAAGGTCTTCAAAATAGGGCACCTTCAACTCAGCCGCAAGGGACTGGTTGAGCCTCGCTCGCCGCCCGTCGACGCCCGCCTCATCCGTCACGCCGATAATCCGGCAGCGCGGGTCCGCCTGGAAGCCCCGCGCGTAGTTCTCCTGATGCGTCATGCCGCCGGTGACAATCAGAACACCGTAGCTCACGGCCGTCTCCTTTGCAGCAGCCCCGGATCCGGATAGTCGTCGAATCGTACCGTGCCGTGCCGCCCGGCAATTAGAATCTGAGTTTGCGGCTCCGTAGCGCCCACCACCGCCTCCGCGGACACCAGCGCGGACTGGCCCTGCTCGAACTCCACAAGGGCATTCAATGCGCCGTCAGCCGCGGAACCCGTAGCCTCCCGGCTCACTTCGCGCGCGCCAATCCATCGAGCCGCCATCGCCAGGCCTGAAGCGAGAATTGCCGCTAACTCGGCGCGATCGCCGGTCCACTGCAAATGGGCACGCACGAACACAACGGGCGCCACTTCCGCCAGCCGGGCCCCGGCCGACTGTTCCAGCCATGCGAGATAGGTGTCCACCGCGGCTAACCCTCCACACGCTGTGTCATGCCGGTTTCAGCCGCCCGGTATCCGGCAAAAACCACACGCAGCACGCGCAGACTCTCGGCGGGCGTCAGGATGGGCGCCTCAAGACCAGCGGCCGCTCGCGCCGCGTGTTGCACGAACTTCGTGTACAGAGGCGCCCCGCCGGGGGGTGGTGTAAACCGCTCCACGGGTTCCTTGCCGCTTTGCCACTCCATCGGATTGTTCGTGCCAGGGCGGATCTCAAGCCATCCAAGCGACCCCCACACTTTGATGGAAAGGTGCTTGCCGCGATCGAGATAGTATCCGGACGTCAGGTTCCCGAACGTGCCATTGGCGAAACGCAGCGCAATAGCGGCCGAATCCTCCGTGTCGATCGGCTGGCCGCCCACATTGCCCGTAAATCCGGCCACCTGCGTGATCGGTGAGCCCGTGATGAACATGGCAAGGTCCAGCCAGTGAATACCCAGCCAGATGAGATGGCCGCCCCCCGCCCGCGCCCTCTGTGCGGTCCAACTCTGGTGGTAGGCTGGCCGTGTGAGACGCGTCTGATCGGCAATCGTGTACAGGTCCATGCCATAAACCTTGCCGATCCGGCCGGATTGCACCAGACGCCGTGCTTCGGCCATCACCGGGTCCGTGCGGTTGGCAAGCGCCAGCATCAGGTTGCGCCGGCCCGCCTCTGCCTTGGCCGCCAGCGGTGCGAAATCCTCAGCCCGGACACAGGCCGGCTTTTCGGCCATCACGTGGCAGCCGGCTTCCAGCGCCGCGGCAATGGCGGGAGGCGAAAGCTTGCCTTCCATCGTGATCAGAGCCAGCGCGGGCTTGCGCGCCTTGAACAACGCAGCCGTGTCGCGATAGGAACCCGTCAGCCGCGCCCCAAGCCCCTTGCGCACGGCGCCTTCCGTCTTACCACTGGGGTCGCAGAGCGAGACCGCTCCGATCTCGGGCGTCTGCGCCAGGGCTTCGATGTAAGCCCCCAGGTGCGGACCATCTTCGTGCGTCACCAGGGCCGCTTCAATGGGCGCGGTGGCGCTGGCGGCGAATGCCGCTGAGCCGATGAAGTCCCTCCTACGCACGCGGCGTGCTCCAATGGCTGCGATAGGTCCGCTTGAGCAGCGCGGCGGCCTCGGCATCATCGGCAATGGTTTCGGTCTTAGGATCGAACCGGATAGGGCGCCCGGTCCGCGCCACAATGTTGCCCAGATGCGCCAGAGCGCTCGCCCAGTGGCCCTCTTCGATCTCAACGCGCGGCGCCTTCCGGGACCGCATTGACTCGAGGAAGTTCTGGACATGAGGCGTGTCGATCGATGACTTGTCGTGCTCTGCCGCGTGAACCGCCACGTTCTTCTCATCGAACACCCGGAAGCCCCAGTTGTGCCCCCGGAACCTGCCGATCTGAGCCACCCCTTTGTCGCCGTACACGGCCACGCCGTTGTCGCATCCCTCAAGTCCGTAGGGGTTCCACAGCCGCTGCTCGTAAACGATGAGCCGCCCGTCCTCATACTCGTAGTTGAGGTTCATGGTGTCGGGCGTCTGCTGATCATCGTCGAAGTACAACTTGCGCCCGAACCCCGAAACGCGCACCGGCAGCGCCACGCCCAGCGCGCGCCGCGCGATATCGAGTTGGTGCACACCGTCGTTGGCGATATCGCCGGCGCCGTAGTGCCAGTGCCAGTTCACCGTGCTGTGAAAGCGGTTGCGGTTGAACGGAAGCTTGGGAAGTGGGCCGGTCCAGGTTTCGTAATCCACCCCGGCAGGCACCGCCTCGTCGGACCGGCGGCCGATGTTGCGGCGCAATTGGACGTTCCACACCTTGGCCATGAGCACACGCCCCAGCTTGCCGGACCGCACGTAGTCATGAAACTCCTGCGTCACCGGCAGGCTTGGCAGTTGTGAACCCACCTGCACGATGCGCTTGTGGTGCCGCGCGGCCTCCACCATCAAACGGCCTTCGCGTACATTGTGCGAGACCGGTTTCTCGACGTAGACATCCTTGCCGGCCGCGCAGGCAAGAACGGTTCCCGGCGCATGCCAGTGAATCGGCGTGCCCATGACAATGGCGTCGACACGCTTGTCATCCAGACAGCGGCGAAGATCGGAAACCAGAGGGGGACGCTTCCGGCCCGAGCCCTCAATCGTCTTGTACGCCTCCTCCACCACCGTTTCGTCGACATCGCAAACATAGGCAACATCGACATCCGGCTGGGCGCAAAAGGCCGTGGTCAGGCTGCGCCCGCGTCCACGGACCCCCATCAAGGCTATGGTGATACGGTCCGAGGGAGCGGCCAAGGCAGACCGGCCGGAAACGGCGGCAGCGGCGGATCCGAGAAATGTGCGGCGAAGCATACCGTCACGTATCTTGTCACATCTCTTGGGTCCGGTGCGGCGGCGCGATTGCGCGCGGGTTCCGCGGCACGTGTTCGCAGCCTGATCCCGCGGCAGTTCGGGAATCTAGAGAACACGTAACGAAGCGCGAACTGAACATCGCGCGGATCAACGCGAGTTCCCGTGATCACACCAAACGTCGGCGTCCGGACCGCCGTCCCTGGGTGACCCCAGATCGGATGATTCGGAAGATTGAAGAACTCGGCGCGAAACTCCACCCGCTGCCGGTCCGTGATGGCAATCGTCTTTTGCGCATTGAAATCGAACGCCAACAGACCCGGCCCATCGACGATGTTCCGCCCCGAAGTGCCAAACCGGTAGGTAGTGGGCAACACACCGGCTTGACCAAGGCGCGGAGAATCCACCCGGTCGATGAACGCGCTCGTGTTAAACCAGCGGGCCGGATCCTGGTTGCCTCGTCCGAGGTTGGCAACCTGTCCTGACACCGAGTCCGGCCGGCACCCTGAGCCGCCGTTCTGTACCACGCCGCCGCCGCAACCGAACGTCATGCCGAATCCGCTTTGCAGCGTGAGAATGCCGCCAATCTGCCACCCTCCCAGCAGATAGTTCGCCACCGCCGGAATCGACTTACCCCAGCGCTTCCCCTTGCCCCAAGGCAACTCGTAAAGGAACGAACTGGTCCAACGCTGGCGGAAGTCGAACGCCGAACGGCCGCGCTCCAAATTGATGTTGTGGAAGTTCATCGGCGTCAGCGGATCGCCGTCAGTGGTCCGAATGCCGGACCCGTTGTCGATCGACTTGCCCCACGCATACGAGCTCAGAAGAGTAAAGCCGTTGGCGAAACGATGCTTGAACGCCATCTGGAGAGCATGATAGTTCGAATGCGAAGGCGCGTACATCACCTGAACGTTTCCTATGTAGTTGAACGGCCGGTTGGCCTGGAAATTGCCCGGAGCCGGAGCCGGATCGTTGTAGCTGCCCAACCGCCGCAGGTGCGATCCCGCCGAACCAAGGTATGTCACCTCAAGTGACATGTTCTGGCTGAGTTCGCGCTGCACGCCGAAGGACCACTGGGCGACATAGGCGCTGGGCTCATACTGGCTGGCCAGAATGAACGTCGGCGCACCGGTAATGGTGAACGGCCGCGACCACGAAAGGTTGGGGATCGTCGCATTGCCTGCCTCATTCCGGCGAATCGTGAACGGGGCGTTGCGCACAATGTCGAATGAACCGTTGCCGATGTCGCGAACGTAGTAGATGCCGGCGCCGCTTCGAATCACGGTCTTGGGTGTCAACTGGTAGGCGATGCCGAGCCGCGGAGCGAAGTCATTCTTGTCAACGCTGGAAACGTGACGTCCGAACCGGCCGTCGCGCACGTATGGAATCGAAGCCGGCAGGCGGAACGGCGGATTCCCGCCATAAGGATCGCCGCTGCCCAGGCGCACGAACACCGGCGGCGCCGAGAAGTCGTTCTTGAAATCCACGTTCACGATGTTGTCGTGTTTGTCATAGAAAGGCGGCTCGAATTCGTAGCGGATGCCGGCATTGACCGTCAGCTTCTGAGAGACCTTCCAGGTGTCCTGAAGATAAAAGGACCAGCCTGTCTGGTAGAACGTCGCGATCGGCGCACCCACCTGGCCTTCGGAGTTGTTCATCACGCCCAGCAGAAAGTCCGCCATGCCGAAGTTCGTGTAGTTGCCTCCGAAGTTGAAGCGTCCGCGGGGGACCACCGCGCCCACCTGATTGAACCGAAGCTGGCGGCCTTCCGCGCCAAACTTGATGGTGTGCCGGCCCTTTGTCCAGGAAAGATCGTCCTTAAGCTGGTAGGAAGTGTTCCAGTTCACGAACGGGCAATCGTTGCATTCCCCCACGGTTCCGAAGCCATTGATCTGGAACACCGGGATTCCCCAAAACAGCGGAATGGATGTGTCGATATCGGGAATGCCCAGGGTCTGCACGACGTTGGAAGTGTTGGCCCGCTGCTGGATATTCTGAGAGATGAACCGGTTCACGGCAACCCGGAATTCGTTCACCTTGTTGGCGCCCAGAAGGCGCGTATTGGCCAGCACGCCCTGCTTCGCTTCCACGATATTGTTGTTGCCGGTGTTCGGCGCAAAGGCGGGATTGTACTGCAGGTCGTCCGACACGGAGGCGCGGAAAAACCAATTGGACTGGGCGTTCTGCGTGAAATCCAGCCGTCCGTGGTACTGGTCGTTGTCGCTTCGGCGGCCCTCGTTGTTGATCAGGTTGGTGGCGCCGCCGGTGGCCAGGTTCGGCAGCGGATAGAAGTCGTTCAGAATGCGGCGCGAAAGCGGGTGAATGCGCGCATTCGGAATCATCGCCCCGGCAAACGGGGTGCCGGCCGGATTGGCCGCCGTCTTCGTGGACGGATCGATGATGGTGAGATTCCGCGGGGCGAAGTTGCCCGCACGGTCATTGGCATTCGGCACCACGCCTGTCTGCGTAAGCGCCTTCCGCTCCCGGAGGCCTTCGTAGGAGAACAGCCAGAACAACCGGTCGCGCTTGATCGGACCGGAAAGCGTCGCCCCGAACTGATTCCGCTTGAACGGCGGAATCGGCGCATCGCCGCGGTCGAAATAGTTCTTGGCATCCAGCTTTGCGTTCCGGATGAACTCGAACAGTGAGCCGTGCAGGCCGTTCGTGCCGGACTTCGTCGAAATGTTGATCTGGGCTATGGCCCGGCCGTACTCCGCCTGGAAAATGCCCGCTTCCACCTTGAACTCCTGCAGAGCATCCAGGGAGGGCAGCATCAGATACGTGTTGAAGTTCGGGTCCGTGTTCTCCACGCCATCCAGCGTGTAGTGGTTGTAATGGACCCGCTGGCCCGCGACGTTCAACGCGAACTGGTTCCGCGACCCGCCCATGCGCTGCTGCCCCTGCGACGAAGCCGGGCCATTCGTCGTGGCGCCGGGAATCAGCGACGCCAACTGAAGATAATTGCGCCCGTTCAGCGGCAGTTCGACAATGCGCTTGTTTTCAATCACCTGCCCGATCTCGGTGGATTCGGTCTGAATCAGCGGCGCCCCACCTTCCACGCGAATGGTTTCCGAAACATTGCCCACCTGCACGATAAAATCCAGGCGCGCGGCAACGCCCACCTGAATCTCAATCCCGCCGCGAACCTGCTTGGGAAAACCCTGGGCCTCGACACTCACGTCATAGATGCCGGGCGGCAGCGCCGGAAGGCTGTAAACACCCTCCTCGTTGGTGTTGGATGTACGCGTCAGGTTGGTGGCCTTGTTTTGCGCAACGACACTGGCTCCGGCAATCACCGCGCCGCTTGGATCTGTCACGGTACCGGTGACCTGGCCAGTCGGGTTCTGCGCGAACACACCGGTCACGCAAGCCAGCAGAAGGAAGGAGATATTAATGAGTGCATAAGTAGGTAGGCATCTGGTAAAATGGATCATGCCCAAGCGAGATGCCCGATCTCTTGATCACAAGACCTTGGAAGAGATCCGCATCCGCGCCGTCGAGCGAGTGCAAGC
>VFZY01000199.1 GCA_016870915.1 Acidobacteriota bacterium | reverse complement strand
TCAGCCGGAAGGTTGGATCCTGCGAGAGCCGCTCGGCATCGTTGACATCCTCGTAGCCGGCAATCCGGCTGTAGACGGACTGGCGCAGTAGGTCCGCCAGCGGAAGCTGGGTATTCTTGCCGCGCCGTGAGTCAGTCAGGTGTTGGGCAATGAGAGCACCGAAGCCCAGCCGTTCATCCAACTCACGCACCAGGATCAGACCACCATCGGAAGTAACGCGCGATCCCTGGAAGTCGATCTTGAGAAGGCCGTTGAACGAGAGCTGAAAGGGCTGGTTTTGTTTGTCACCCATTGGGTGCTGTCCTCCGCAGGGGTCTTCGCTGCCTTCAAACCCCTATCGATATTGATGCGGACGAGCATCCAGGAGATTCGCACGCGCGGCTCAAAACGGAAATGTGGGACTATACAAGCCGTGCACCTGGAGTCAAGGACGCGCCGGTTGGACGCGCCGGTTGGAATAGGTCAGCTTCGGCCCGGCCGGCCGCGTCCGCGCCGCCTCATATACGCGGTCAAACCCAGACCTGCGGCCAGGAGGCTGATCGTCGAAGGTTCCGGAACCCCGGTGATCTCGAAGACCGGTGTAGAGAAACTTCCGTGCTCCCAGGTGAGACTCTGCGCGGCGTTCTGATAGGTGACCCCATTTTGTCCAATATTGTTCGCGTACCAGAAGCCATAAGAGTGCGCGGCATCGGCCAGCACGACCAACCAGTAGGTCAGCGTAGCGTCGAGAAGAGGGTTCGTCGCCGACTTCACCGTTACGATTCCCGGACGAGGGGGGAAGCTAACCGAGTAGATTGCCTCGATCGATGCACCCGGATTTCCGCCAAAATCGTTGGCGATGTAGACGATGTAATCGTTGTCGAAGAGCCTATGGTCCGCCGCGAACCGGATGGAACCCAGGTATGCCGTTTCCGAAGGCTTGAACGAAACCGCAATCCGCCAATCCGTTACTCCACCATTGCCAACTTCGAACGCTAGGCTGCTGTTAAACGAATCACCCGGTCCGAAGTTCGACGATAGCACCCCCCCGTTGAGCCCGCTGGCCACCGCGCTAACGAATACACACTGCCGAAATATGTTCATTTTGCAACTCCTCCTTTGGTTGACCTGTGCTGACCCGTACAGATTAGCACGCCCAAACGAGAACCGCCACCGGCTCAACTCAGCTGGAGTGAGTCCGTCGCGAGCGCTTCCTCAGAACCGGATCGTCAGCCCAATCTGGAACTGCCGCTGATCCTGCTCCGCGCCATTGATCTCACCAAACTGAGGCGACTGCACGTTGCCATTCGGGTTTCCGTAATGCGGCGTGTTCGTGAAGTTGAAACTCTCAATGCGCAAGGTGGCATTGAAGCGCTCCGTGATCCGGAAATCGCGATGCAGCGCGGCATCCAGGTTATTGATCCCCGGACCCTGCAGGATGTTACGGCCCGCGTTGCCCAGCGTGTTCTGCGCCGGAATCGCGAAAGCTGAGGGGTCGAAGTACTTCTGCCCCGGACCCTTCCGCTCCAGGTAGCGAATCGGACCCACCCAGTTCGGACGGTCTGCGTTGCCGGGAGCGTTGACGATGCCCGACACCGACGGCGAAAACCACGAACCCGTCATCAGGCTCAGCAATCCCTGAATCTGCCACCCGCCCGCCAGCCACATCGCCGGCCCGCTCTGCGCCCAGCGCTTGCCCTTGCCAAAGGGCAAACTCCACATGTAGCTCTGCGTGAACAGGTGCGTGCGATTGTCGCCCATCTGGCCCTTGTTCAACGCCACATTCAGCGGAATGGCAAGCCCTCCGTCATCCTCGGTCAGGTTGAGCCCCTTGCTGAACGTGTAGGACGTCGTCAGGAAGAAGCCGTCGCCCACGCGCCGGTCCAGCTTAACCTGAAGCCCGTTGTACCAGGTGCTGGTGCCCACCGGCATCGAAGTGTCGGTGTTGCGGCCGAAGAGCGCCGAAAGCGGCCTTCCCGCGTTGCCGGAACCGGGCCGCATCGACGCGTTGATGTTCCTCCCGCTCTGGTTGTTCACGCCCTTGTTGCCCACATAGGCCACGTCAAGAGCCAGCTTCCAGGGCAGGGCGCGCTGAATGGCGAAGTTCCAGCTCCCTACATAGGGGCTCGCCAAATCGCGCGGCGTGATCGAATAACCGTTCGTCAGCGGCGCATTCTGAATGATGCCGCTCGACGGAATCGCGAACGGCGCGAACGCCGGGAAACCGGTGGTCATCGTCACCTGGGCGGCCTGGAAAGCGTTCGGCGATGGAAACCCGTTGTTCTGCAGAATGGGGAAGTTGGTTTGCCCCATGCGGCGCGGATAGAAACTGATGCCCGCCCCGGTCCGGATCACCGTCTTCTCATTCCACCGGTACGCAAGGCCCAGCCGCGGGCCCCAGTTGTTGTTCGAGTTCGCGATGGTAATCGGCACCGAACCAAGCCCCGACAGTTCCAGCGTGTTGTTCGTCGGGTTGTAGTTCGAAAAGCCGCCCGCGAACCGGGGCCGGCTCCCGCGTTCCCGCTCCAGCCGGATGCCCATGTCCACCGTCAGCTTCGAGTTCACCTGCCACTTGTCCTGAACATAGAAGTTCAAGATCAACTCGCGTCGCGCCGGAAACACGAACGGCAGGTCGCGCCCGCTCTGGCTCGGCTGGTCCAGCAAAAACGCGGCGAAAGCGTTGGCGAAGTTGCGCCGCGTGTCGCTGAAGTCGCCCGTCTGCCCCGGGTTGTATTCGAAACGGCCGCGCGGATTGAACGTCTGGGTCTGAAGCAGGTCATTGCGTTCACGCCGGATTTCAGATCCGAACCGCACGATGTGCCGCGTCAGAGTCTTCGAGAAATTGTTCACGATACCGAACGTCGTCACCGACCGCGCCCAAGGCAGGCTGGGCGAAAATCCCACCAGCGGCGACGAGTAGCCGTTGATGCGGATCTCCGTCAGTCCGCTTGTCCAGTCATCCAGGTTCACACCGCGAATCCCGATCTCCTCGGAAGTCTTCTTGCCGTAATCGTTGTTGCGGGCGTCGTTGCGGTTCCGCACCATGCCCACGCGCGATTCCCACACCATCGTCGGGTTCAGAACCTTCGAATAGTTGATGCCGGCGCTCTGCGTCCGCGCCGGGCCGCTTCCACCAAAGCCGCCGTTGCGGAATCCGCCGTAGATGCCCCCGGGCCCGAACAGCGCCGGGTCGTCCACCACGGCCTTCTGCAGGCTGTACCGTCCACTGAAACGGTCATTGGCTGTGGCCACCCAGTCCACCTTCCAGTCCGTCTGATCCAGGGTTTTCACGCGCACGCTGTTCTGCGAATAGTTCAACTGGCCCTCGGCGGCCGGCAGGTTGGGCGCCGGCACAAAGCCCAGAATGCGGCTTGCGATGGGGCTGATGCGGCTGGCCGGAATCAAGGCGTTGGCGAACGGCTGGCGCCGGTTCTGCGCTGTGGCGCCGGTGCCTGTGGCCGGGTCGTAAATCGTCACGCCGCCGGCGGCCAGATTGCCGCCGCGGAACAATGCGCCCGGAAGATTGCCGCGATTCACCTGGCCCAGGTGGTCCCGGCTGCCCTGATAATCGGCGAAGAAGAACAGCTTGTCGCGCACAATCCGGCCGCCGGCCGTGGCGCCAAACTGGTTGTACACCGTGGGCGCCTTCGTGATCCCGAACGTGTTGCGCGCCTGAATGTTCTCGTTCCTGTGGAACTGGAACAGGCTGCCATGGAAGTCGTTCGTGCCGCTGCGCAGCGTCACGTTCGTCACCGCGCCGCCGGCATTGCCGAACTCGGGGTCGAAGTTGGAAGTCGAGACGTCCACCGTCTGAATCGCCTCCGCGGGAGGCACCAGCGCCGTCAGGTTGCCATTGTCGATCTTGTTCTCAATGCCCTCAATCTGAAAATTGTTGAACTGCCGGCCCTGGCCGTTCACGCGCACGGAAAGTGAATCCTGCGAGTTGTAGAACTCCGAATGCGGCCGGAACGGCCGCCCCACACCCGGCACCAGCACCAGCAGGCCCTGGTAATTGCGGTTGTAGAGCAGCGGCATGCTCTGAAGTTGTGCCCCGTCAATCTTGCCGCCCGTGTCGGCGCGGTCGGTCTGCAGCAGCGGGGCGGCCGAAGCGCTCACGTCAATCGTCTGCGTCACCGCGCCCGCCGCAAGCTCAAAGTTCACGCGGGCCGTGGTGTTGGGCGGCAACTCGATGCCCGCCCGCAAAGCCTTGCTGAAGCCTTCCTTCTCCGCCTCCACCTTGTACTCGCCCGGATCCAGGTTCACGAAGAAGAAGTTGCCCGCTTCGTTGGTCTCAGCCGTGCGCTGAAAATTCGTGCGCACATCCGTGATGGTCAGCTTGACACCCGGCACCACCGCGCCCGACTGATCGGTGATGGTGCCCAGAATCTGCCCCTTCAACACCTGTGCCGGCGCCTCCCGGGGAACAAGCATCCCAGCCATTCCCGCGGCCAGACACACCGCTGCCGCAAACCGGCGATTCCGTTGAAACATACCCGTTGACCACCCTTTCGAAGTGAAGTTGCCACAAGTATAGCAGCGGGCCGCGAACCCGGCGGCTTCTCTTCCCCGGCAAGCCCCGGTGCTTAGAACTGCATCCGCAGCACCACCAGGATGTGCGAGTTCGACGTCCCCACATCCGCGAACGAGCCCCGCGTGCCAAAGCCCCTCCCCAGCCCCGCCGGATTGTTCACATTGAACGTCGATGCCGGATTGCTGTAATTGGGCTGCTTCACCGGGAAGAAATTGTTGGCGTCCAGGCGAGCCTGGAACCGCAGCTTCTCACCCACCTGCCACCACTTCGCCAGCGAAAGCTGAGTCCATGAGAGCCCCGGGCCTTCAAACGTGTTCCGGCCCAGCGTGCCCGGCGTGAACGGAGCCGGATAGGCAAACGCGCCGAAGTTCAGATACGGATTCTGCGCCGATGTCGGGAACCGGTTTGGACCCATCGTCCAGTTCGGAGTCTGCGCCTGCTCCACCGTCGTCGTCATATTCGGCCGAGCCTCGCCAGGCAGATACCGGTTTGACGCTCCGGCAAAGTTCACCGTGAACGGCTGGCCCGTCTGTTGCGTCTGCGTCCAGGTAAGCTCCCACCCGCCCAGAACCTGGTTGGCGAAGCCCGATTGCATCCACCGGCGGCCCCGTCCGAACGGCAGCTCATAGTTCATCACGCTCACAAAGCGATGCCGGATGTCAGTGTTGCTCCGGCCCTTCTCCAGCCGCCGGTTGTAGAACGTCACGCCATTGTCGCCGCCATCCGCCTCGGTCTCATTCAGCGTCTTGGCATACGTGTAGAACGCGTTGAAGCTCAGGCCCCCGGCGTACCTCCGCTCCACCCGCATCGTGCCGCCGTGATACGTGTTGTGGCCGTAGTTTGAAAAGTGGGTGATGCCGCCGAACTGCTTGTACGGCCGGAAGTTTTGCGTCGCCTGGAAAATCTGGTTCAACACCGCCGGATCACGGGAGATATCCAGCGGAATGGCGTTGATGTCCCAGCCGTTCAGAAGGCCCACGCCGCCCTGGCCCTGGTACTGCATGTCCAGAAGGAAGTTCCGCGCGAACTCCCACTGCACGCCGCCAGACCAGCTCATCACATAGGGCATCCGCATATTGGGATCCCACCAATGCGCGCCCCGGCCGCCGAAGTTGGCGCCAATGAACGGCACACTGCCATCCGGCTGAACGTCATACCGGAACGCCGGCGGACCCTGCGAAAGCCGGAACACATGCCGCGGGTCCCCCGGCGGCGCCGCGATGTTCGCCGTCGCCAGATACTCCTGGAACATGATGTTGGCGCCCGTGGCGAAAATGTCCTGATGAACAATACCAAACGACCCGCGGAACACCGCCTTCGGATGGAAACTCCACGCCATCCCCAGGCGCGGAGCGAAATTGTTCAGGTCGCGCCGCGCCAGCGGACCCTTCTTGTGCACAATCGCCCCCGCCAGTCCCGAAATCGGATCCCGCGCCGTCGGGTCAAACTGCGCCTGCTGCCCATACTTCGTCGAAAAAGGCGACTCATACGACCAGCGAACGCCCAGGTTCAGCGTCAGGTTGCGAACCGGCTTCCAGTCCGTCTGCGCATACCACTGGTGCGACATCCACCGCGGCAGCCAACTGGCGAAATCCTGCGTGAACGTGGCGCTTGAAACCGTGCCCAGTAGAAATCCCGCAAACCCCTGGCCCGTATTGGGCGTGAACGGGGCGTTGGTCGCACCGAAATTGTAGGTGCCGCCGGGCAGCGCCGACGCCGTGCCGTTGTAGCGCGTCCGGATCGCCTCATAGCCAAACTTGAACGTGTGCTTGCCCGCGATCTTCGTCACATTGTTCTGGAACGTGAAGTCCTCGCCGATGTTCTGGAAACTCGGCAGGCCCGCCAGACCAAAGCCAATGTTGAAGAACGGGAACGTCTCGCCGCTCACGTTCGGAATGCCAAGCTGCTTGGCCCAATCCTGATTGCGTGTCAGAGCCGTCTCGCGGCGCGCCCGGCGGTTCATCCCGGCCCGGAACTCGTTGTTCATCGTCGGCGAAAGGATCAGCATGTCGGAAAAGACAATGTTGATGTGGTCCACCGGAGCCGGCTGCGCGTTGGGGTCAATGTCGCGCCAGGCGAACTGCGCCTGATGGTCGCCCTTCCACGCGCGATGCCGCGCCTGGGAATACCGGCCGTACACGCGGTGCGAAGGGCTGAACTGATGGTCGATCTTCGCATCCCAGCGCGTGCGCCGGATCTTCTTGATCTGGTTCTCCACCAGGTTCTCCACCGGTCCTGTGGCGGTCAGAATCCCGGGCTGGTTGGCCTCCGCGAACGGCTTGCGTCCCAGGAAGTTCACCACGGCCGGGTCGAACAGACTCCGCGGCACCTGGTTTCCCGGGAACGGATCCCGCACCCACGTGCCATTCGCCTGCCGCGTCGTCAATGGATTGAAAACAGGCAGCGGCGCGGGCGACCTCTGCCCGCCCAGCGAAAAGTCTCCCGCCAGCATCGCCGCGCTCGGCACCGTCGTGCGTGCCGAACTGGTGCCCGCGTTCTCAAAATGCCGCTCCCACCCCGCCAGCCAGAATGTCTTATCGCGACCCCGGTACAGCTTCGGCATGATCACCGGACCATGGAACAGAAACGTCGTTTCGTGATACGCGAACGGGTTCGTGCGCGGAAGCTGCTCCAGGAAATTCCGGTGGATCATCTGCTTGTTGATGTACCGGTTCTCGGCCGATCCATGAAACGCGTTCGTGCCGGACCGGAACACAATCGAAAGCAGTCCGCCCGCCGAATGCCCCAACTCCGCCGGCGCACCCGTCGTGTACAGCTTCACTTCTTCAAAGGCATCCTGTGTCGTGGAAATCTGGGCGTCTGTCCCGTTGGTCGCCCCAATGCCGGGTTCCTTCCCGTTGATCCCGTCCACCGTGTAGCCCATCGCGCGCGCCCGCTGCCCAAGCACGGTGAATCCCCCAATCGCGTTCGCCCCCGGCATATAGAAGAGGATGCGGATCGCCCGCTTCTGGCTCACCGGAATCTTCACCAGCAGATCGCCGTCCAGAATCTGCCCGGAAGTCGACGTCTCCGTCTCAAGCAGCGGCGGCGCACCCGTCACGTTCACCGATTCCGTCACTGCCCCAACTTCCAACTGCACATCAATGCGCGGCATCTCGCCCGTGCGCACCGTGATCCCCTCGCGAACATACTTCTTGAAGCCGCTGGCTTCCACCTGCAACCGGTAGTCGCCGGGCGAAAGGTAAGGGATGTAGTAGCCGCCCTCCGCCGTCGTCACGGATTCCGACACAAACGCCGTCGTCTGGCTGATCGCCGTCACCCGCACGCCGGCCACCACGGCGCCCGTCGTGTCGGTCACCGTCCCCACCAGAGTGGCTGTGCCGGCCACCTGGGAGAAGGCGGCCCCCGCCGCCACGAAAAACAGCAACCCTGATCGAATCATGCCAACCTCCATCCCTCGCCCAAGTGTACAGGATGGGACTCAAATCAGTACCGGCGCCGCGGCCGGGCACGCGCCATGCCATCGGCATACACATCGTGCGAACGAACATCGTGATCGACGACAAGCTGATGCGCGACACGCTGCGCGCCACTGGTTTGAATTCAGAACATCGCTGCTCTGAGATCGGGCGAAAGGGTTCCCTTTTGGTCCATGCCGCCGATGGCTCTACACTTCGCGACTTTACGGGTTCTACATTTCCCAAGGCAATGTTTTTCTGGGTTCCCGCGTTAGAATTGGGCAACGACGACGACTACCTTGGATGTGGGAGGCGCGCAGGCCATTTCGCCAGAGCGATCAAGCCAGGATCAGCTGTACGGTCAAGCCGTGGAGACGTTTGGCGCGGCATTGGAGCGCTTGGCGAGGGCCTACGAAGCGGACGCAGAGAAACGCCGCGACCTCACTCAGGATATCCACTTGCAACTCTGGTGCAGCTTTGAGCGCTATGACCGCGTTTCCTCTATGCCTACAGCTTTTCTGCTATCGAGCCGCTCGAGCTGCTTCCACACGCGCTGTTTGTGTTGTGCCTCGCTTGGAGCTTGGCCGGGGCGTATCTCCTCTGCAGGAATCGATCACAGCCGCCTGGGGCCCAGGTATCTGGACTGGAGTTCTGCCGGTTGGAACTGATGCAGCAACACGATCTGGTGAAACGCGGCCTAGTGTGGTCGTTTGTACCGATGCTGCTCAGTGTCGGCGCGTTCGTTCTCGCGCTCTCGATGGCGGCGGGAGCCCGAGTTGTGCGTGACGGACTTCCTTTTCTCGTCCTGGTTGCTGTTTGGATCGGCGGCTCCCTTGCTATGAGGCTGCGGGAAGAGCGTACGTTGCGGTCCGAAGTCGAAGAACTGGATGCGATTGCAAAGGAGAACCACCAATGAAGCACTTGTGCTGGATTCTTGTGCTCACGGGCTCGGCGGCCCAGCTTCCGCTTGTTGCGCACCACCCGATCCGCGGCGGGTGATCCCGTAGACGCGGTACACGCTCGTCAGCCTGGGCGCGAACTTGTCAAAGCTATGGGCGTGATTGTTGCCACCGGCGAGCAGAATCAGCGGACGGCCCGCCCCGCCCCAATTCACGACTTCGAGTTTCACATTCTTGTATCGGTCACGAAACGGATCTTGTGCGGCGTCCTGTCCCTCCGCCACGATGAGTCCTTGGTTGCGCGGTCCAGATCGAAAGGCAACGGCGAGCCCTGAGTGAGTGTGCCCTTGAATGAGTTCCTGGCTTCGTTCAATGTGTTTTCATAGGTGGCACGAATCGCATCGAACACAATTTTGATGGTCGACCCATCGAAGATGACGGAACTGGCGGGAACCGGATTAGTTAGAGCCGTCGTCTGGTGTGCACTCGGAGGCTGACCATCCGTCTCTTCCGTTTCTCGCAATCGTAACGACGACGCGCTCTTCGCTCTTCCCGGCTTTGAGAATGCCCTGCCAGTCGCCGACAATGTCCTGACCGCACACCATCCGGGTCGCAAGGACCGTTAGAATAGCGATGTTTTTCACGGCATTCTTCCTGGTCGAGGGTATCGCGCAACGCGTTGCATCGGTACGCCTTATCGATTGTACCTGCGATAGAGAATGAAATACGGCACAGGCAACCGCGATCAAGGGATCGCGGCGCCGAATGGCTTCATACCCTTCTCAAGGACTGTCTTCGGGAACTGGTCCGTGCCGCACAAAACGAAGGAGCCGAAGTCCTTGTACCAATCGCCGGCAGGTGCCACCGGACCGGTCTTTACCCATTCTTGGAGTGCCAACAAATCTGCGACGGAGATGCGGCGCTCATCGACTCGCTGGAGAAGATGCTGCCAGACTGGACGCGGCAGGTTAGCGAATTGAATCTTCGGCAAGCGCATCCTTCCCGAAGATTGCGCGGATCAGGTCTTGGCCCGCCTCGTTCTTGCGGGCGGGATCGTTCTCGGCAAGGAAACGATTGTACGAGACTTTCAGTTGTTCCTTCGCCTCCGCTTCGGCGCGAACTCCGCGTTCTGCCAGTGCTACCAATGCCCGACTCATCGTGACGTGCTGTTCTTTGGCAGTGCGCCGGACCGCTGAGACAAGCGTTGCAGGTATCGTGACGCTCTGTCGAACCGATCTCGCGGAGGCTGTTTTCCGGGTTGCCATGTACTTGAAGAATAGCAGACTGCACCAGTGTGGTGCAGATAGATCGCGGAAAACGCCACAGCGTTTAGCGTCGGACAAAAATGGGTCCCTTTCTCCCACCCGGGAACGCCTCCGCAAGTCACTGATTTCACAAGGGGCCTGATCGGGCGAAAGGGTATGGGCAAAAATGAAACGATGAAAATCGGCTCCAAAACCAAGCGCGAAGCCGTCAAAGAGGGCCTTCGAACATTACTGCGTCTATCAAGCCAGGCGAAGATTCGCAAAGTTCGCGGCAAACTGGCCTGGAGCGGCAACCTGGATGACATGAGGACGGATCGTTGATCCTTGTCGATTCCAGTGTGTGGGTCGATTACATTCCGGGGAAACACCACAGCGCAGATAGACAAGCTGGAGCGCGAAATTGCGACTAGGCGGCCAGGAACCACCGCCTCCTGCGAGGACACGGCGTCACTGTCCGCAAGACGATTGACACCCTGATCGCAGCCCGTTGCATCCAGAGCGGGCTCACTCTGCTTCACAGCGACCGGGATTTCGACGCCTTCACCACCTATCTCGGGCTCAGAGTCGTTGACTGAAGCCCGGGGGCGCCGTCGCCCCCAACGCATCCCCACGATTCCAGAAGTTCACACCTTCACCTCCGCCCAGCGCACCACCCGGTCGCGGCGCAAAGCCAGGTTCGCCAAATGGGACCCATCGGCGGCCAGGACGCCATCTTCAGCCGCGCAGGCAGGCCGCCGCCGGGTCCGAATGCACTCCACCCAGTTGGCCAGGTGCAGCGATTCACCGTCCGGTTCCTGGTAAAAGTCCGCGCCCCGCGGTCCTTCGCCCAGAATCCATTCGCTCGCCGAAAGCGGATTCTCAAGCGGCTGTCCCTGTGGGCCTCGTTTGCGTTCCGGCAGCACTTCATACCGGCCGCGGTCGATGTACATGGTGCCCTCGGTCCCCATCAACTCGGTCATGGCGGCATTGCGGTGATTGACGAAAGTGCCTTCAAAATAGGCCTGCACCCGGCGATCGGGATAATGCAGCAGGGTCTGCACGGTATCGGGCGTTTCCCATTGGCCATGGGCATGGATGTTGTCACCGATGGCGGTGGCCGACGTCGGCATCGGCAGGTCGAGCATCCAGTTGACCGTATCCAGCCAGTGAACCATCAGGTCGCCGAAGATGCCGTCGCCGAAATCCCAGAACCAGCGCCAGTTGCGAAAGCGGTACGCATCGAACTCCTGCCCCCGCGACGGTCCCACGAAGTCGCGCCAGGAAACGTCACGCGCCGCCACGTCCGGCGGAGCCGACAGCCGCCGCAGCATGTTGCGATTCCAGGTCATGTGGATCTTGTGGATGGTGCCCAATTGACCTGACTTGAGAATCTCGCGGGCCTTGATCAAATGCGGCATGCTGCGCTGCTGCGTGCCCACCTGCACGATGCGCTTGTACCGGTTCTGTGCCTCAATCACCTTCGGCCCTTCGGCGATCGTGTGCGTGATGGGCTTCTCGACGTACACATCCTTGCCCGCCGCGCAGGCATCGATAGTCATCTGCGCATGCCAGTGGTTCGGCGATCCGATAATGACCGCGTCGATGTCCTTCCGCGCCAGCAGTTCCTGATACTGGTGCGTGGTGTAGACGCCCGGGGGCGCCAGTTTCGCCGCCTGGGCCAGCGCGGGGTCCCACAGATCCGCCAGTCCGGCGATGCGTGTGCCTGGTACGCGGTCAAGTCCGGCCATCAGACGGCGTGCCCGGCCGCCGGTTCCGATGACGCCAATGCGCACGGTTTGGCTCGGCGTCTGCGCCGCGCCTGCCCAGCGCGGCGCGAGCGCAACAGCGGAGAGAAATGTCGAGCGTCGCATCAGAACGTGAACCTCATTCCCAACTGCATCTGCCGCGGATTCCGGGCCACCGTATACTGCCCAAACCCGCGGTTCACCTGCTCACCCGCCGGAGTGAAACGGGCGGCATTGTCGAAAGCCAGGAACTGCGTGTGGTTGAGAGCGTTGTACATCTCCCAGCGGAGCTGAATGGCGGCCTGTTCGCGGATGGGCACGTTCTTGAAGATCGCAACATCCCAGTTGTTGGCGCCCGGCCCGCGCAGCGGAAACTTGCCGGCATTTCCGTACGTGCCCACGCGAGGCAGTGAGAACGCGTCCGTGCGGAAGTTTCGTTCGAAGGTCCGCTCCCCGCGAGGCAGCTTCGGATTGCCGCGCAGGTCGAGACGGGCCCCGTCGGTGGGAGACCCTGTGATGTCCACCGGCGTCGTCGTGGTGAACACTGCCGGCACGGGCCGTCCGCTCAGAAAACTCGCGATGCCGGAAACCTGCCAGTCATGCAGCACCAGTTTGGCGGCGCGGTTCGTGAAGGGCGTTCTGGGTACGTCCCAAAGCCAATTCACCTTCAGCGCATGAGTCTGGTCCATGGCGCCCAGGCCGTAGTCCCATTCGCGAATCGGCACCAGCAGGCTCACCCGGTCCAG
>VFZY01000198.1 GCA_016870915.1 Acidobacteriota bacterium | reverse complement strand
TCAGCCGGAAGGTTGGATCCTGCGAGAGCCGCTCGGCATCGTTGACATCCTCGTAGCCGGCAATCCGGCTGTAGACGGACTGGCGCAGTAGGTCCGCCAGCGGAAGCTGGGTATTCTTGCCGCGCCGTGAGTCAGTCAGGTGTTGGGCAATGAGAGCACCGAAGCCCAGCCGTTCATCCAACTCACGCACCAGGATCAGACCACCATCGGAAGTAACGCGCGATCCCTGGAAGTCGATCTTGAGAAGGCCGTTGAACGAGAGCTGAAAGGGCTGGTTTTGTTTGTCACCCATTGGGTGCTGTCCTCCGCAGGGGTCTTCGCTGCCTTCAAACCCCTATCGATATTGATGCGGACGAGCATCCAGGAGATTCGCACGCGCGGCTCAAAACGGAAATGTGGGATTACACGTCGTTCGCGACCGACCTCGCCTATTTCACGTTCCTGTTCTCGCTGTCGCGATGGCTGGCCGAGACAGGTGCCTCGCTGTGGCAACTGGGAGTGTTCGGGGCCTGCGGTTCGCTGAGCTACGCTTTGAGCGGACCCGTCGCCGGGATGGTATCGGACCGCTTCGGACGGAGGCGGTTAATCCTGTACGGCTCCGTGGCCACGATTCTGGCGCTAATCGTCGCGGCGGTTTGGCGGTCCGCGTCCATCTTCCCGTTTCTGGCGATCGGCTGCGGCATCGCGGTCGCGCTCGTCTTTCCTCCGTTGATCGCCTGGCTGACGGCGGACGGCAAGGACTCGAGCCGCCGGCTCTTTCGATTCTGCATTTCGTGGAACGCCGGCGTATTGCTGGGCCAGACGGGGGCGGGATGGCTGTACTCAGTGCGTCCGGAATTGCCCCTGCTCGTGGTGACGATCCCGATGGCGGCAGTGGTGGCACTGCTGATGGTATGGAAGCCTGAGCCGCCGGCGCCGGCAACTGGAACGCCAGCGGCGAGTGTGATGCCCAGCCCTGCACCCAGGCCGGAGGCGCGCGCGTTCGCCTACATGGCATGGATCGCGAACGGAGCCGGAGCCCTGGCGTTCAGTCTGGTGACGCATCTGTTTCCGTTACTGGCGCACGAATCCGGAATCAGTCCGCCCGCCCACGGCGCCATGCTGGCGCTGGCCCGGATCACCGTCCTCGCTTGCTATTTCGCGCTGTATCGATGGCCGTTCTGGCACTACCGCGTTTGGCCGGCGATGGCTGCTCAGACCGCCGGGATCGCGGGCTTGGCTTTACTCGGTTTCGCCGGCCCGGCGCAGCTTCTGGCGTTGGGTCTGATGTTGACATCGCCGATGATCGGCTACAACTACTTCACGGGGATCTACTACAGCACAGAAGCCTTCGGCACCAACCGCCGCGGCGTTGCCAGCGGGATGCACGAAGCAAGTCTGGCGATCGGCGCAGCAGCGGGCGCGCTGGGCGGCGGCATCATTGGCTCTCTATATGGCACGCGCGCCCCGTACCGGTCATGCGCCTTGGTGCTGGCGGCCCTTGTGGTGTCGCAGTGGGCAATTCGTCGGGTCATGGGCAACTCGGCGCGAGAAGGGCGGAGAACGGCGGCATGAGCCGGATTTCGATTCTGCTCACGATGGCGTTGGCACTCCGCGCGGGCGATCCGGTGCCGCCTGTTACGTCGCCGCCGCTGACGATCACGCAACCGCTCGACGAAGCAATGGTGGATGGGATCCATCGCTACTGCGACCGCGCCAAGGCGTCCGCCAGCCAGACACGGGAACGAAAATGGCGCCCCGCGGAGTTCCACCCCGTCACAACGGCAGCCGCAGGCGGTGCGTCCGGATTTTGCCCTGGCCGTCTTCGATGCTCCAGTGCGTAGCCAGCGTTTCGCCGTTCGACAGATTCAGCAGTGAAGGCTGGCCGAAGCGGAGTGACGTGAACATGTCGGCCGTAGCTTGGCCGGCACGCGTCTGCCGGCCCAGATGCGCGCCCCAGATCACCTGCTCCTCGAGCAGACGCCAGCGGTCCCCGGCGAAGTCCACCACACGCACGTACAGTCCGGGGTCCTCCCCGCGCTGCGCATGGATTGTCGCCAGCCGGTCGCCGCCGAGCCAAATGAGACTCGAAGCCTGCCCCATATGGCCCGTGTCGATGGGCTGCGACCACGTGTGGCCGCAGTCGTGCGAAGTAACTACTTGATTAGGCAGGTGCCGTCCGGCGGAGTCGTCGTAGGCCCAGACCATCGCCACCAGCCTTCCGGGCTGCATTTCGCAGATCCGCCCTTCGAAGGGAACGATGTTGCCACCGGGCGACCGGAAGTAGTGGGTGCGGTCATCCCATGTTTGGCCCTTGTCGCCGCTTCGCAGCAACACACCGATGCGGCCGGAGGGATTGCCGCCATCAGGCAGATTGAAGAGCGCCCCTACGGTGACCAGATCGCCCGAGTCCAGTTCCACGCAGCGGGAAGAGATTTCCACCAACTCTGGGTAGCTGCGCGGGATGATCCGCGGCACGGTCCAGGTATGGCCATCGTCTGCTGAGAACGAGACAATGTCCTCGCCCGGTTGGAATCCACCGGTTTCGGGAATGGCGATGGATTGCTCGGGGTCGTCGCGGCGGAAACGGTAGCCCACGGCGACCAGGGTTCCGTCGCGGAGCACAGCCGGTTTCATCGAGTCCGAAACCGGATAGCCGACCGCGGATTTGTCATAAACGGGCCCCTGCAGCGTCCAGGTCTTGCCCATATCGCCGGAGCGCGACACCCATGTGGTGGCGTTCGCGGCTTCAAAGGCTTCCTGGATGACGAACATCGCCACAATTTCGCCGGACGTGAGTTGCACCAGGCCCGGGAAGCAGCCATGCCGGCTGCGGACGTGCGGCTTGGGATTCTCGTAGATTACGTGGCCTTCGATGTACTCGATCATGCGAACCTCAGTCTCCCGGCGCAGTTCACGGATGGGGGTCTCCATACTATAGCGTGCTCGAATTCGATGAGGCTCGTGCCCAGGGCCGTGCCGTGGCATCGATGAAAGCATCGCGGCCGGCCGAGGGCGGCGCCCCTGTCCGCGGATATGGCTACACGCCGAACCAGAAGGAATACAACTCGGCATTCCAGAGATGAAACGTCAAGCGCACGGTCTTACCGGTCAGCTCCGCCAGATCGTTCCTGGTCTTCCACCGCATTGGCTCATCAATACGGTCGACCATGGCGGGCTCGCACTCGGACCGCGTGAAGCCCGGAATCGGCCGGCCGGTGCCGGCGTCGGAAACTTCCGCCAGCACCCGTCCACGCCAGGAATCGCAGTTGATGTGGAGGCGCTGGCCCGTCACCTTGACCGGTTTGGTGGAAACCGAGCCCCACTCGGGGCCTCCTTTAAGCGATACGAAACCGTCCATGCGCAAACGCGCCACGCAAAGCGCGCTGCCGTCGAGATACTTGCGCTGCAGCGTGTCGGCGATGGACATGGTGCGATAGCGAAATGCGTTGTAGTAGAACCAAAGCTCGTCATTGCGGACTATGGGCTGGTTGGCAACCACAACTTGACCCGTGTCGTAGGCGCTGCCATCGCCCACCGGGGACAATTCCAGGAACGGAGCCCGGCCGGCGACACGATGCCAATGGAGCAGGTCACGGCTGGAGGCAAGTTCCACCGACTTCCGGCTATCCACATTCTCGTAGAGAGGCGAGTGTTTGCCCGACCAATGATGCATCACGGGAGTAGCCAGGTACAGCCCTTCGTACGGAAAAACGGGAAAGTTGTAGACGTCGGTGCGCCACTCCTCGGGACGGTTGAAGATCGGCTTCAGATAAGCGGGGTCGTCGAAGAAGCGCTTCAAACGGGTATTGCCGTTCTCCTGATCCTCCTGGTCGGCGTGGAAGATCAGGCCGTGCTCCCGCCAGTGCGCAAAATCGGGGCTCGTGATCAGATGCCATGACCGTCCATACGGCCCTCTTCGTTTGACCGTGGCAATGAACAAGCGCTCGTCCGCGTCGTAGGTGAGATGCGACTCGTCCTGGCTGGGCAGCGAAGGAACACTCAGGGCTTCCCAGTTCAAGAGGTCGGCGGAGGCGGCCGATTGGAGTTTGCCGCCGCCATAGCGCAACCCCTTGAACCGCCGCCGCGGGTCGGGATCGTTGGGATCGTAGACCGGCCCCTGCAACAGGCCCGCCGCGCTCGGGACGATGTTGTTCTCCTTGCCAATAGGGGTGCCGCGCCAGGTGAGCGCGGAATAGTCATGCAGGCGCAGAAAGGGTTTCTCCCAGTTGATCCCGTCGGCCGACGTCGCGTAACAGGCGTAGCTCTCCATGCTCTTGGGAGCGCCGGTGACATCCAGCGCGACCACCGGGTCCGGCCCCTCGGCGCTGGTCAGATAGATCATCTTGAAGAGCTTCTCGTGAGGCAACCAGACGGGCGTTGTCCGAACCTGGATTCCGGCGTTCTCCCAGCGGTGTTCGGCGCGAATGGCGACGTTATTGGCAAACTTGCGCGGCTGATGGAGCTTGCGGGCCAGGTTGTCGATCGCTTCGACGTCGTGGTCGTCCACAAAGAGGTACTTGTGGCTTCGTCCGGCGATCGGCCGCCGTCCCGAGCGGGGAACCGGGCTGTCTTGTCGAGGCGAAGCTGCCTGGGCGGAAGTCTGTGCGTTCAACAGCGGCCCACCCGTTGCCAGGGCGGCCGCGAAAGGACTGCTCTTGAGCAAGCGGCGTCTGCTGATCATCCATGCACCTCGGGTTGGTCTTGCCCTCCATTCGCGACGGCGCGGAGCCTGCAATGCGTAGGTTCGAGTGTCGTGGATGTCAAGTCCAGTGCAGCATATCACGATCTCGAGACTTCGTTTAGCGTCACCGATCCCAGCCTTGCCAAAGTCTCGGGCGTGGCGATCCGGGCCGCGAATGACGCCTCGAATCTGGGCTTCTCCACCGAGACCCACGAGTCCGGCGAGACCTACAAGTACATCCCAATGAACGGCGGCCGAAGCTGCGCATCGGCATGACCAGCATGAACATCTTCAACCATCCAGCGAAGGGCAACTCGGGATCGGGCGGGTTTATCATCAATAGTTCGGCGACAGTCGCCCGGGCCAATGACACTGTCTATAACTCGGGGACCACCGCCAATCTGGGCCAATGGCTGCAGATCTACTTCGAGGCGTGCCTGGAGTCGTGAAGTCTGGCCTCAGGCGCGCGGAACGCGCCTGGAGCGCTGAAGGGAAACAACTTTGAGAATCGCGACAATTTGCATCGTATCGGCGTCCCTCCCTCTGATCGGAGCCGTGCCGGAAAGCGATCCGGTGGTTCGCTGCAACGAAGCAAGGACGTTTCTGAAGGGAGTGGCGCAAGCGGACCAGCGGGCGCCCAGGAAGCATCTGTTCATCGATGACGGAGTAATCGAACAGTTGCAAAGCGTCCGGCGAACGTTGCACCAGCCCAAAAAGTACGGACCCGTGCTCCGCGAAGACCGGCCGTGGGAGGGAACGATCCAGACCCGCACGGGCCCGTCCTGGAATCCGGAAAGAAAACTGTGGATGATGTGGTATCTCGCCTCCGGCGGCACGGGTCATGCGACGTCAAGAGACGGGATTCACTGGGAGAAGCCCGTGTTGGGTCTTCGCGAGTACAAGGGTTCGAAAGAGAACAACCTTGTGAATGAGACTATCTGGTACCCGTTGTACGATCCGAAAGACCCCGATCCGAACCGGCGATACAAAGGGGTTTCGCCCAGGCTCCAGGTCGGCGCGAGCGGAAACGGCTTCGCGGCGGCGGTCTCTCCTGACGGATTGAATTGGAAGATCCTGGAGAACTCATTCATTCTCAGTTCGGACGAAGCGAACCTGTATTACGATGCGGACCGCAGTCTGTTTGTCTTTCCGGTCAAACATGGGGGTCCGTACGGGCGGTCGGTATACCTTGCGCTCAGCCGCGACTTCGAGAAGTGGACGGACCCGCGCGACTGCCTGATCTTCCACGCCGACAAACGCGACCAGGACTTGGGGCGCAAGTGGATCGAACAGCGTTTCTCCGGGACGACGCTGCAGCACCCCGAGTACAACATTCCGGCGGAGTACAGCGTGCAGGTCTATAACATGGCGGTGTTCCGGTATGGCGACATCTACCTCGGACTCCCGTCGATGTTTCACCAGACCGGCCGGGTCTCGAAGGACTGGGATGGATTCGACAGGTACAACCTCAACGAGGAGATCAAGAAGGCGGTCCGCTTGTACGGAGACTGGACTGGCTTTCACCATCTGCAGATGGTTTCGAGCCGCAATCTGGTCGATTGGCAGCGAGTGGGGGATCGTCAGCCGTTCATCGATGCCTCGCCGGCGAATAGCGGCAACTACGATCTGCAGACCATCATGCCGGCCCCCCCGGTGGTACGGGACGGCGAGATCTGGTTCTACTACACCGGCATCAAGCAGTACGCTTACGTGACCTCAGGCCGGCCCGACGCGGGCGGCATTTGCCTGGCCAGGTTGCGTCTGGATGGATTCGTTTCGCTCGATGCGGGCGAGGCGGGCGGCACGATGGTGACCAAGCCCATCGTGGTGGATGGCGACAGCCTGCGGATCAATCTTGATGCCTCCAAGGGAGACGTGCGGGCCGAGATTCTGGACGCGGCCGGTAAGCGGGCGCTTCCTGGCTACACGATCGCGGAAAGTGTTGCCGCGAGCGGAGATCGCGTGGATGCGGAACTGCGCTGGAAGGCGGCGAGCGTCGCCACATTGAAAGGGCGGACGGTGCGGCTCCGGTTTGCATTGCGGAACGCGAGCCTCTACGCGTTCCGGTTTTGATGCCGCCCGGTTCATTCACGCGGGACGTCTTTTCTCCATAGCCGTTTGCGCATCGAGGGGAACAGAGCCAGAGCGTTATCGCGCAGAATCTGACGGCCGATCCGTAGCGCATCCGCTTCCTTGATGCGGCGCTGATCCACCTTCTCGGCGAGGACCTCGGCCAGGCACTCCCGAGTGAAGACAGTTCCACCGTACAAGCCTTCCGCGAGCAGGGCGTCGCCGCCCCACATGATCTTGGTGGAGGGAACCATTTCCAGCCATTCGTGCAACGCCCGCCTGGCCATGGAGAAACTCAGGGTGGGCAGCCACACTGAGTCGATCCAGACATTACCCGGGTTCCGCATGGCGATGGCGCCGGTCTCGCCCGTCCAGGGAAATCCGCCGTGGAAGAGGACGAACTTCGTTCGAGGATTGGCTTCGATCAGATCGAGCAGGAGCATGGGATTGGAGCCTTGCAATCGCCCGTGTCCGGTGTGAACCTGAAACGGAAGATCGTACTTGGCCGCCAACTCACACAACTTCCAGAAAACGAAGTCCTCGAAGGCCTTGATTTGTTGCGCGTTCAGTTCCTGCCGGCGCCGGCCGAACGTGGAGGCAACGCTCGCGGCTTGCACATTGTCGAACTGCAAGGTGCGGCGGTAGGCGCCGGAGTACTTCAAACAGACGATGCCTGCTTGCGCGGCATCCTGGAAAAGCCGGTCCAGCACGCCAACGTAGTCGTCGAGAGTCCGCATCGGCAGTCCGCGCTTGGCGGCGAACGAATAGGGGCTGTGAAGCGGATCCGGAGTTTCGTCCGGATGGAACGCCAGCAGCAGCGGATTGACCCGCAGGGCGAGAACGGCAAAGTCGTAGGGTGGCTCGAAGTCGAAGCGGATGCGCGGGTCGAACAGCATCAGTTCGATGTTGGCCTTGTCGACCACGCGGCGGATCCAGGCGGGGGTCTTGTAGTTCTCAAAGATCCGGCGGTCGAGATCGCGGGCTTGTGCTGGAGTCATGGTCTCGAAATCCACGCCGTAGAGGTCCTTGAAGGCGGAAAGTTGATAGCGATAGAAACTGGCGGCCTTGGCGTCGGCGAAGTCGTTGCGCGCGGCGGACCACCACTGGTCGAAGTCCTGGCCGTCCGTCCACGGTGTGAGTCTGTGCACGGCCGAGTAGTAGCTCTGCTTCCAGACGGAGAACAGGTTCACCCCCAGCCCGCTCGCGGTTTGAACTCTTCCCGGCAGTTCGGAGAAAGGCTGAATGTGCTCATGAGTGTCGATCGCCGGAATTGCATCGAGCCGGGCCTTGATTCTGGCGTAGGTGCTCGTCTGTTGCGAGTGGATCGCCGTTCCGGTCACGAGCAGAAGGACCGGGAGGTTCCGGAAAGAGCGCATCGGCCCATTATCGCCTGTTCTGACGATGCTACGATGCAATCATGTATACAGCTTCCCGGTTGGCGATCGCGCTTGCTTACACATGCGGGCTTGTGGCTCAAACGCCTTCCGTGGCGGACCTCATCGAAAAACGGCTGCCTGAACCGCAATCAGTGGGCACGCGTCCGCTCGCCGTGGGCTCCGAGATCGCCGCTCCCGTTCCGTTTCCTTCGATTCACGCCTTGCGCGATGGAAAACTGATGATGATCGGATCCGGCAAGGCGGCGTATTCAAGCGACGGCGGAAACACATGGTCGGCTCCGGAGAAACTCACTGCGCCGGTTGACTACGTGGTGAAGCTGCAATCGGGTAAGATCGGCGGCCCGGTACCTGAGAAGCCGGCCGCCAACGCATCCGTGGCGCAGGGCGATCTTTTCTTCCACGTGTCCGGAGACGAGGGCAAGACTTGGGAGCGCCGGGGCAGGATCACCGTGAGCCGGGAGGCCGGCTGGCCGTATCCAAAGACGATGATCCAGATGAAGAGCGGACGGCTGGTGCTTCCGGTGCGTTACACCGATGGCGCCGGTCACATGGGGCTTTACGACGCTAGCCGGTCATGGGGAACGCTGAACGGAAAGCTGGTCCCCATCGAAGGGCATGCGCACTGGCCGGAACCGGACATCGCCTTTGCGTTCTATTCCGATGACGAGGGCCGGACATGGCAGCGCAGCGAAGGCGGCATCATGATCTGGCATAAGGAAGGTTACGGCGGCATGTGGCCTTGCGACGAACCGAGCATCGTGGAGACGAAGAACGCACACCTGCTGTTGTTCTGCCGCACGACGCTCGGACGCATCTACACTTCGCACAGCGGGCCGTCGGAACAGAGCAAGCCGAACGGAGAGGTCCTCCGATTCTCGGCCGGCCAGCGATTCGATCTTCCTCAACCCACTCCCCTCGCCAGTTCTTATTCGCCGCCGGCCGTGGCGCGGATCCCGAAGACCGGTGACATCCTCGCGGTTTGGAATCAGGTATCGGGCGATGAGATTCGAGCCGGATACCGCCGGGGGCGGCTGTCGTCGGCCATCTCCAAAGACGACGGCAAGACATGGCGGCATTTCCGGACCATCGACACCGCGGTGCTCCCGCCCACCGGCCGCGTGGAACCCGACCCTGAGCCGCAAATGGCTCGGGGACTCGATTATGTCGGCGTGCTTCCCGAAGACTATGGCGGTGTCGACTATGCCACTCTCGCCTTCGTCGAGGAAAGCGTCTTCGTGTATTTCAAGCGCACCGTGGTGAACGCCCGGTCAAGTGACGTGACGGGAGCCCGGCTCCGGAAGTTGCCGCTATCGTGGTTCTATGGTGACGAGCCGCCAGCCGCGGAGGGGCCGAAACTGGTGTTGCGCGTACCGGCCGGCGATCACTTCCGGGATGTCGAAATCGAGGCGCGCTACCATGAGGACCGTTTCTTCTGCCACTCTCGCGACGTGGAGCGTCATCTCAGAGCCGCAGTGGGCCGCCTTGAAAAGAACCTCTACGGTCCCTTGCATCAGATCGTTACCATGCTCGGCTGGTCGGCAAGCTACGACCGTTCTCACATGAAGGATGCTTCCAACCCCCGGCTGATCGTCACCGTGACTCCGCCACGCGAACAGCGATAGTCCCGCGCGAATCCGCATGAGCAGCCGGGTATCGACGTCGCTGGACCTTCTTCGCCACCTTCGCGTACATGATTTCCGGGCGGCCCGAACCTTCCTCGCCAGCTTCTATCCGGGGCGGTCTCTGCCCGCGCGAGTGTTTCTGTTCGCGCAGTGGCTTTTCGGAATGCTGTGGAAGCATCTTCCGGAAACGTCGAGATGGGCTTCCATCGAACATCCCGTATCGCGCACTCCCATTTGGCTGGCGGGGGCCGATCCCTTCGAGAATCACCCCTTCGCGCGAGACCCGGCGGCGAAGCTGCCGGCCGAAGTGGAGGTCGCCGTGATTGGTGCCGGGATGGCGGGATCGGCTGCGGCCTATCATTGGTCGCGCCTCGCAGCGACCGGAACCCCAGCGGGAACCATGGCCGTGATCGAGATGAACAGCGTCGCCGGCGGCGCCGCGGGCCGCAACGAAGGCCTCGTGGTGATGGGGCGCTACTACTACTACGTTCACCACACGGTCAGCACCTACCTGGAACGGACTCGAACGGACCTGAGTGCGGCCGCGCGCGACCGTCTGGCTCACGAGTTCGCGGACGCATATGCCAAGGCTGCCTACGCCAACGCCGAGATGATCGCCGAGACAATCGAACGGGAGCGCATCGAGTGTGACTACGTCCGGAAAGGCTGGGTACAGGCGGCGAACCCGGATGCTCTCGACCGCCTGGAGCGGTCCACTCGCATGGCTCGGGAAACCGGCTTCGCCGATTGGGTGAAGATCTCTGCGGAGGAGAGCTTCGAACGGGCGGGGATTCGTGTTCACGCGCCGTCCGGCTTTTCCATCGGAGCGGCATCGTGGGATCCGGCCAAGTGGGTGCGTGGACTCATGACGATCGCGCTTCGTTCGCCACGCGTGCAGTTATTCACGCGCACCAGGGTGGCTTCAGTCCAGGACCAGGGCGAGCGCTACGCGATTCACACCAATCGAGGAACGGTTCTGGCGCGGTTCGTGATCAACGCGGCGGAGTCCCATACGCCGGCGCTGTTTCCTTCGTTTCATGACATCATTCAGCCGATGCAGACGCAGGCCGCCTGGGGGCCTTCCGACGGCGGAACGATGAAAGCCGGCGTAGGCATCAGCGGCGACCGCGCCTTCTTCGGCCGGCATGCCGAAGGCGTCATCTTCGGCTCCGACGCGACGCGTGTCCCCGATCATGAGGCCGGGCGCAACCAGCCAAGCCGGTTCATCACCCGCTTCGTGCTCACGGAAATGAAACGCCTCTTCGGTGTGGAGACGATCCGGGTCACCAACGAGTGGAGCGGGACCGTCAGCTACACGCCCGACGAGTATCCGATCGTAGGCGAGATGGACGGCAAACGCATGTACATGGTGGGAGGCATGGCTGGCTCCGGTTCGGGAGTCTCCTTCAACGGCGCCCACCACGTGGTGAAGACGATCCTTGGGCTCGACGGGCCAGACTACTATCCGGCGAAATACTTTTCGGCACTGCGATTCCGGCGCAACGCAAGTCCCGGATCATGAGGCCGGCGGCAACCAGCCGAGCCGGTTCGTTTCCCGCTTCAGCCACGGGCTGCCAGACTACGCGCCCGCGGCGGCCCGGTCCAGCAGCCGGCGAAGATTGGCGAGGTTGATTTGCATCGCCTCCACCTGTGATCCGCTCGCTGGGCGAAAGTGCGTGGCCAACGAAAGCACGCCGTCGAACCGATGCTTGAGGAGCTTGCGAAAGATGGTGACGTAGTCGACATCGCCCTCGCCAAGCGGTTTGTACTCGAACTTCAGATTCGCCCCATCGATCACGTGGAGGTCCTTCAAATGCAGTCCGTGGAGATAGGGCCGGATGTTGGCGAAGCCCGTGGTCGCGACATCGGCCTCGCCGCTGTTCAAGTTGTCGGCCGGGCCCCACATCACTTTCAGGCGTTTCGAACCGGTCTTCTCCACCAGTTGGCGGAAGTTGCCCGTCGTGTTCGTGTAATTCCATGGCATCATCGACAGCGCCACGTCGACGCCGTGGCGCTCGGCGCGCTCGGCCACGATGCGGAACGCCTTCACCCACTTGTCTTCATCCACCTTGGCGATGATGCCGCCTCGGGTCGCCCAGCGCATGGGCCAGGTCGGCTTCGATGCGTTATACTCGCCGGGCCATGCGAACGTGAAGGCTCCCACCGCCGGTATCTTGTGGCGCGCCGCGATCTCCATCGATCTGGTCAGTTCGCCGAGTTCCTTGCTGAATTTCGGATGATCGGGCAGAGTCTTCAGGTCGAGTTCTTCCAGATGGATCCCTTTGAACGGATTGCCGGCGTTCAGCACGAAGATCTCCATTCCCCGCCGCCTGACGCGATCGACCATCCGGTCCGCCTCGGCGTCGCTCATCTCCGCGATTTCGCGCTCTCCCTCGGCTTTGTTGAACCACACATGCTTCACGCCAAGTTCGCGGGCCTTGTCCAACGAGTCGTCGAAGGCAAGACCGAGTTCCGGCAGGTACATCCCGATCTTCAACTCGTGCGCGGCGCCGCTGGCCGCCAAGGCTCCTAGCGCGCCTCCCAGGAAGTGTCTACGAATCATCACCCGTACCGGCGCCTCCATTCACGCCGTTGTGATTGTATGGCATTCGGGATAGGCTTTTCAAATGTACGCCCGGATCGTGTCGCGGCCACGTGAAAAGTTCCTAATCGAGCCAAGTAGAAAGTTCCTCTTGACAGCCTTTAATGGCAGAAGGATGGAACGAATAGCGATGAGCCAGAGGGAGCGAGACGAACTGCACTGGTTAAAGCAGGCGCAGCAGAGAACGGTGACCCAGCGGGAAGCGGCCCAGCGGATGGGTGTGAGCGAGCGGTGGGTACGGAAGCTGCTGGCAACCATGGTGGAGAAAGGGG
>VFZY01000197.1 GCA_016870915.1 Acidobacteriota bacterium | reverse complement strand
ACCGAGACACCCGCGGAGGATCCGCACGAGTCATTTCGAGCTTGTCCGCGGCGTCAGTTTGGGCTGCGATCAGATGCCGTGAGAAAAGCGGGTTAAGCGAGTCCCTTTGACAGGATGCACCCATCGCCGGGCTCACCATTCGATGCCTCATGGACCTCGCCTCGTTTTCTTTTCGGCATGGTCTGTCGGTTGGTTGTCTACCGTGACTTGCGGAGGCGGAAGGGGGAACCGTCGATCAAAGCAGCTTCTGCCGCCGGCTGATCCATGGAAGCGGCTTCCCAAAAATCCCTACTCGTACCGCAGAGCCTCCACCGGGTCCAACCGGGCCGCCTTGTTCGCCGGCCACAACCCGAAGAACAACCCCACTCCTATCGACACGATCACTCCCATCGCCGCCGCCCAGAGCGGCACCGCGGTCGGAAGGTCCGGGAACACAGCCCGGCTCAACGCGGAGACTCCATACCCGAACGACATGCCGATAAGCCCACCCAGCCCCGTCAGCACCACGGCCTCCGTCAGGAACTGCACGATGATGTCCAGCCGGCGCGCGCCCACCGCCTTCCGCACGCCAATCTCCTTCGTCCGCTCCGTCACGCTCACCAGCATGATGTTCATCACGCCAATCCCACCCACCAGCAGCCCAATCGAACTGAGCACCACCATCACCAGCGCCGTCATCGCGGTCACCTTGCGAAAATCCTCAATCATCTGGTCCGCTGTCGAGATCCCAAAGCTGTCCGGCTTGTCGTGCGGCACGCGCCGCTCGATCCGCAAAATCGTGCGCACCTCGTCGGCCGCGGTGGCCAGCAGTCCGGGCTTGGCCACAATCACCAGCATGTGCTCGCGAGCCCCCGGGAACATCTTGCGCATCGTGTAATAGGGGAACAGGAGCCGGTTGTCCGGGTCCCCGGGGAACGCATTGGCCGGCCGCTTCATGGCGCCCAGCACCTGGAATTGATGGCCATCCACGTCGATCCACTTGCCAGTCGGGTCGCCGGTCGAAAACAGCGACTTGTAGATGTCCTCGCCGATCACCACCACCGGGGCATGATGGCGGTTTTCCACTTCCGTGAAGAAGCGCCCGTAGATCATCTCGGCTTGTCCGCCCGCCGTGTATGCTTCCTCGGTGCCGCCCATGTCCAGATTGAACGTGTCGTTCCCCCTGTACCTGGCACGGTGAATCACGCCGTTCCAGGGCGGGAACAGGAACGGGCTCACCGATTCCACGGAAGGACAGCGCTCGGCAATCGCGCGCGCGTTTTCGAGGGAAATCGGCTTGCGAAGCCTCTCATCCGGACTGAGGTCCCCGAACCGGATGCCCACCTGAAACTTAAACACCAGCAGCGTGTTCGTGCCAAAGCTGCGTAGCACGCCCGTGATGGCGCCATCCAACCCGGCGAGAATGCTGCCCACGCCGATGATGGTGCCGGTCCCGATGATCACTCCAAGCACCGTGAGCACCGCGCGCGTCTTGTGGCCGCGGATCGTGTCGATGGCCAGCTTCATGCCCGAGAGAACAGTGGGTGAAATCAATGGCATCGGTCAGCGCTCCACGCGAAGGGCCTCAATCGGGTCCAGCATTGAGGCGCGCCGCGCCGGGTAGATACCGAAAAAGAGGCCGACGGCGCAGGACAGTCCGACGCCAACCAGAATCGCCGAAGCGGGCATCGCCATGGGAATGGGTGTCGCGTTACGAACCACAACCGTGATCACCCACGCAATCAGCACACCCGCCACGCCGCCTGACCCCGAGAGCATGGAGGACTCAACCAGAAACTGGTTCAGAATGTCTGCCCTCCGAGCCCCCAAAGACTTGCGGATGCCGATCTCATGCGTGCGTTCAGTCACCACCGCCAGCATGATGTTCATGATCACCACCCCGCCCACCACCATGAACACGCTCACCACCGCCACGGCCGTGGCCGCAATGGCGCCGGTCATGCGGTCCCAGGCGCTGGAAAGCGAATCGCTGGAAACGATGGCGAACGTATCCGTGGCGCGCGGACCCAGGCGCCGGTACGCCCGCAGCAGCATGCGCACCTCATCCTGCGCCCGCAGGTGGTATGAATGGTCCAGCGCCACCGCGTTGTACCGGATGCCCATGCGGGCGCCGAACATCCGGAAGTAGGTCTCGATGGGAATCATCGCGAAGTTGTCGCGGGACTGGCCGAAGACGTTGCCCTGCGCCTTCGCCACGCCCACAACGGTGAAGGGCCGGCCCGCGATGGTGATGGGCTTGCCCACCGGGTCGATGTTGGGAAAGAACTTCTCCTTCAGATCATTGCCGATAAATGCCGCATTCAGGTGTTTCGAGTTCTCGCTGTCGGTCAGGAAGCGGCCCTGCGCGGTTTGAATATTTGAGATGCTCCCGATGTTGGCCGAAACGCCCTGCAGGTTCACCTCGCTCGACCGCTCGCCCTGGTAGTGCACCGGAGCGCGGCGGCTCACCTCCATTCCGATTTCTCGCAGCATCGTGGCGCGCTGGCGAACAAATTCGTACTCATCGCGGCTCAACTGCGGGTTCTTCTTCTGGTACTCCAGGAACTTCTTCGGGTCCCATTCGCCGATGAACGCCATGCGCACCACACGGAAGCCGTCGGCGCCCATGTCGCTCACGTTCTGGGCGATGTAGACATCCATGCCATGGATCACGGCCATCACCGCGATCAGCGTGGTGGTGGAAAGAATAATCCCAAGCAATGTCAGGAAGCTGCGCAGCTTGCTCCCCCGCAGGCTGCCCGCGGCGACACGTATGGCCTCGCGGAAGGGAGAGGTTCGCCGCACGGAGGGAAGGACGCGTACCGGGGCTATTTTGTTCCTTTGAATTCAACTCCCGCCAACCAGCCCAGGTAAGTTTCGTCCACCCAGAAACGCGGCTGGTGGCGCGAGATGAACCCGACATGGCCGCCATGCTCCGGCGCCATCAGGCGCAGGTGGGGGTTTTGAGCGATCGCCGGATGGCGGTAGCAGTCGAACGGAATGAGCGGGTCGTTCTTTGCCTGAATGAGCAGCGTTGGCACGCGAATAGCGACCAGGAACCGGTTGGCGGACTGCGTGCCGTAGTAGTTCGCGGCGGACCCGAATCCGAACGCCTTGGCGGTGAACCGGTCATCGAACTCGTAGACGCTGCGCACATCGTCCAGGCCCTCGGCCGAATACAGGTCCGGGTGCTGCGCACAACGCGACCGGTACCGGGCCTTCAGGCGGTCGACGAAGCGGCGCTGGTAGAAGATGTTCTCCGGCCGCATCATCTTGCGGCAACTGGCCTCCAGGTCGATCGGTGTGGAGACCGAGCAAACCGAGGCAATCAGGTTCGTTTCTCTCAATTCGCCGGCCAGCTTCAGGACCACGTTTCCACCCAGGGAAAAGCCAATCAGGTGCGCCGCCGGCAGACTTTGAGCAGCACGCGCCCGAAGGATGCTGTGCAGATCAGCGGTGAGGCCCGCATGGTAGAGTGTGCGGGCATGCGCCTCCGTGCCGCCGCAGGTCCGCATGTTCAACCGGTACGCCCCCAACCCGGCGTCCAGACACGCCTGCGCCAGACTTACCATATAGCCGCTGGCGCTTGAACCTTCAAGTCCATGCAGCAGGATAACGTCACGTCCGCCGTGCCCTCCGCCCTGTGCGTGGGCCAGCACGCGGACCCCGGGCTCGGTGTCAAACCACGCCTCCCGCACCGGGTAACGGCCAGTGTCCAGGCGGCGTGGCCAGAAGTTGCCGGCAATCGTGGTGAGGTGGGCGTTGCGGAAGAACGGAACGAAAGGCTGCAACCCACCATTCTCGTACACTGGTAACGAATGCTGGTTGAACTGCTGGTGGAGAACTACGCCGTCGTCGAACGGGTGCGCGTGCGATTCCACAAAGGTCTCAACGTGTTGACCGGTGAGACGGGTAGCGGAAAGTCCATCGTGGTGGATGCACTGCAACTGCTGTTCGGCGGACGGGCGTCGGCGGAACTGGTGCGCACCGGGGCCGCGCGAGCCCACGTGGCGGGCATCTTCGCCGTGGCCGCGGGCTCGGAGACGCAGCGGATTCTGGAAGCCGCGGGCATCGCCGTCGAAGACGGTGAGATCGCCGTCGAGCGTGAGATCCAGGCCAATGGCAAGTCGCGTGCTTTTGCCGGCAACCGCCCCGTCACCGTGGCGCTGCTGCGGGAACTGGCGGCCGGATTGGGCGACATTCACGGCCAGCACGATCAGCAGATGCTGTTCTCCCCGGCGTCCCAGTTGACGATGCTCGATGCCTTCGCAAACTCGGCGGTTGAACTGGCTGAGGCCGGCCGGCTGTACCAGGCCTGGCGCGCGGCGCAGCAGGAACTGAACGAAATGGAGCGGACGGAGCAGGAAAAGCTGCGCCTCGCCGACCTGTGGAGCTTCCAGCGAACGGAGATCGAAGCCGCCGCCCTCAAGCCCGGTGAAGATGAAGCGCTGGCCGAAGAGAGCCGATTCTTGAACAACGTCACCCGCATTGAGGCGGCGGCGCGTGCGGCCTATGAGGCCCTCTACGATGCCCCGGAGTCGGCCGTGGCCGGGCTGCGCATCGCGATTCGGAAACTGGATGAAGCGGCGCGCCTCGATGCCAAGCTCGCCCCGGTGGCCGACATCCTCCGGCCCGCCGAGGCGATGCTGCAGGATGGCGCCCACCAGCTGCGCGACTATCTGGGACGCCTGGAAGCGGACCCTGACCGTCTGGAAGCGGTGGAACAGCGGCTGGCGCTGCTCGACAAGCTGAAGCGCAAGTATGCCCCCGCCATCGAATCCATTCTTGCGTATCTGGCGGAAGTCACAGCCAATCTCGATGCCGTGGAGAATGCCGAAGCGCGCCGGGCAGCCCTGCAATCGGAACTGAGCCACCTGGCGGCTGCCTACGAAGCCGCTGCCCTCAGCCTGCGCCGGCGCCGCACGGAAGCGGCCCGGAACCTCGAAGCCCGCATCGAAAAGGAACTGGCGGGTCTTGCCATGGACCGGACGCGGTTCCGTGTGGACCTGGAACCGGCCCCTTGGTCCGCGCAGGGCGCGGATCGGGTGCAGTTCCTCGCCTCGCCGAACCTGGGTGAAGAGTTGAAGGCCCTGGAAAAGATCGCCTCGGGCGGCGAACTGTCCCGTGTGGCGCTGGCCTTGAAGACCTGCACCTTGGTGGAGCGCTCCGGCGATGTTCCACCCACGCTGGTCTTCGATGAAGTGGATGCCGGCATCGGCGGGGCGGTGGCTGAAACCGTCGGCCGCCGGCTCAAGGCGATTGCCGGGTCGAACCAGGTGCTCTGCGTCACCCATCTGGCTCAAATCGCGGGCTTCGCCGAGCATCATTTTCGAGTCGAAAAAGTGGAAAAAGCCGGTCGAACGGTGGCCGTCGTCGCCGAACTGGATGGCGAAGAACGCGTGAAGGAGGTGGGCCGCATGCTGGCCGGCCGGCTGACGCCGGAAGCCCTGAAGCATGCCGCCCAATTGATCGGCGGATGAATTTCCATCAGCGGTTGCTGGATGGCGTTGTCATCCCCGCCCATCCCCTGGCTCTGACGCCGGGGCGGAAGCTGGATGAGCGGCGGCAGCGCGCGCTCACGCGCTACTACAAGGCGGCCGGCGCCGGGGGCGTGGCGGTGGGTGTCCACACCACGCAGTTCGCCATCCGGCGGCCGGAAATCGGGCTGTACCGGCCGGTGCTGGAACTGGCTGCCGGGGAGTTGGCCGGATCGGATCTGGTTCGAGTGGCTGGGGTTGTGGGACCGGCCGCCCAAGCCGTGCGCGAGGCCGGGTTGGCCAGGGACTTGGGCTATCAGGTGGCCCTGCTGAGCCTCGCCGGGCTCGATGGACACACCGTGCCTCAGCTGGTGGACCATGTTCGCGCCGTGGCGGAAGTGATGCCGGTGATGGGGTTCTACCTGCAGCCGGCGGTGGGCGGACGGCTTCTACCGGTGGATTTTTGGCGTGGTTTTGCGTCGATTCCGGGCGTTGTAGCCGTGAAAATAGCCCCGTTTAACCGGTACCAGACCCTCGATGTGATCCGCGCGGTGGCCGAATCAGGGCGGGAAGACCTCGCTTTGTACACCGGAAATGACGACACAATCGTGTCAGATTTGATGAGTCCGTACCGTTTTTCGGGCAGAATCATGCGAATTCGCGGCGGTCTTTTGGGCCATTGGGCGGTCTGGACGGAGCGCGCCGTGGCCATGCACCGCGGGACCCAACAGCAGGAGCCCTCCGCGGAATGGCTGCGTCTGGCGGCGGCTGTGACGGACTGCAATGCCGCTTTCTTCGATGCGGCCAACGGGTTCCGCGGCTGCATCGCCGGGCTGCATGAAGTGCTGCGCCGGCAGGGGTTGCTGGCCGGGCGGTGGTGCCTGGACCCGGATGAGGATTTATCCCCGGGTCAAATGGAAGAGATCGACCGCGTTTACGGCGAGTACCCCGATCTCAACGACGACGATTTCATCCGGGCAAATCTCGACCGTTGGCTCGCCGCTTGAGGGCCGCGATTGCCCAGCCTGAGAGCGGCAGCACCAGCGTTGCCACCGTGAAAACCAGGTAGGCCCAGCGCAAGCCGAAGTCACCGTAGTGGAGCGGATACGCCAGATGAACGATACGGCTAAGTCCCTTTAAGTCAGACTCATCAAAGCGTTTTGTGAGCTTGTACGTCACTCGGTCAACGGCCACCCAGCTGCGCAGGCGCGTCGAAAGAAGCTGGGTGGTATTGCCATAGACATGAACCAACCCGCGCGTGGGGTCGGGGATCAGGATACTCAGAGGAACGAACCCGGGAACCTGCCGGGCGGTCCGCCAGGCGCGGTCCAGATCGACGGGCGGCGCCGGCGCCGCAAGCGCTGTCTGGGGCGGTGAGGTCCGGGGCAGTCCCAGCCATGGTACCAGGGCGAGCGTGGCGCCGGTCGCGATCAGAAGCACCTGGAAGAGCAGTGTGGCGATGCCCACCATCTTGTGGAGGTCGGACAGAGTGAGTTGCCGCCGCACGCCACGCCGGAAAGCCTGGCCACGGTTGCCCCGCATGAACCGCCCGTAGACCAGGGCGCCGGTGACGGCGGAAAGCAGAAGAAACGAACCCAGCAGCCCGGCGGCCGCGCGGCCCCACGGGTTGGGGAGCATCAGCCGCACGTGGATCTGCCGGATGAGGCCGGAGCCATCCTTGACGCCGATGCGCGCGGCGGTGCACGGGTTGACCAGGACCTGGGAAAACTGTCCGCCCGACAGAACATAGACTGTGGTGGGCAGACCGGGTTCGGCGGGAAGCAGAATTCCCTGCACGCTGCCTTCGGCCGCCGCCGCGATTTCGGCCAGGCTTCGAGGCGGACAGGCGGGCAGGCGCGGGAGTTCCTGGCGGAGCAGCAGCAGGCCGCCCGTGGCAGCGAAGGTGAGGGCGAAGGCTCCCAGCGCGAGCCCCAGCCCCTTGTGCAGCCGATAGAGGACGCGGGCCGAGCGCGGGCCCATCTACTGGGTCTTCACGGTCTTGGGAACGGCCACGGGCGCCACGGGTTCGTGCAGGCCGAAGGCGAAGATGGCGGTGGAAGATGCGATGGCCACCTGCTGCTTGCCGTCCACCAAGTAGGTGACAGGCGAGGCGGTGAGTCCTTCACCGGTGTAGAAGTGCCAGAGGTGGCGGCCGTTGCGGCCATCGACAGCCACCAGGTGGCCGTCATCGTCGCCAAAGAAGATCACTCCGCCGGCCGTGGAGACGGTGCCGGCCCAGGATTCGCCGGGCCCGGTCATGGGATACTCCCACTTGCGCTCGCCCGTCTTGGGGTCAAAGGCGCGGAGAAAGAACTGGCCGATCTCACTTGGCTTGGGGCCGGCGCCGCCGCCGGAGAAGTTCTTCTTCGGCTCCGGTTCCTTGGTGGAACTGGTGAAGATGTCGCATTGTTCGAGGGTCACCACGTAGAAGAGCCCGGTGGCGGGATTGTAGGAGGGTGACATCCAGTTGGTGGCGCCGCGGACGCCGGGGCAGGCGCGGTTGCCGCTGGGCGTGGGGTCCTTGCCGGGGACCAGGATGGGGCGCCCCTTGGCATCGATGCCGGTGGCCCAGTCGAGCAGGTCGACCAGCTTGGTGGCCCGCAAGTACTTGCCCGTCTGCCGGTCCAGCACATAGAGAAACCCGTTGCGGTTGGCGTGGACCACCACCTTGCGCGGCTTGCCTTCCCAGGGGATTTCCATCAGTACCGGCCATGCCTGAGCATCCCAGTCGTGGACATCGTGGGGCGTGAACTGGAAGTACCACTTCATCTTGCCTGTGTTGGCATCCAGGGCCAGCACGGAAGAGGTGTAGAGATTGTCGCCCGGGCGGTCGCCGCCGTAGAAGTCGGGCCAGGCGTTGCCGGTGGGCCAGAACAGCGTGTTGGTCTCCGGGTCATAGGTGCCGGATTGCCACGTGCCGCCGCCGCCGAAATCGATGGTCTTGCCCCAGGTCTCCGAGCCCGGTTCGCCCCTGGCTGGAATCGTATAGGTCCGCCACACTTCTTCGCCCGTGGTGGCGGAGATGGCGGCGAGATAGCCGCGGATGCCGGTATCGCCGCCGGCCACGCCGACAATCACCTTGTCGCCGACGGCCAGAGGGGCACAGGAGGCGAACAGGCCGTCGGCCGTGTCGCCGTACTTCTTCGACCAGAGCGCGGCGCCCGTGCGCCTGTCAAGCGCGACGAGGTGCACGTCGCCGGTGACGAAGAAGACCTTGTCGCCCAAGATCGCCGCGCCGCGATTGACGGCATCGTCCTTCTTGGCGCGGGGGTCCTTGTAGGCCCAGATGAGGCGGCCGGAACGGGTGTCGATCGCGCGCACTTCGTTGGGCGCGGTGACGTACATCACGCCGTTCGAGACGATGGGATTCGTCCTCAACCCGTTCGCCTTCGGAATGTGATGGACCCACTTTGATACGAGGCTTCCGGCATTGGCCGTGGTGATCTGGGTGAGAGGGCTGTGGCGCTGGCCCTGGTAATCGCCGGCCACGGTGAGCCAGTCGCGGCCCGGGCCCTTGACGATGTCTTCGAACCTGACCTGCGCGATAGCGGCTGCCGCGAACACGGTGCTGAGGAATGCTTGTTGGATGGCGGTGGACATGATTTCTCCGGGTTGCTATTTCTGGGCCGTTTCGGCGGGGCGAAGGCTCAACCTGGCAAGATAGGCGATCAGATCGTTCAACTGCGCCGGGGCCAGTTTCTTCGCGTAGTCCTTGGGCATGGGCGAGCCGGCGCCGAGGTTCATGTCGCGAACATCGCCAACCGGAATGAGGTGGATCTCGCCGGTGGCGTCCTGAAGCTGTAGCGAGTAGTTGGACCGGTTGCGGGCCACGCCCTTGAGCGTCTTGCCGGTCTTGAGCGTGACCGTGAGCGGCTTGTAGCCGGCGGCGCCGTTGGCGTCGGGATCGAGAATCGACTCGCGAAGTTGCGCCGCGGAGCGGGTGGCGGCGATGTTTCCGAGGTCCGGCCCGAGTTTTCCGCCGCGTCCCTGGACGGCATGACATCCGGAGCAGCCGGTGGCGGATGCCCAGAAGATCTTCTCGCCGGCGGAGGCGTCGCCGGGAACCTTGTTGTCGATGGCGGGTGAAGTGAGCGACCGGACATAGGCCACGATTCGCCAGACCTGATCGGCGGGAAGATTCGCGGGCGGCATGCCGCCGCCGATTCCCTTGTCGATGGCCTTGAACATGGCGTCGTCATCGAGCGGGTGCCAGACCACGCGTTCGCGGAGATTCGGTCCGCGGCCGCCCTGGCCTTCCACGCCGTGGCAGGCGGCGCAGCCGTTGGCAAAAAGCTTGCGTCCGGCCTCGATTTCAGCCGGGTTGCCGATGAAGGGATGCTTGCTCTTGTCGCCTTCTTTTTCGTGCTGCGCGAACAGCAGGAGAGGAAGGGCTGCCAGGAGGACGCCACGGAGTGTCATACCCGGACATTATCGCCCAGTGCACGTTCGGGGCGCTGAGGGCGGCCGGGAGGTAGAATCGAAACGTGATGATCCAGAGAATCGCTTCCGCCGCGCTGCTTGTCTGCCTGGCGGCTCCTGTTGCCGCGCAGAAGTACAAGGGGCCGATTCCGCCCAAGAACGACCTTCCTTTTCTGGTGCACGCCGACAGCCTTGTGGAGACCGAGTTGGCCACGGCGCAGGAGAGCAAGGTGAAGGACGCCCTGCTGTACAGCCTGGCGGGCGCCTCGGCCAAACCGAGGACACCTCTGGCGGAGCCCGTGTTTCTCATTCAGACGTCGAAGCTGGACCCGCGCCGGCTGAGCCTGTACCGGTTCGAGGTGAAGAACGGGCGCCGGGAACTTACCCTGCCCACCAAGCCGAAGAAGGACAGTCCAAGGCCTTTGCGTGTCACGGTGACGCAGCTTGGCGAGGGGTTGTACAAGCTGGAGGCATCGGAGAATCTGGAGAACGGCGAATATGGGCTTTCTCCGGAAGGCTCGAACGACGTTTTCTGCTTTAGCGTCTATTAGTTAAGCGTCTATTACTTACTCATAAGGGGCCCGTCGTGGAACTGCGAATCAAGGGTCTGACCAAGACCTATGCGAATGGAGTTCGGGCGCTGGACAGCGTCGACCTGACGATTCCGCGGGGAATGTTTGGTTTGCTGGGGCCGAATGGCGCCGGAAAATCGACGCTGATGCGGATTGTGGCGACACTGCTTGAACCGGATGCGGGGCAGGTGGAGTTAGACGGGCTTGATGTCCTTCACCGGAAGGATGAAGTGCGGCGCTTTCTGGGGTATCTGCCTCAGGATTTTGGCGTTTATCCGCGGATCAGCGCCCTGGACATGCTGGATCATCTGGCGGTGTTGAAGGGCCTGGTAAAAGCTGGCGAGCGCCGCGATGTGGTGGAAGCGATGCTCAAACGGGTGAACCTTTGGGATGTCCGGAAGAAGCCGCTGGCCAGCTATTCGGGGGGCATGCGGCAGCGATTCGGCGTGGCGCAGGCATTGATTGGAAACCCCAAGCTGTTGATTGTGGATGAGCCAACGGCGGGGCTTGACCCCGGTGAACGCAATCGTTTCTACAATCTGCTGGCCGAGATTGGCGAAAACGTGGTGGTGATCCTTTCCACACACATTGTGCAGGACGTGATGGAACTGTGCGCGAACATGGCGATCATTCATCAGGGGCGCGTGCTGTATGCGGGGTCGCCGGACGACGCGGTGGCCGCTCTTGACGGGAGGGTGTGGCAGCGGACGGTGAGCAAGGCGGACCTGCCGGCGCTTGAGGCGCGCCACCGTGTGATCTCAAGCAAGCTGGTGGCCGGGCGTCCGCTGATTCACGTCCTGGGCGAAGGCTGCCCCGAGGAGGGCTTTGCGCCGGCCCGGCCGGACCTGGAAGACGTGTTCTTCGCGCGAATCGCGGGACTGGCCTAGCCATGCTGGGGACGATCTTTTCCTTCGAAGTGCGCTACTGGCTGCGCGGCATGATGCTGTGGGTGTTCACGGCGATTGTAGCGTTGCTGATTTTCGGTGCGGCGAGCACGGACTCCCTGGTGGTGGGTTCGCAGCTTGAGAACACGCATCGCAATGCGCCGCATGTGATCCAGAACTTCTATTCGGTGACGAGTTTGCTGACGCTGCTGATGATCACAGCGTTCGTGAATTCGGCGGCGGCGCGGGATTTTGCGAACGGGACCTGGCAGATGGTTTTCTCGACGCCGGTTTCGCGGCGGGATTTCCTGTGGGGGCGGTTCCTGGGCTCCGTTGTGGTTTCGGTGATCCCGATGCTGGGTGTCTCGGCCGGGGTGATTGTGGCGCGCTGGATGCCGTGGGTGGATGCGGAGCGCTGGGGGCCGGTGCATTGGCAGGCGCATCTGCTGGGAATTGTGGATTTCGCGATTCCGAACGCGGTTTTCATGGCCGCGGTGATTTTCACGATTGCGGCTTTGACGCGCAGCACGGTGATCTCGTTCGTCGGGTCGATTGTGATGATGGTGGGCTACGGCGTGGGCGAGGCGCTGGCGAGCGACATCGAGAATGAGCGGCTGGCGATGCTGCTGGATCCATTTGGGATGCGCACGTTCTCTCTGATGACCAAGTACTGGACGGTGGCGGAAAAGAACACGGTGGCGCTGGGCCTGGAAGGCATGATGCTGTGGAACCGGCTGCTGTGGATGTCCGTGGGTGCAGCGGTATTCGGATTCTGTTGCTGGAAGTTCAGCTTCGCGGAACGGGCCCGGCGGGTCAAGGCGGGGGCGGCGGAAGCCGAGGCGGCGCCGGGCCGTCTGGAGCGAGATTCAAGGCGTTGTCCGCAGCACGGCGTTCGTCGTGATTCTGCTGGCGGCTCTCACAAACTGCATTCCCAACCTGATCCTCAATGCGAAACAAGGCTACGGCAACGCGACTTTTCCGGTGACGTACTGGCTGACGGACATTATCCGGGGAACGTTTTACCCGGGATTTCCATTTTGGGTCTCCCGGACCCCAACAGTCTACACCAACGCCTCACTCCCGTGCCGGATTTGATCAGAATCCCCTTTCCGAGGGCGGGCCAGTGCCTGCGGATGGCTTCTTTCGACCATCGCACAAAAACGAAAACTGACAACATGCCTGTTTCCAGCAGTTCTTTCGACACCTCTCCCTCCCAGCCTCCTTTCTCTCAAGATTTCCACCTCTCCGGGCCGATCTTCACCCCGCCGGCAGCGCCTCGATCCGCCGCACCATGCTCCCGAACAGCCGGCGCGTCAGATGGCTCTCAGCCAACATCAGCCAGTAGTAGCGGGCGTGCTTGACCAG
>VFZY01000196.1 GCA_016870915.1 Acidobacteriota bacterium | reverse complement strand
GGACCATCCTATCGCCCATTTTCACACGCCCATTTTCACCCGCCCATTTTCACCCGCCCGTTTTCACCACGGGCGAACCGGCCACGGGGACTAGTACCATCATCTGGTGTTTTAGGTTGCACCGCTCGACAGGGAATGCTAGGGTTGACTGCAGGAGGAAGTACCTTTGAAAACAACTTTTCTCGCATTCGCGGCTTTTGCCGCCTCGATTCCCGCCCAGGCGGGGCTTAGCCATGCGGTCTTCGCCTACTCGCACCATTCGGCAGCCCCGACCCTGGAGCTGACCTATTCCGACTCGTCCACGGCCTCGGTGGCTGCCAGTCTGGCTGGCTGGTACTTAAGCACTGGAACACCGAATGGCGGAGGCAACTGGATCGCCGGCGTTTGCGGTTCCTCGGACGCGTGCAGCGGATCGGACTCCGCCTTCCGGAATGTTTTCGTCTTCGCCATCCCGGGCTCAGGTCTGGCTGTGACCGGAGCTTATCTTCAGTCCTACCTTGAGGGTGGTGGTTCCCCGGGGTACATCAGTCCCAGCGCGAGCGGCACCTACACGATGTACGAGGTGGATACCGTTCCTTCGGACCTTCTCGGCGCCATGGCCGGCGTCGGGATCTACGCCGACTTGGGTACGGGCACAGTGTTCGGCAGCCGCGTGTTCAGCGCGGCTGACAATGGCACCACCGTCATGGTCCACTTGAACGCGGCCGCGCTTGCGTCCATCAATGCCGCTACCGACATGGACTGGGCCGTGGGCGGTGATTTCGGAACCGCAAGCGGCGTGCCGGAACCGGGCACCTGGACGATGATTGTGGCGGGTTTGGGCGCCGCTGACCTGCTGCGCCGCCGTTCGTAACCGGACGGTATTCCTTTGCCAATGGCGGGCTCCCGGGTGGGACCCGCCATTTTGCTTTCTCGGCTACAATCCAACGCGAAGACCAAATCGTGTGGCCCCCATTTCGGGGCGGATGCGCTTCCCAGTGTGACCCGGAGATTGAAGATCGCCGGAAGCAAAAGAGAAGCCATGACGAAACCACTGTTCGCAACCTTCGCAGCCCTGTTCGCGGTTCGCACCGCCGGCCGGATCGGTGGGATTTTGCGCACCCTTTGAGGCCAGGAACCTGAGCCTCTGGGCACCGGGCCACGCTCAGAGCCACGACTACAGCAATACCTTTCAAAGCAGTTGGGACGAGTCCCGCACGACCGGCGGGTTTTTCAGGGGGCGGGCTGGAAGGACCGGTCGCCACCAGCGGCAGCGCGGGGCTCACACTGGGGGTGCACGCATCGTCCGGCACGATGAATGTCTCTTACCCACTGGTGGGCAGCGTTACCTATTCGGACAGCCTGATAGGCAGCCATGGCGTGAGCCCGTTCAAGGTGACCGCGGAGACGCCTGAGCCGGCCACCGTGGCTCTGACAGAAGTGGTGCTGGTGGTGGCGGGGATCCTGCGGCGCCGCCGCCGGGCGAGCTAGCCGGGTGTTTATTTCGGCGCCCCGGAAAAGGGATGGAGGAAGGCGGGAGAGTCCGGCAAACAAGCCGGTCGCTCCCGCATTTCTTGCTTAGCCGGAGGGCCGGGAGTGCCAACGTCGAATCGGCGAATGCCGGATACGTACCATCGAACCGGTTCCGGAGGCGCTCAGCCCTCGCCGCTTTGCTGCAGCAGTTTGGCCACAAGACCCGTCCAGCCCGTTTGATGGCTTGCTCCCACTCCACTGCCGTTGTCACCATGAAAGTACTCGTGAAAAAGCACCAGATTCCGCCAATGCGGATCGTCGCGATAGCGGTGGTCGCCGCCATGCACGGCGCGCCGTCCTGTTTCATCCCGCAGAAAGATCCGCGTCAGGCGGCGTGACAGTTCCGCCGACACTTCCCACAGGGTCATCCATTGCCCCGAACCGGTGGGGCACTCCACCCGGAACTCATCGCCAAGGTAGTGGTGAAACTTCTGCAGGGACTCTATCAACAGAAAGTTCACCGGAAACCAGACCGGACCGCGCCAGTTCGAGTTTCCACCAAACAGGCCGCTACTCGATTCACCCGGCTCATAGGCCACCCGGTACTCCGCGCCGCCGGCCACGAAACGATAGGGCTGCTCGCCGTGGGCGCCCGACAACGCCCGCACTCCGTACGGCGAAAGGAACTCACGTTCATCCAGCATCCGCTCCAGCACCTGCCGCAACTGCCCGGCATCGACAATCGAAAGCAGCCGCCGTTCTCCCGCGCCGGCTTTCTTCATGCAGGCGACACTGCCGGTCAGGTCCTTCCGGTTGCCGATGAACCACTCCAGCCGCCGCTTGAACCCCTCCAACCGGTCAATCACCGCCGGTTCCAGAGTCTCCACGGCGAACAGCGGAATCAGCCCCACCATCGACCGGATCTTCAACGCCTGGTGCCCGTTCCCGGGCGTATGCAGCACGTCGTAGAAAAAGCCGTCCGCCGCATCCCACATCCCGCTTCCGTCTTCGGCATCTCCCAGATGATTCATCGCATGGGCGATGTACAGGAAGTGCTCCCAGAACTTGCTCGCCACATCCTCATAGGCCCGGTCCTCTGCCGCCAGTTCCAGCGCAATGGCCAGCAGGTTCAGTGAATACATGGCCATCCAGCCGGTGCCGTCCGCCTGCTCAATGTGGCCGCCCGTGGGCAGGGGCGCGCTGCGATCGAAGACGCCGATGTTGTCCAATCCCAGGAAGCCGCCCTGGAAGACGTTCCGGCCCTCGGCGTCCTTGCGGTTCACCCACCAGGTGAAGTTGAGCAGCAGTTTGTGGAAGATGCGCTCCAGAAAGACGCGATCTCCCTTGCCCCGCCGCTTCTTTTCGATCTTGTAGACTCGCCACGCCTTCCAGGCGTGCACGGGCGGATTCACGTCCCCAAAAGCCCACTCATACGCCGGCAGTTGCCCGTTCGGGTGCATGTACCACTCACGCACCATCAGCATCAGCTGTTCCTTCGCGAAGTCCGGATCCGCCAGCGCCAGCGGGACGCAGTGGAATGCCAGGTCCCAGGCCGCATACCAGGGATACTCCCACTTGTCCGGCATGGAGATCACGTCGGCGTTGTAGAGGTGCGTCCACTCGCCGTTGCGGCCGCCACGGCGCGCGGCGGGTGGTGCGGGCTGGGCGGAATCGCCCTGCAGCCAGTCGCGCACCACGTAGTGATAGAACTGCTTGCTCCAGAACAGGCCGCCGAAGCACTGGCGCATCACGTTGCGGGCATCCTCGGAAATGCCGTCCGGCGCCAGCGACGCGTAGAACTGATCCGCCTCCTGCACGCGGCGCGCGAACACAGAGTCGAAGCCGCCGCCCACCTCCGCGCGGTGCGGCGCGAGACGAAGCCGGATCACGGTGTCGCCACCCGCCGGCACGCGCAGACGGTAAAGCGCCGCCGCCTTGGTGCCGCGCCTTTCGGGATTCACGGCATCCGCGTCGCCGTGAACCACATACTGATGGAACGCATCTTTCGCGTAGCGCGGTCCGTTCTCGTCGCCAAACAGACGCCGGGTGTTGGTGTCGTTCGCTGTGAACAGCAACTCCGGTTGGCCCTCGCACACCAGCCATCGGCGGCCGTAGCGCGGTTCGTCCAGTTGCACCGCACCCTCCACCGCCCGCAATTCCGGCCTCGGCGACCCCTCCCAACTCCAGGTATTCCGGAACCAGATGGTGGGCACCAGCGAGATCTCCGCCTCGTCCGGTCCGCGGTTCGCCACCGTGATCCGGATCAGGAGATCCTCGGCATCCGCCTTGGCGTTCTCCACGAACACATCGAAATAGCGCCCGCCATCGAAGACACCGGTATCCACCAGTTCGAACTCACGGCCGGCACGCCCGCGCCGCTGGTTCTCATCGATCAACTGTTGATACGGATACGCGGCCCACGGGTACTTGTAGAGGTACTTCATGTAGGAGTGCGTGGGTGTCGAGTCCAGGTAGTAGTAGCACTCCTTGCAATCCTCGCCGTGATTGCCCTCATTGCCGGTCAGCCCGAACAGCCGCTCTTTCAAAATGGGGTCGCGGCCGTTCCACATCGCCACGGCGAAGCAGATCCTCTGGTGCCGGTCAGAGACGCCCGCAATGCCATCTTCGTTCCAACGGTAGGCCCGCGACCGCGCATGATCGTGCGGCAGGTACTCCCACGCCGTGCCATGCGGGCTGTAGTCCTCTCGCACCGTGCCCCATGCCCGTTCGCTCAAGTACGGCCCCCACCGCTTCCAATGGGCCTTCTTCAACCGCGTTTCCTCCAGGCGATCGCTTTCCGCGTTCCGCTTCATTGGCCCCTCCTCTCCCGCAGCAACAGCGCATGCCCATCCGGGTCGCGCAGCAGGAATGCCCCGTCAACCTTCCCGGAAGAGACGGCCGCGGCGCCGGCCCCTCGCAGCGCCTTCACCGCATCATCCGCGTCGGGCGTCGCCAGCGTGGTGTGCCAGTGCAGCAAGTCATTTGCGCGGGCGTCTTCCGGATAACGCCGGCCGCCCGTTGGGGAGAGATACTCCAGCAACTCGATGCCAAACCCGGACGGCGCCCGCAGGGCTGTGATTCGCAGCCGGGCTCCGAAGACCTGATTCAGGTGCTCCTGCTCCGTGCCGTGGTTCTCGCTGGCCCCAGCCACCCTCATGCCCAACGCGTCACGGTAGAACCGCAGGCTTCGTTCCGTGTCCGCCACCGTGATCGCCGTATGATCAATGCCCAGAAACAGCTTGGCCGTGGACCGGCGCCACTTCGGGTCGCCTTTGCCGGCCGGAAAAGCCAGAATCTCCAGAAAGTGTCCATCAGGATCGCGGAAGTAGAACGCCTCAATCCCGCCCGCATTCGGATTCCAATCCGGCAGCCGCTGCGGACCCGTCGAAGCATGCCTAACATTGTGGCTCCGCAGCACGGAATATGCCCGGGCCATATCGCTCACAATGATCGCGATGTGCTGGAACCACAGATCGTTCCCGCGTGATCCGGCCGGAAACGCACGCCCCTCAGGTGCCAGATACTCCACCAGTTCCACCTGCTCATCGCCCAGCCGCAGCCGAGCCGACCGAGTCCGCGCGCCGAAGACGCCCGTCAGTTGTTCCAGCGCCGCGCCGGCGGTCTCACGCTCGTCCATCCGCTCAAAGCCCAGAACGCCGGTGTAGAAGCGAACAGACCGGTCAAGGTCGCTCACGGTGATGCTGACACCTTCCACGGCGGACGCCCGCTTCACGCCGCCATCGGCATGCAGCGATGGCGCCGCGCACAATGCAACCAATAAGAAGCAGCGCCGTGTCATCTCAGTTCATCCTTTCCAGCAGATGCGCACCCACTCGCAGTGCGTTGGCCATGATCGTCAATGCCGGATTCACCGCCGCGCTCGAAGGGAAGAAGCTGCCATCGGCGACATACAGGTTGTCCAGTTCGTGCGCCTTGCAGTTCACGTCGAGAGCCGACGTACGCGGGTCTCGCCCGAAACGGACCGTGCCGTTCTGGTGCGCCACGCCCGCAAGCGGAATCCGCTGGCCCAGAAAGAGGTTCCGCGAGAAGAGCCCCTGGTGGCAATCGTGGCCGTGCACGCCGCATCGCCGTTGATTCCGCATCAGGTCCTTCAACTTCTCCGCAAGCCGCCGGTGGCCCTCCTCATTGTTTGGCGTGTAGGAGAGCACGATGTTGCCCTCTCGGTCGAGCGTCACGCGATTATCGGGATCGGGCAGATCCTCCGACGTAAGCCAGAAATCGAGCGAATGGTTCGCCATCAGATCGAGCGTGAAACCCGGAGTGAGCGGCGGCGCACCCGCCTTCAGCGTCACCCCATCCAGCTTCCCCACAAACGAAATGTGTCCCATCGGGTACCGCCACTCCGGGCTGCCGAAGTAGAAGTCATTCAGCGACAGTGTTTTCTGAAACACGGTAGGGTTCGGGCACTTCGAGACCGCCATCAACACGGAATTCGTGTGGCCCATGTAGTGGCGCCCCACCGTATCGGAGCCGTTGGCCAGCCCGCGCGGATGCCGCTCATTCGCGCTTCGCAACAGCAGCGCGGCGGAGTTGATGGCTCCGCAGGCCGCCACCACGATATCGGCGGTCAAAGTCTCCCGCGCGCCGCCCTGCGACACCTCGACGCCGGTGACCTCCCGGCCCGAAGTCGACGTGCGCAGCCTCTCCACCTTTGTCTCGGTGCGCAGTTCCACGTTCGAATGGGCCAGCGCGACGTCAACGCCCAACACCTGAGCATCGCTCTTGGCCGAAAGCAGGCAGGGAAAACCATCGCAGGTGGCACAGCGTATGCACGGGCTGCTGCGCGGATTGGTTTCATCCAGCCGCACGCCGAGCGGGGTGTGAAACGGCTGGAGGCCCTGCGCGGAGAAGTCCTCGCTCAGGGCCTGAATACGCGGCTCGTGGCTGACGGCCGGGTGTGGATAGGGGCACGCCGCCGAGGGCTCGGTGGGATCTTCCCCGCGATTCCCATGCACATAATACATGTGCTCCGCTTCGTCGTAGAACGGTTCCAGGTCGTCATAGCCGATGGGCCACGCGGGTGAGACGCCGCCGTGGTGCCGCAGTTCACCGAAGTCCGCGCGGCGGAACCGGAACAGAGCGGCGCCGTAGAACTTGGTGTTCCCGCCCACGGCGTAGTTTGTGTGCGGATGCAGAGGCTCGCCCGCGCGATCGTGCCAGACTTCCTTCGTCTGATACTTTGCCTCCACATTCACGGCCCGCGGATTCCAGTTGTCCTTCTCCCGGGGGACGTAGCCGCCGCGCTCAAGCAGCAGAATCCTCTTGCCGGAAGGGGCCAACTTTCGCGCCAGTGTGCCGCCGCCGGCGCCCGTGCCGATAATGATCACGTCGTAGTGGTTGTTCATATTGCCTTCAGAGATGAAAACCTGCATCGGAAAATGCAGCGCTGGTCGTTGTGGTGGTGCAGCTTGGCGCAAAAGATACGGTGCGCGCCACGCCAGGACCGATAGGTGGCTCCCGCCGCCAGCATGCCTGCCAGAGGCGCCATGAAGTAGAGCCAGAGAGCGGTGAAATCACGCGCCGCCGCCGCCGAACCCAGGGTCCGCGCCGCGTTCATGCTCATGCCGGATACCGGCGCCTCGAACGTGATGTAGAGAGCAACAAGAGCCGCCGCGAACAACGGTGTGCGCCGGGCAAGCCGTGGGTGATTGGACACTGTCAGCACGGTGAGCATCATCGCGAACGAGATCACGGTCTCCGCCACGAATGCCCACCCAACCCCACCGCCGCCCGGCCGCGTCACCACGAAGTGCACCGCGGGGTCCGCCAGCGGACCGCCAATGACGAACCCGGCCAACGCCACGCCAGCAACGCCGCCCGCAAACTGGCAGGCAATGTAGAACGCCGCATCCATACGCTCCACGCGGCCCAACAGCAGATAGGTAAGAGTCACCGCCGGATTCATATGCGCTCCTGACCGCTTGCCGAACCGCGAATACACAATCGCCAGCAGCGTCAGCCCCATCAACACGCCCATGGCCCCACGGCGCGCCACACCATCCGGTAATGCTTTGAAGAGCGAGGCCGGATGCCACAGCAGCACCCCAAACGTGCACGCGGACACCATGAAAACACCCAGGTTCACCGCTTCCGCGGCATATTCGGGCCAGTGTGCGGGCAGGCGCCACAGTTTCATGGTTGACGCTCGAATCCGCCGTCGCGGCATGAATATTCCGGCGTTTTTTCCGGAATAACGGATCCGCGCCGCCGGATCTACACCGCACCATGATTGGACACAAACCAGCCGGCCTCTCCCAACGGCAGCGTCTTCTGTTTGAGACCAACATCAACTGGCTCCATCAGGCCATTAGCGTCATTAAGGACCTGGACGATGCCGCCTACACGGCCCACCGCACCGGAAGCCACTTTCGCCACATCATCGATCTCTACGACTGCTTCCTGGATGGCGCCGTGAGCGGCCACATCGACTACGACGCCCGCGCTCGCGATGAGTCCATTGCGCGCTACTCGCGCGTGGCCCTGGACAAACTGCAATCCCTCGCGGGCCGCATGGCCGCGCATGAGTCGCTGTGCCGCGATCACGTGGTCTTCGTGCGCATGGAAGATGCGGATGCACTCGACCTGGAGGACCCCTTCCTGATGTCGACCATTGGCCGCGAGTTGCAGGCGCTTTCAAGCCACACCGTCCATCACTTCGCTCTCATCGCGATGAATCTCAGGCACCTCGGAATCAGGGTTCCGCCAAACTTCGGCGCGGCGCCCTCCACGCTTCGCCACGAGAACACCCGCGCCATGGCCATGATGGCGGCGGAGGCTGCCTGAGTGCTCCTGGACTTGCTGACTCTGGCCCTCGCCACCTTCATCACGGAGGACCTGACTTGCATCGCGGCGGGCGTGCTCATCGCCCAGGGCCGCCTGGGGTTTCCGGAGGCCACCGCGGCCTGCGCCGCCGGGATTCTCGCCGGCGACCTTCTGCTGTTCGCCGCCGGCGCCGTCCTCAGCCCGCGCCTCCTGGCCCACCGCTTCGTCCGGCGCTTCATCAAACCTGAAAAACTCCAGGAAGCCGCCCGCTGGATTGAACGCAAGGGCCTGGGCTTCGTCCTGTTGAGCCGCTTCACGCCAGGCCTGCGCCTGCCCGGCTATCTGGCCGCTGGCATGCTCGGGGTTCGCTTTGGACCCTTTGCCGCCCGCCTCGCGCTGGCCGCCGCGGTCTGGACGCCGCTGCTCACCGGCGCCACGGTGGCGTTCGGCGGCGCTTTGCTTTCCGGGCTCTTCGATAACTCACGCCACCCGATTGCCCTGTTGCCCGTCTTTGTGATTTGCGCGACCGCCGCATGGCTGGGCCGCAGGCGCTTCACCATGGAGCGTCTGCGCCGATGGACACGATGGGAATTCTGGCCCGTTTGGGCTGCCTACTTGCCACTGGTCCCCTGGTTCCTGTGGCTCGCCGCGCGGCACCGCTCGCTCACGGTTTTCACGTTGGCCAACCCCGCCATACCCACCGGAGGCCTGACCGGCGAATCGAAATCGCGCATCCTGCGGCAACTGGCCGATTGCCCGGAGCACGTCGCCCCCTGGGCGCTTGTTCAACCCACGCCCAAAGCCGTGCATCAGTTCCTCAACACCCACGCCCTGTCTTTCCCAGTGGTCATAAAACCCGATACCGGCGAGCGTGGCACTGGTGTCGCCATCGTGCGCAACGAACAGGAACTGGAGACGAGACTGCGCGGCGAAACCCGGCGCGTCATCGTCCAAGAATATGTACCGGGTGTCGAGTTCGGCGTGTTCTACCACCGTTATCCGCTCCAGCCTCGAGGCCAGATCGTATCCATCACCTGCAAGGAGTTCCCGGCCGTGGATGGTGACGGCGCGTCCACCGTGCGCGAACTCATCCGTTCCGGCCGGCGCACGCGATTTCTCGCCACCACCTATGAACGGCTCACGCGCGCACCGCTCGACGCCGTGCCCGCGAAGGGTGAACAGGTGCCCCTGGTCGAGATTGGCTCGCACTGCCGCGGCGCCATCTTCCTGGATGGCTGCCATCTTCTGACATCCGAAATCACACAGGCCATTGAAACGTTGAGCCAGTCCTTCGAAGGCTTCTACCTGGGACGTTACGACATCCGCGCCGCGACCACCGCCGAATTCCGCGCCGGCCGCTTTCAAGTCATCGAGCTGAACGGCGTGGCCGCCGAGCCCACACACATTTACGACCCGCGCGTCTCCATCCTCAACGCGTATCGCGCGCTGGCCACACAGTGGAGCGTGGCGTTTGAGATCGGAGCACGCAATCGCGAACTCGGCCTGCGCCCCACGCCGGCCCGGGAACTTCTACGCGCCATTCTCAACCGGCGCCCGGCGTCAAATCCCCTCGGCTGCGAAAAACCCAAGGGCTGCGTCAACGGTCTGCGCGATGTCCTCCTCCGTGTGCGCGGCTGACAGGAACCCGGCCTCAAACTGCGACGGCGCCAGATACACTCCGCGCTCCAGCATCCAGTGAAAGTACCGCCCAAACCGGGCTGTGTCGCACACCTTCGCGGTAGCCCAATCGGTCACTGCGCCGGGCGTGAAAAACAGCGTAAACATGGACCCCACGCGATTCACCGTCACGCCCCGCGGCGCGGCAGCGATCAGCCTGGCGGCCAGACTATCCATCCTGCCGTAAATCTCCGGATGAACTTTGAGGTGTCGCAGCATCGCCAGACCCGCGGTCACCGCCAGCGGATTGCCCGACAGTGTGCCCGCCTGATAGACCGGCCCCAGCGGCGCCACGTGGTTCATGATCTCCGCCCGGCCGCCATAGGCCGCAATGGGGAGCCCGCCGCCGATCACCTTGCCCAACGCCGTGAGATCCGGGTGGATTCCGTACAACTGCTGCGCTCCGCCCCAGGCCACGCGGAACCCGGTCATCACTTCATCGAAGATCAGCAGCGCGCCGTGGCGCCGCGTGATCTCGCGCAGCGCTTCCAGGAAACCCGGCGCGGGAGGTACACAGCCCATGTTGCCGGCCACCGGCTCCACAATCACCGCGGCAATCCGTTCGCCATGCGCCGCAAATGCCTGCTCCACGGCATCCGCGGAATTGTATGGCAAGGAGATCGTGGTTTCGGCGAAGGCCCGCGGAACGCCCGCCGAATCGGCAATGCCCAGCGTCGCCATGCCGCTGCCGCCCTTCACCAGCAGGGAATCGACGTGGCCGTGATAGCAGCCTTCGAACTTCACCGCCAGATCGCGTCCCGTGAAACCGCGCGCCACGCGCAGTGCACTCATGGTGGCCTCGGTGCCGGAATTCACCAGCCGCACCATTTCCATGGATGGCACGGCATCGCGAATCAACTCCGCCAGTTCGATCTCGCGCTCGGTGGGGGCGCCAAAACTGGTCCCCGTTTCCAGCACGCCGCGTAGCGCCTGAACCACGGATGGATGGCAGTGCCCCAGAATCAGCGGTCCCCAGGACCCGACATAGTCGATGTACGAATTGCCGTCTTCATCGAAGATCCGCGATCCGTTCCCGCGGGCGATAAACAACGGGTTGCCGCCCACGCTCCGAAAGGCCCGAACCGGTGAATTGACACCGCCCGGAATCGACTGGCGGGCCCGCTCCATCAACGCGCGCGAACGTGTGTGCTCCATCAGGTTCGATTCTATACGCCGGGCCTTCCACCATGCCGGGGTACAATCAAGGAATCCCCCCTTCCATCCGCATCATGAGCGATCAGAAAAGCAAGAACATAACGCCCCGCGCCAAGGACTTCGCCGCGTGGTATCAGGACGTCGTGCTGGCCGGAGACATGGCTGAGCCGGCGGAGATCGTCAAGGGCTGCATGGTCATCAAGCCCAACGGCTACGCCGTTTGGGAGCATCTGCAACGCGACCTGGACGCGCGCTTCAAGGCCACCGGCCACCAGAACGCCTACTTTCCGCTCCTCATCCCCGAAAGTTTCCTGAAGAAAGAAGCTGAGCATGTGGAAGGCTTCTCCCCCGAACTCGCCGTGGTGACGGTGGCAGGCGGCAAGAAGCTTGAAGAGCCGTACGTGATCCGGCCCACGTCGGAAACCATCATCGGCCACTTTTTCTCGCGCTGGATTCAGAGCTGGCGCGACCTCCCCATCCTGCTTAACCAGTGGGCCAACGTCATGCGCTGGGAAATGCGCACCCGCATGTTCCTGCGCACCACGGAGTTCCTCTGGCAGGAGGGCCACACCGCCCATGCCACGGAGCAGGAGGCCTACGAGGAGACGGTGCGCATGCTCCACATCTATGGCGATGTGGCTGAAGAGACCATGGCCATGCCCGTCATCCGCGGCGTCAAAACCCGGGCGGAGAAATTCGCCGGCGCCCAGCGCAGCTTCTGCATAGAAGCCATGATGCAGAACGGCCTCGCCCTCCAGGCCGGCACCAGCCACGAGTTGGGCCAGAACTTCGGCCGCGCCTTCGACGTGCAGTTCCAGAGCAGGAACGGCACACTCGAATACGTCTGGCAAACCAGTTGGGGCGTCAGCACCCGGCTGATCGGCGGCCTCATCATGACCCACTCGGATGACCGGGGCTTGGTCCTGCCACCCAAACTCGCGCCCACCAAAGCCGTGATTGTTCCCATCTGCCGCAAGGACGATGAGCGAGCGATGGTCATGGAAAAAGTGGACGCCATCGCCGGCCAACTGCGCGCCCTGGGCCTCAACATCCATGTTGATGCCCGCGAAGAACTGAGCCCCGGAGCCAAGTTCTTCCATTGGGAACAGCGCGGCGTTCCGGTGACCATTGAACTCGGCCCGCGCGATGTCGCCTCCGGCACAGCCGTGCTCAAGCGCCGCGACACCGGCTCAAAGACTCCGGTCCCCATCGGCGGTATCGCGGCGGCGGTCACCGCGGCGCTCGACGCCATGCAGGCGGAGATGCTCGAACGCGCCCGCGTGCGGCTTCGTGAAAACACGGTGACCGCCAATAGCTTCGAAGAGGTTACAGCTATCCTGAAAGACGCCACGGCCGAAAAAGGCGGCGGCAAGTTCGTCATGACCCACCTTAAAGATGACCCCACCGTGGATGCCAAGGTGAAGGAACTGAAAGCCAGCGTCCGGTGTATTCCGCTCATCGATGAGTACGACGGCCCGGGCAAGTGCATCCTCACCGGTGACACCGTGGACCGCCGCGTGGTGGTCGCCAAAGCCTATTAGCCGGCAAATAGCCCAAGGCGGGTCTGATGATCACGGCGGCGCTGTGCGGCTGCTTGAAATATACTGTTCATGCTGGAACCGCTTTCGACGCATAAGAGTGTCCTCTTTCCTGCGTCCGAAGCGTTACATCCTGACATGGCTCTGATCGTAGCATCGGCGTCCGCTTCAGATCAGCGCTTCGATGCTTCAAGCCA